>NZ_JAEEAP010000870.1 GCF_016103465.1 Streptomyces sabulosicollis
GTCCGGTGGGTCTTTCCCCTCCCCGCCCCTTCCCGTAACCAGGGGCGGAGCCCCTGGTTACGGGAAGGGGCGGGGAGGGGAAAGACCCACCGGACACCCCGCAGGTACCGACGAGCCGCGTCCGGCTCAGGCCCCGGCCAGCCGCGTCCGGCTCAGACACCGGCCAGCCGCAGTCGCGTTCCGCCGCCGTCAGGATTCCGCGTCCGCCTCGGCCTCCGTGCGGACCGGGAAGCGGCGCGGGACGAGGAACACCAGGGCCAGCAGCGCCAGTAGCGCGGCGGTCGCCGAGCCCAGGTAGACGTGGTCGACGGCGGTGTCCACGGCCCGCCGCAGATAGTCGGCCGCCTGGTCGGTGAGCGCGCCGGGGTGCTCCAGGGCGCGGGAGACCGAGTCCAGGTCGTCGGGCAGCCCCGGCCGGATGGCGGCGGGCGCTTCGGTGAGCCGGGAGGCCAGGGTCGCGTTGGCGACGGCGCCGAAGAGGGCCGCCCCGACGCTCTGGCCGACCTGGCGGCAGAACAGGATCGAGGCGGTGGCGGTGCCGCGCTCGGCCCACTGGACGGACGACTGCACCCCGATGATCAGCGGTAGCTGGAACAGCCCGAGCGCGCCCCCCAGCAGCAGCATGATCAGCGCGGGCTGCCAGGCGGCGCCCGGATAGGGGAGCAGCGGGAAGGCGGCCAGGATCAGCGTGGCGGCCGTCATCCCGGTGATGGCACAGCGCCGGAAGCCGACGCGGTTGTAGACCCGGCTGCTGAGCGCGGCCGCGATCGGCCAGCTCAGCGTCATCGTGGAGAGCACGAACCCGGCTGGTATCGGTCCGAGCCCCAGCACCGACTGGGCGTAGGTGGGCAGGAAGACGGTCGGGGCGATCATCAGCAGACCGAGCGCGGCGAAGGCGACGTTGACCGCCGAGATCGTGCGGCGGCGCCAGACCCACCCGGGGATGATCGGTTCGGCGGCGCGCCGTTCGATCCATACGGTGGCCGCGGCGCACACCACGGCGCCGCCGAGCATGGTGAGCGACGGGGCGGACAGCCAGCTCCAGGCCACCCCGCCCTGGACGAGGGCGGTCAGCAGCAGCCCGCCGCTGAGGAACACGCCGAGCGCCCCGGCCCAGTCGACCCTGGGGCGGCTCTCCCGGTGCCGTCGCGGTTCGTGCAGATGGCGGGTGATCAGGGTGAACGCCAGGGCGCCGATCGGCAGGTTGATGAGGAAGATCCAGCGCCAGTCGGCGTATCCGGCGAGCAGGCCGCCGATCGCGGGGCCCGCCACCGAGGACAGTGCCCAGACCGAGGAGAGCCTGGCCTGGATCTTCGGGCGTTCCTTGAGCGGGTAGAGGTCGGCGGCGACGACCTGGATGGTGCCCTGGAGCGCCCCGCCGCCCAGCCCCTGGACGACCCGGAAGGCGATGAGGGAGGCCATGTTCCAGGCACCGGCGCACAGCAGCGAGCCGATGACGAAGAGCACGACGCCCGCGAGCAGGATCGGCTTGCGGCCGAAGGTGTCGGAGAGCTTTCCGTACAGCGGCAGGGAGACGGTGACGGCGAGCAGATAGCCGGAGAAGAGCCAGGAGAAGACGGAGAAGCCGCCGAGGTCACCGACGATCTGCGGGACGGCGGTGGAGATGATGGTCGAGTCCAGCGCCGCCAGCGCCATGCCGAGCATCAGAGCGGCGACGACGGGGCGGCGGCCGCTGGGGGCTTGGGGCCCCCGCCCGGCGCCCAAGCCC
>NZ_JAEEAP010000871.1 GCF_016103465.1 Streptomyces sabulosicollis
TCGGCACCGTCAGATTTGTATAAGAGACCGATCCCAGAGGGCGGGGTTCCCGGCGCCGCCCGCCGTGACGAACTCGGCCGCCTCGGCGACGGCGAGCTGCACCGCCTCCTCCGGGAGCGCCCCGTCGGCCAGGGCCCCGGCCGCGGTGGCGGCGAAGCAGTCACCGGCGCCGCAGGGGTCGCCCTGGGCCCTGTGGGGCGCGGGCACGTACATGGGGTTCTCGCTGTGCGGGAGGGCCAGCACGGCGCCGCGTTCGCCGAGGGTCACGGCGACCGCCGCGGCCCGCCAGCGCTCGGCGAGCCGGGCGCCCCGGCCGCCGTGCGCGTGCAGCGAGTCCGCGTCGCCGGACAGCGCGTGGCGGGCCGCGCCGAGCAGGGCGCGGGCCTCGGCGGCGCTGGGCGTGGCGAGCCGTGCGCCGGGCACGGGCTGTTCACCGCGCGGATGCGGATCCCAGACCAGGGGCACCCGGCGGGCGGCGGCGCCGAGTTGCTGCCGCAGCGCGGCGGCCGTGCCACGGCCGTAGTCGGCGACCAGCACGGCGCGGGCGTCCCGGAGCGCGGCGAGGGCGTCCGCCCCGGGGTTCCCGGGGGTGCCGCCGCCACGGTCGACGCGGACGAGCGGGCGGCCGCCCGCGCGGATGCGGGTCTTGACCGGCAGGGTGCCGTCCAGCGGCAGCTCCACCAGCTCCACGCCCGGTGTCAGCGCGTTCCGTACGGTCTGGCTCGCGGCGTCGTCGCCCAGCGCCGTGACCAGGACGACCTCGCGGCCCTGGCGCGCGGCGAGCATGGCGGCGAGCCCCGCTCCCCCGGGGCGGCTCCGGTCCACGTCCACATCGACGACGGGTGCCGGTGCGTCCGGCGCCAGGCGGGTGGCCGCACCGTCGATGTCCTGGTCCAGCAGGACGTCTCCGACGACGACGAGCGGTCGCGGGGCGGCGGCGGTCATGCTCTCACCTCCGGTCAGGGGACGGATACGGCGTCACCACCCCGTCCACGGACGCGGCCCCGCCCAGCACCCCGATCTCGTGGTCGAAGGTCTCGCACAGCAGGTGCAGGGCGACCAGATGCGCCTCCTGGACGGTCGCGGTGGAGCCGGAGCCGATGCACAGGGCCTCGTCGGCGCGGAAGGCCAGCGGGTTGGGGCGCGGGCCGGTCATGGCCCACACGGACAGTCCGGCGGCCCGGCCGGTGTCGGCCGCGGCCAGCAGGTTGGGGCTGCGGCCGGAGGTGGACATCAGCATCAGCACATCCCCGGGCCTGCCGTGCGCCGCCACCTGACGGGCGTACAGCTCCTCGAAGCCGTAGTCGTTGCCGATGGCGGTGACGGCGGAGGTGTCGGCGTGCAGGGCGATGGCCGAGTAGGCGGACCGCTCCCGCTGGTAGCGCCCGACGAGTTCGGCGGTCAGGTGCTGGGCCTGGGCGGCGCTGCCGCCGTTGCCCGCGGCCAGCAGCCGGCCGCCGACGGGGAGGGTGGCGGCGAGGTGGCGGCCCCATTCGGCCACCTGTTCCAGGCCGTGGTCGCGCAGGGCCACCAGCGCGTCCTGGAGCGACTGGCAGTGGGCGTGGGCGGCGCGCAGCGGGTCGGCCGTGGCCGTTCCCGCGGACCCGTACCGGGACGGGCGACGGGCGCGGGGGCCGGTGCCCGCGTCTTATACATATCTCCGAGCCCACGAGACACTCACTAAACTCGTTTGCAGCCTTCCGCTTGGAAAAAAGAACAGGCATTTT
>NZ_JAEEAP010000872.1 GCF_016103465.1 Streptomyces sabulosicollis
CCCCCTGACGCCCAAGACACCACCCTCACCACGAGGAGCACCGTGAGCGCAGAACCGGACATCCTGATCGTCGGTGGCGGCCTCGGCGGCGTCGCCGCCGCGCTCGCCGCCTGCCGGGCTGGCCGGCGCGTCGTGATGACAGAGGAGACGGACTGGATCGGCGGCCAGCTCACCGCGCAGGCGGTGCCGCCGGACGAGCACCCCTGGGTGGAGCAGTTCGGCACGACGGCGACCTACCGCGCCCTGCGTGAGGGGATCCGCGCGTACTACCGCCAGTGGTACCCGCTGCGCGCCGAGGCGCGGGGGCTCGCGGAGCTGAACCCGGGGGCCGGCCGGGTCAGCAAGCTGTGCCACGAGCCGCGGGTGGCGCTGGCCGTGCTGGAGGGCATGCTCGCCCCGTTCCGGGCCGCAGGTCTGCTGACCGTCCTGACCGAGCACCGCGCCGTGTCGGCCGAGGCGGACGGCGATGTGATCCGCGCGGTGACCGTGCGCGACCTGCGCGGCGGTGAGCCGGCCACGTTCACCGCCCGGTACGTCGTCGACGCCACCGAGACCGGTGAACTGCTGGCGCTCGCCGGAGTGGAGCACGCAGGCGGGGCCGAGGCGCAGGAGGAGTTCGGGGAGCCGCACGCCCCCGCCGAGGCGCGGCCGGACAACCAGCAGGGCATCACGGTGTGTTTCGCGCTCTCGTACCACGAGGGTGAGGACCACACCGTGGAGCGGCCCGAGACTTACGACTTCTGGCGTTCCTACCGGCCCGGCTTCTGGCCGGGGCCGCTGCTCGGCTTCGAGGCGCCCGACCCGCGCACCCTGGAGCCCGTGCCCCGCACCTTCGTGCCCAATCCGGACCTCGATCCGCTGGCGGTCAGCGCCGACCAGAGCGCCGACGCCGGGGACAAGGAGCTGTGGGGGTTCCGCCGGATCCTCGCCCGGGGGCTGCACCGGCCGGGCGCCTTCGGCTCGGACATCACCCTCGTCAACTGGCCGCTGAACGACTACTGGCTCAAGCCGTACATCGGCCAGGAGGCCGAAGCCCTGCGCGAGGCCCGCCAGTTGTCGCTGTCGGTGCTGTACTGGCTCCAGACGGAGGCGCCGCGCGCGGACGGCGGCACCGGGTTCCCGGGGCTGCGCATCCGCCCGGACGTCACCGGCACCGCGGACGGTCTGGCCAAGGCGGCCTACGTGCGCGAGTCGCGGCGCATCAAGGCGGTGACGACCGTGGTCGAGCAGGATGTCGCGATCGACGTCGTCGGGGCGTACGGCAGGACCCGCTACCGCGACTCGGTCGGGGTCGGCGGCTACCGCATCGACCTGCACCCCTCCACGGGCGGGGACACCTACATCGACGTCGGTTCCGTGCCGTTCGAGATCCCGCTCGGCGCGCTGGTGCCGCGCCGGGTGCGCAACCTGCTCCCCGCCGGGAAGAACATCGGCACCACGCACATCACCAACGGCTGCTACCGGCTGCACCCGGTCGAGTGGAACGTCGGAGAGGTCGCCGGCGCCCTCGCCGCCCACTGCCTGGACGAGGGGGTCGAACCGCACCAGGTGCAGGCCGAGGACAAGCGGTTCGCGGAGTTCGGCCGCCTCCTGGACCGCTCGGGCGTGCAGCGCCGCTGGCCCGACGTCCGCGGTTACTGACCTGGCCCGCCGCCTCACCGGCCCGTCTCACCGGCCCCCGTCTCACCGGCCCGTCTCACCGGCCCCCGCCTCGCCCGTC
>NZ_JAEEAP010000873.1 GCF_016103465.1 Streptomyces sabulosicollis
CGGCGGGGCAGGGGAACTATGCGGCGGCGAACATGTTCCTGGACGCGCTGGCGGCACGCCGTCGGGCGCGTGGGCTCGCGGGGGTGTCGTTGGCCTGGGGCTTCTGGGCCGAACGCAGCGACATGACCGGACACCTGGGCGAAGTCGACATGGCCCGGATGGCCCGGTTCGGGATGACCCCGCTGACCGCCGACGAGGGGCTGGCCCTCTTCGACGCGGCACACACCACCGATGACGCCCTGCTGGTGCCGACGCACATGGATGTCGCGGTGCTCCGCGCACACGCCCGGCCCGGAACCACCCCCGCCTTGCTGCGCCACCTCATCGGCGCTCCGGCCCGACGGGTGATCGACGCTGCCGCCGACGACCAGGGCGGCGCCACCGCCCTCGTACGGCGCCTCAGGGATCTGCCCCGGTCCGAGCGGGAGGACGTCCTGCTGGAGCTGGTGACCGACCACGCGGGAGCCGTGCTCGGTCACACGGAATCGGACGCGATCGCCCCCGACCGCGCGTTCAGCGACATCGGCTTCGACTCGCTCACCGCGGTCGAGCTGCGCAACCGCCTCAACGCCGCCACCGGTCTTCGGCTTCCGGCCACGCTGGTCTTCGACTACCCGACACCGGCCGCGGTCGCCCGCCACGTCCTCGGCGAGGTGGTGGGCTCCGAGCAGGCCGCGGACGAAACCCCGGCCATCGACCGGGCCCGGGACACGTCGTCGGCGCGCAGGGCCACGACCGACGACGAGCCGATCGCCATCGTCGGGATGGGCTGCCGCTTCCCGGGCGGTGTCCGTACGCCCGAAGAGCTGTGGCAACTGCTCATCAGCGGCGGGGACGCGATCTCGGGGCTGCCCGACGATCGCGGCTGGGACCTGGAGGGTCTCTATCACCCGGATCCCGATCACCGGGGCACGGCGTATGCGCGTGAGGGTGGTTTCCTGTACGACGCGGGGGAGTTCGACCCCGAGTTCTTCGGTATTTCGCCGCGTGAGGCGCTGGCGATGGATCCGCAGCAGCGGTTGTTGCTGGAGACGTCGTGGGAGGCGCTGGAGCGGGCCGGTATCGACCCGGCGTCGGTGCGCGGCAGTCAGACCGGCGTGTTCTGCGGGCTGACCTACCACGACTACACCGATGCGGTGCAGCAGGCCGGCGAGGCCACCGAGGGCTATCTCATGACGGGCAATGCCGGAAGCGTCGCCTCGGGGCGCATCTCCTACACCTTCGGCTTCGAGGGACCCGCGGTGACCGTGGACACCGCCTGCTCGTCGTCCCTGGTCGCGCTGCACTGGGCGGCCCAGGCGCTGCGGCAGGGTGAGTGCTCACTGGCTCTCGCGGGCGGCGCCACGGTCATGGCCAGCCCGCTCGCCTTCGTCGAGTTCAGCCGTCAGCGCGGACTGGCCCCCGACGGGCGCTGCAAGCCCTTCGCGGGGGCCGCGGACGGCACCGGCTGGGCCGAGGGCGTCGGGATGCTGCTGCTGGAACGGCTGTCGGACGCCCGGCGCAACGGTCACCAGGTGCTCGCGGTGGTGCGGGGCAGCGCCATCAACCAGGACGGTGCGTCGAACGGTTTGACGGCGCCGAATGGTCCGTCGCAGCAGCGGGTGATCCGGGCCGCGTTGGCGAGTGCTGGGCTGTCGGCGGCCGAGGTGGACGCGGTGGAGGCGCACGGTACGGGCACGAAGCTGGGTGATCCGATTGA
>NZ_JAEEAP010000874.1 GCF_016103465.1 Streptomyces sabulosicollis
GGGCGGTGGTGCGCGGGGGAGTGCCGCGGCGCCGCGCGGTGGGCGTTGGGCGGGTCGGGCCGCGGAGGCGCGGGCCGCGGCCGGGTGGTGATGGGGGGCAGGGCGACGGGCTCCCGGGCGTCCCGGTGCTCCGGGCGCCCCGCGGCGTGCCGCTCGAGCCGGTGCTGACGGTGCGTGGGCGCGTCCTCGTCGTCGCCGTCGTACGCGTGCGCGTCATGCCGCTCTCGCGGCTCGGAGGGCCCCGAACGCCCCTCGGGGGCGTGCGTCGGCGCCCGGCCGAACGCCTCGGTGGCGACGGGGTGCCCGGGGATCAGTGTCTGCGGCGCGAAGGGCGTACCGCCCGCGTAGCCCAGCCCCAGGACCGCCGAATAGCCGAGGCAGGCGGCTCCCGCGACCACGCCCACATGTCGTACCAGTCGGCCACGGCGCCCGGAGAGGTCCACGAACACGGGCCCCTTCCGGGCCACGTCAGCGCGGAGGGGACGCGAAGGCGCGCGCTCGGCCACATCTGACTGAGGATCCATACGCAAGAGGCTAATGCAGAAAATACGACATGCGACATATAAGTCAAACATGCGGTGTGTCATAGTTCAGTAGGTTTCACCGAATATGCGAGGTTTGGCGAGGAGAACGGCACGGGCGGCACGGGCCCCCGGTGCCTCGTACCGGACCGCAAGAAGGAGCCAGAGCCATGAGGGCCAGCCCCCGGATGAGCGGAATCGCCGTGGCCGGCGCGGTGGTCTGCGCCACCATCGCCGTATGGGCGGGACACCAGAAGCAGCCGCCCGAGCCGCACGCCGCGCCCTCACAGCCCCGGGCGTCACAGCCCCCCGCGGCGCGCCAGCCCGCCGACTTCGTGCCGTACGTCAACGCCTGGTCGGACTCGGGCTATGACATGGCCGCCGCGGCGGCGCGCGGGGTCAAGGAGTTCTCACTGGGCTTCGTCGTCGCGGGCGACGGCTGCGCCCCGGTGTGGGACGGCGGCACCTCGCTGGACGACCAGTCGCTGGAGGCCCGGATCGAGGGCGTCCGCCGGGCGGGCGGCGACGTGCGGATCTCCTTCGGCGGCGCCGAGGGCACCGAGCTCGCCACCGTCTGCGCCGACGTCCCCGAACTCGCCTCCGCCTACGCCGAGGTGATCGAGCGTTACCAGGCGACCAGGATCGACTTCGACCTGGAGGGCGACGCGCTCGCCGACGCCGAGGCGGCCGCCCGCCGGGCCCAGGCGCTCGCGCTGATCCAGCGCACCCACGAGGGCCTGAACATCTCCTTCACCCTGCCCACCATGCCGGACGGGCTGACCCCGCAGGGCGTCGCCCAGTTGGAGGCCGCCAAACAGGAGGGGGTCATCCTCTCGGGCGTCAACATCATGGCGATGAACTACAGCGGCGACCACACCGGCGACATGGGCGACTACGCCGTCCAGGCGGCCACCGCCACCCAGGCCCGGATCCGCGAGGTGCTCGGCATGTCCGACGCCGCCGCCTGGAAGATCCTCACCGTGACGCCGATGATCGGGGTCAACGACGTCACCGGCGAGACCTTCACGCTGGAGGACGCGTCCGGTCTGGCGCGGTTCGCCGCGGAGAAGGGGATCGGACGGCTGTCCATGTGGTCCGCCGAGCGGGACCAGCCGTGCACCCCGGAGATGACCCGGTCCGCCACCCCCACCGCCCCCACGGCCGGTGCCGCGG
>NZ_JAEEAP010000875.1 GCF_016103465.1 Streptomyces sabulosicollis
GGGGCGGGGCGCGCGGAGGCGGTGTCCACCAGGGCGCGCAGCAGCAGCATGGCCCGGCTGCGCTGCCCCGACCTCAGTTCGGCGACGGCCGAGGGGCCGCCGGAACCCCGTGCCAACTCGGCGAAACACTCCGCCGGCAAACGATGGTTGAGACCCCGCGTGGCGGAGGACGTCATAGCCGGCTAACTCACGCACGTACCGGTCGAAGACGACGCCGACGCGTTGCCGCCGACCGTCGGTGGGCAGCGGACGATGTCGAGCAGCCGCTCCGTCACCGCGGAAATCCCTTCGCGCCGCTCGAGGTCTTCGAGTGTCGCCCCCGAAAGGTCCAGCAACTCCGTCTCGACCTCGGTCGCGACTCGCTCCATGACACCGTCCCCCTCCGGACGCTCCCCAACGGCTCATATGGGCATCCCCATGGTGGCCTACCCCTATTGATTGCGAAAGGGTGAACACGGCCAGTCGGCGCCTGCGTTGTCAAGATTTTCGGACACCTCAGCACGTCAACGAACCCCCCGATATGCCGGTGTCATCCCCCCATTCCGGATTGCATCGCCTCGACTTCGAAGACGCCTCCGCACACGCGGAACGATCGCGCCGAGACGCTCATCGCATCGAAGGAATCCGGCGGATAGACCCGGATCCGGGCGGCGGCGCGGCGGCACGGGGTGTCGTTCATGCCCTCGTTGAGCGTGTGCAGGCTGCTCGAGGCGCTGGCGCCGGGCGGCAGGGAGACCGGGGAGCGCGTGGGGCCGCGCCGGGTAGCGGGGTCGCCGATCACCGAGCCGGTGGAGTCGAGCAGCGAGACACCCGGATATCCGGTGAGGGTGCAGGTCGTGGAGGACCTGTTGGTGAACACCAGGGGCAGGTACACATTGCCGGCGCCCATGTCCATCCGGCCGACCGCCAGCGTCAGCTGCGCCTTGGAGCAGACGCGGCGCACACCGGACGCGGCGGCGGGCCGCGAGGAGGGCGGGTGCGAGGGCTGCGCCGAGGACGGAGGGGACTGCGCGGTCTTCGAGGCGGGCCGTTCGTTCCGGGAGGACCCGCTGTCGGAAGAGGCGGAGGAGGCGGCCGAGGGGGAGGAAGGTGGCGCGGCGGAGGAGGCGGAGGTGACGGACGAGGCGCGCTGGGCGGAGTCCCCGCCCCCGGTGTCGCTGCCGCAGGCGGTGACCGTGGCCAGCGCGCCGACCAGCAGCGCGCATAACACCGGTGGCCGGGACCGCGATGCCGTCGTGCGCCGAGGAGCCGAACCGTTCCGTTGACTCATGAGCGACCTCCCGAGATCCTCCGTCTGCCGGGGCACCGGTGTCCAGGGCGGGTGCCCCCATGTCTCCCGCGCATTCCCCCTTGGTCTCCCTTCCCCGCGCGCGGGCTCTTATGTCCGGGGCACATTGATCGCGTCGGCGCTCACATCCCTCACATTGGATTCTCTACCGCAAACATCCGAACACCTTGTCCGGGCCAGAACCCTGGGATTACTGTTCGGCAGCCATCGCACTCGCCAACTGCCGTACCAGGACAGGAAGAAGGACTCCATGGCCGCACGAGGACGTCATCGCCGGCCCCGCCCCCACCGTGTCTCCCGCGCCTCGCTCGCGATCACCGCGGGCGGCGCCGGCGTCGCCCTGCCGCTCATCGGCATCGGCCAGGCGAACGCCGCCTCAGCCGCCACGCCCACCTCGCCC
>NZ_JAEEAP010000876.1 GCF_016103465.1 Streptomyces sabulosicollis
AGGGGCGGGGGGCCGCCGGAGCCCGGGCGTCGGAGGTGGCCGGGCGCCCAGGCGTCCGAGGTGCCCAGGTGTCGGAGGTGGCCGGACGTCCGAGGCGCCCAGTGTCCGAGGTGCCCAGGTGTCCGGGGCGCCCGGACGCGGCTGCCGGGGCGTGAGTGCCGCGCGGCGCGGGCCCCGGGGTGCTCAGTCCCGGAAGTGCAGTCGTACCGTGCCGTCGGGCAGGGCCTCGACCCGCACCTGCTCCAGGTCCCGCACATGTGCGTCCGGAGCGTGTGCCCCGGCGCGCGGGCCGATGCCGACGACGCGCATCCCGGCCGCCCGGCCCGCCGCGATACCGGCCTCCGAGTCCTCGAAGACCACGCAGTCGGCGGGGGCGAAGCCCAGCTCGGCCGCGCCCTTCAGGAAGCCCTCCGGGTCCGGCTTGCTCGCGCCGACGCGTTCCGCGGTGACCCGCACCTCCGGCATCGGCAGTCCGGCGGCGCCCATGCGGGCGCGGGCGAGGGCCTCGTCGGCGGAGGTCACCAGGGCGTGCGGAAGTGCGGCCAGCGCGGCCATGAAGGCGGGCGCGCCGGGCACCGGCACGACGCCGTCGAGATCCGCGGTCTCGCGCTCCAGCATCCAGCGGTTGTCCGCCAGGTTCCGCTCCACCGGGCGGTCCGGGAGCAGCGCGGCCATCGTGGCGTGGGCCTGTCGGCCGTGGACGACCGTGAGGACCCGCTCGGGGTCGAGCCCCTGCTCGGCGGCCCAGATCCGCCAGTAGCGCTCGACCACGGCGTCCGAGTTCACCAGGGTGCCGTCCATGTCGAGGAGGAGTGCGCGGGCGGTGAGGGACATCGGGACTCCTGGTCGCGAGCGCGGAAGCGGGCCGCGGAGAGCGGAAGCGGGGCGCGGAAGGCGGAAGCGGGGCGCGGAAAGACACAACGGAAAGGGAAACAAGCGGCTCCGCCCGCCGGTCAGGGAAAACGGGCGGAACCACTTTGTTCCTTCACGATACAAAGCGAGGCGGCTCTGCGCCAGGGGGTGGTGCCCCCTTAGGGCCCATTAGGGCCTGTCCGACGGATCGTGCCGCCTGCGGCGGGCGGCTCCCCTCCCCGCCCCTTCCCGAAACTGGGGCTTCGCCCCAGGCCCCCGTGTGGGGCTGCGCCCCAGGTCCCGGGTGGGGCTGCGCCTCGGCGCCGCGCGGGCTGGTCGCGGGTGGGTCTGCGCCCCAGGCCCCGGGTGGGGCTTCGCCCAGGTCCCGGGTGGGTCTGCGCCTCGGCGCCGCGCGGGCTGGTCGCGGGTGGGGCTTCGCCCCAGGCCCCGGGCGGGGCTGCGCCCCAGACCCCGGGCGGGGCTGCGCCCTAGGCCCCGTGTGGGGCTGCGCCTCGGCGCCGCGCGGGCTGGTCGCGGGTGGGTCTGCACCCCAGGCCCCGGGCGGGGCTGCGCCCCAGGCCCCGGGCGGGGCTGCGCCCCAGACCCCGTGTGGGTCTGCGTCTCGGCCCCGTGCGGGCTGGTCGCGGGTGGGTCTGCGCCCCAGGCCCCGCGCGGGCTGGTCGCCGGTGGGGGTGCGCCCCAGGCCCCTGGTTGGGCTGCGCCCCAGACCTCGGGCGGAGCC
This sequence comes from Streptomyces sabulosicollis, assembly GCF_016103465.1. GTDB lineage: Bacteria > Actinomycetota > Actinomycetes > Streptomycetales > Streptomycetaceae > Streptomyces > Streptomyces sabulosicollis. Next base: position 1,595 of record NZ_JAEEAP010000876.1, read on the forward strand.
GCGCCCCAGGCCCCTGGTGGGGTTGCGCCCCAGGCCCCGCGTGGGCTGGTCGCCGATGGGGCTGGTCCCGGGTGGGGCCGCGCCCCAGGCCC
>NZ_JAEEAP010000877.1 GCF_016103465.1 Streptomyces sabulosicollis
GCTCCACAAAGGCCGTACCCGGCAGCAGCACCGAACCCATCACAGCGTGATCAAGCAGCCACGGATGGGTCTGGGCCGAGAGCCTCCCGGTGAGCAGCAGCCCCTCGCCACCCGCGAGCGGCACGGCCGCCCCGACCAGCGGATGGTCCACGGCGGCCAGCCCCAGCCCCGCCGTGCCGCCCACGCCGTACGCCGACGCCTGCGGCCAGTACCGGCGGCGCTGGAAGGCGTACGTCGGCAGGTCGGTCAGCTCGACGCGAGCCGCGCCCGTACCGGCGAAGACGGCAGCCCAGTCCACGGCCACGCCACGGACGTACGCCCGCGCCACGGCGGCGTGCACCGCCCGCGCCTCGGGCCGACCGGCCCGCAACACGGCGGCGAACCCAGCGGTTTCGGCGTCGGTGACGCACTCCTGGGCCATGGCGGTCAGGACACCGTCCGGGCCCAGCTCGAGGTAGGTGGTGACGCCCTGGGCTTCCATCGTCCGCACGCCGTCGAGGAAGCGCACGGCTTCCCGGACGTGGCGCACCCAGAAGTCGGGGCTGGTGATCTCCTCGGTGGAGACCAGCTCACCCGTGAGGTTGGAGACGATCGGGATACGCGGAGCCCCGTAGGCCAGCCCCTCGGCCACCTCACGGAACGCCTCCAGCATTCCGTCCATACGCGGGGAGTGGAACGCGTGGCTGACCGCGAGCCGCTTGGTCTTACGACCCCGCCCCTCGAAACCAGAAGCGATGTCCAGCGCAGCGTCCTCATCACCAGCGATCACAACCGACGTGGGCCCGTTGAGTGCGGCGATGCTGACCCGCTCGTTCAGCAGCGGCGCCACCTCGTCCTCCGACGCCTGCACCGCGACCATCGCGCCGCCAGCGGGCAGCTCCTGCATCAACCGCCCACGGGCGGCCACCAGCTTCGCCGCGTCCGCCAGCGAGAACACACCCGCCACATGCGCGGCCGCCAACTCACCGATCGAGTGACCGGACAGGAAGTCCGCCTTCAGACCCCACGCCTCGACCAGGCGGAACAACGCCACCTCGACCGCGAACAACGCGGGCTGAGTGAACCCCGTCTGATCCAGCGCGGACGCGTCATCCCCGAACACCACCGTCTTCAACGGCCGTTCAAGGTGCCCGTCCAGCGCGTCACACACCGCGTCGAACGCCTCCGCGAACACCGGATAGGCGTCGTACAGCTCACGCCCCATCCCCAGCCGCTGACTGCCCTGCCCCGTGAACAGGAACGCCACCTTGCCGACAGCGGCCGACCCCTGGATCACCTCCGCGCCGGACTCGCCACGTGCCAGGGCGTCCAGGCCGTGCAGGAAACCCTCGCGGTCGTCGGCCACCAGCACCGCGCGGTGGTCCAGCGCGGCGCGCGTGGTCGCGAGCGAGTAGCCGAGGTCGGCCGGTGCGAGCTCCGGCCGCTCGCCCAGGTAGGAACGGAGCCGCACGGCCTGCGCACGCAGCGCGTCGGCGGTCTTCGCCGACAGCGGCCACGACGCCACGCCAGGCACCGCCGCCACCTCACGCGGGGTCTCGTCCTCGGCGGCCGGGGCCTGCTCGATGATGGTGTGCGCGTTGGTGCCGCTGAAGCCGAACGACGAGATGGCCGCCCGCCGGGGACGACCGGACTCCGGCCACTCCACCGACTCCCGCAACAGCGACACCGCACCCGCAG
>NZ_JAEEAP010000878.1 GCF_016103465.1 Streptomyces sabulosicollis
TGGTTCCACTTCACCCCGGGGGAGGGGAACTCGTAGAACCGGCCCTGGTGCGAGAAGAACTCGCCGCTCCACGCCTTGCGCAGGATCTCCACGGTCTCGTCGTACAGGGCGCGGTTCTGCTCCTGGTCGCGCGGATCGGCCAGCGCGTTGAGGTTGAGCGCCTCGCGGCCGTACAGCCCCCGGCCGAGGCCGACCTCGACCCGGCCCCCCGAGAGCTGGTCGAGCATCGCGATGTCCTCGGCCAGCCGCAGCGGGTGCCAGAAGGTGGCGATCGAGGCCGCCTGTCCGATCCGGATGTGTTCGGTACGGGCGGCGATGTCCGCCCCCATCAGCACCGGGTTCGGGGTGATCTCGATCGCCTCGTGCCCGAAGTGGTGCTCGGTGTACCAGGTGGACCAGAAGCCCGCCCGGTCCGCGGCGACCGCGAACTCCCGGGCCTCCTTCATGACTTCGGCGTACTCGCCGAGACGGCCCGGGGCACCGAGGTTGTGGAATATCGAGAAGCGCATGCAGCGTCCGTCCTGTTCTTCCGGGTCACGCTGTGCCATGGCAGGGAGGCTAGGAGTCCATATCTGGCCCGTCAAGGGTCAACACCAGGAAAACAACCTTGACCTGTGCCTTTAGCGAGTGCTCGGAACTTTCTCGGCTCATCTGTCCCCAGGTGTTGACAGCCGTCGACGGCCTTTCTACGGTCCTCTGCCATACAAGAGCTGACTGAGGGAAGACGTCATGACGCACACTCTTGACCGCACCGCCCGCATCCGCTCCACCTGGCAGGCGGTCTGGGACCGGGGCCAGGTCGACGCGCTCGACCAGCTGCTCAGCCCCGCCTATGTACGCCGCCGCGGGCCCGCCGCGACCCCCCAGGACCGAGAGCAGTTCAAGGAGTCCATCCGCGCCATCCGCCGGGCCTTCCCGGATCTCCGTACCGAGATCGAGGAGATCGTCGAGGACGGCGCATCGCTGGCGATCCGCTGGCGCAGCACCGGCAGTCACACCGGCGACTTCCTCGGGGTCCCGGCCACCGGCAGGCCGGTCGAGGTCTCCGGCGCCACCTTCACCCGCTTCGACCACGGCGTGGTCAGCGAGGAGTGGGTGACCTGGGACCCGCGCCAGCTGCTGGAGGCGCTCGGGATCGTCACCACCACCCAGCAGGCGGCCGTCGACGCCGATCTGGTCCGTGGCGTACACCGTAAGTTCATCACCGGTGTCACCGTCGTGACCTGCGACGACGACGGCAAGCCCCGGGGGCTCGCGGTGAACGCGTTCGCCAGCATCTCGCTGGATCCACCCATGGTGCTGGTCTGTGTGCAGCGCGCCTCCACCACCCACCCCGCGCTGCACCGGGCGAGCCATCTGGGGATCAACATCCTCGCGGCCGGTCAGCTCGATGTGGCCAAGACCTTCGCCTCCAAGGGCGACGACAAGTTCGCCGGGCTGTCCTGGACCCCCGGCGAGTTCGGCGCCCCGCTGATCGACCGGTCCTGCGCCCAGCTCGAGGTGGAGATCGGCGAACGGCTGGAGGCCGGCAGCCACACCGTCTTCACCGGCCGGGTGGTGTCCGCCCGCCATGAGGAGCTGGCTCCGCTGGTCTACAGCGGCGGTGGCTTCTTCGACATCTCCCACACCGCGCCGCTGCCGTGGTGAGGCACCGCCACCCCGATCCCCGACGCC
>NZ_JAEEAP010000879.1 GCF_016103465.1 Streptomyces sabulosicollis
GATAAAAAAGACAAACATCCCCGCTACCGATGACAACCCAAATAGCGTCGCGCCGCCGGATAACCGGCTGCTCATACAGTCCCTGGAGCGGGATGGATGCACTCAACCTATCGTTGTTTTTTTTTTTCAAGCAGAAGACGGCATACGAGTTGAGCGAGTGTCTCGTGGGCTCGGAGATGTGTATAAGAGGCAGGTGTTGTCAATGCTGGCCGGGCGGGGGCCGAGGGGCGACTCGGTCTCCGTGTGAGGGCGGATCCGGTCTTCGTGTGCGGGTGGACGCGGTCTCCGTGTGCGGGTGGACTCCGTCTTCGTGTGCCGATGAACGCGGGCACCACGTGTGGGCGAACTCGGTCACCATGTGCCGGTGCCCTCGGTCGCCATGTGCCGGTGGCCTCGGTCGCCATGTGCGGGTGCCTTCGGTCACCATGTGCCGGTGGCCTCGGTCGCCATGTGCGGGTGCCTTCGGTCACCATGTGCCGGTGGCCTCGGTCACCATGTGCGGGTGAACCGGGACATCGAACCGCGCCTGCTGCGCGCCTTCACCGCCGTCGCCGACGAGCTGCACTTCACCCGCGCCGCCGCCCGCCTCTACGTCGCCCAGCAGGCCCTCAGCCGCGACATACGGCGCCTGGAGCGGGAGTTGGGCGCGGAGCTCTTCGCCCGCACCACCCGCCAGGTTGCCCTCACGGCCGCGGGCGAACGGCTGCTGCCGCACGCCCGGCGGGTGCTCCAGGCCCAGGACGACCTGGCGGCGGCCTTCAGCGGGGACGGGCGCCGCCCGCTGCTGGTGGACGTGAGCGCCCCGGTGAGCACCGGCAGCCAGGTGCTGGCGGAGGCCCGGCGCGGCCTGGGCCCCGAGACCGAGCTGGTGGCCCGCTTCCACAGCGGACTGGCCGGGGCCGCCGCCGAACTCCTCAGCGGTCGCCTCGACGTCTCCTTCGGCCGGGCCCGCGGCCTCGACCCCGCCGTGCTCGCCCGGCTGGACCACCGGCTGATCCGCCATGAGCGCATCGCCGTGGTCCTGCGCGAGGACCACCCGCTGGCCGGGCTCGAGGAGGTCCCGCTGTCCGCGCTCGCGGGCGAGACCCTGTACGCGGCGGCGGGCAACCCCACCACCACCGAGTGGACGGACCTGGCCGCCCAGCTCTTCGCGGGGCGCGGGATCGCGATGGCGGAGCCCTTCCCGGAGATCGACGGGGACGAGGAGTTCATCCGGGTGGTGACCAAGCGCCGCTGGTCGGTGCTGGCCAGCGAGGTGTTCACCCGGCTCCCCGGCGCGGTGCTGCGCCCTCTCACCGAGCCCGTTCCGCTCTCGCCCGTCTCCATCGTGTGGCGCAAGGGGCTCACCCACCCCGGCCTGGACGCCCTCCATGCCGCGGCCCACACGCTCGCCACCACGTCCGGCTGGCTCCACCGCCCACCGGGCGCCTGGCTGCCACGCCCGGAGGCGGGCGTGATGACCAGAGATTGACGCGGTTGATGCAGACGCGCTTGCGATGCGGAATCACCTGGTACCAGACGAGCATCGTCTCGACGCTGTACGTGCGCAGGCGATGGGGCTCGGGGTCGTCATCGAGAGACCGTCCGGGCCGAGCCCCTGGGCCGCGAGATCGGCCAGAGCGCCGCCGATCACCTCGACCGCGCACCGGCACCCCGGCCCCGGTACCC
>NZ_JAEEAP010000087.1 GCF_016103465.1 Streptomyces sabulosicollis
AGATGTGTATAAAGAGACAGATAAAGAGGTGAACACGGCAGGTCAATGGATGACGGGATGTCTTCAACACCTGAAGATTAGTTCACATACGGGAACAAGATCGACAGGAGGAGCGGCTCAGAACGCGGACGGGCGCACCAGCCCCGTCTCGTACGCGAAGACCGCCGCCTGGGTCCGGTCGCGCAGCCCCAGCTTGAACAGGATCCGGCTCACATGGGTCTTCACCGTCTGCTCGGCCACCACCAGCCGCGCCGCGATCTCCGCGTTCGACAGCCCCTGGGCGATCAGCGTGAGCACCTCGGTCTCGCGCTCGGTCAGATCGCCCACCCGGTCCCGGAGGGGCCCGCGCGGGGCGGCGGCGGTCACCCGGGAGAACTCGCCGATCAGCCGCTTGGTGATGTTCGGCGCGAGCAGCGCGTCACCGGCCGCCACCACCCGCACCGCATGGGCCAGCTCGTCCGCCGAGGCGTCCTTCAGCAGAAATCCGGACGCGCCCGCGCGCAGCGCCTCGTAGACGTATTCGTCCAGGTCGAAGGTGGTGAGAACGAGGATCTTGACGGTGGCGCCGGCGGGTTCGGTGAGCCGGCGGGTGGCCTCGATACCGCCGACCCCCGGCATCCGTATGTCCATCAGGACCACGTCGGGGTCGAGTTCGGCGACCTGGGCGATGGCATCGGCGCCGTCCACGGCCTGGCCGACGACCTCGATGTCCGGTTCGGCGTTGAGCAGCACCGTGAAGCCCTGGCGGACCATCATCTGGTCGTCGGCGATCAGGACGCGGATGGTCGTCGTCATACGGGGTCCTCAGCGGTCTCGGGCGCGGCGGCGGACGGGGCGGGGTGGTCCGTGGGCAGCACGGCGATCACCTCGTAACCGCCGTCCGGCGTCGGGCCGGTGGTCAGCTCGCCCCCCAGCATCCCAGCGCGCTCCCGCATCCCGAGCAACCCGTGCCCGGCGCCCGGCGAGGGCGGGGCGGGCCGGTCCGGCGCGGTGTTGACCACCCGGACGGTCAGCCCGCGCCGCCGGTACCCCAGTTCCACCCGCGCCTTCGCGCCCGGCGCGTGCCGCATCACATTGCTCAGCGCCTCCTGGACGATGCGGAACGCCGACAGCTCCACGCCCGGTGGCAGCGGCCGCCGCTCCCCGGTGACATCGGTGAGGATCGCGATCCCGGTCCCCCGCACCGTGCCCACCAGCTCGTCCAGCCGGTCCAGGGTCGGCTGCGGGGTGTGCCGGGCACTGTCGGCCAGGGCGTCCTCGGAGCGCAACACGCCCAGCACGCGGCGCAGTTCGGCCAGCGCCTCGACCGCGTTCTGCCGGATGCCCGCGAGGTTCTCCTTGAGCTCGTCGGAGGGGTTCTCGGCCAGGTGCGGGGCGACCTGGGCCTGGATGGAGATCACCGACATGTGGTGGGCGACCACGTCGTGCAGCTCCCGGGCGATCCGGTTGCGCTCCTCCAGCAGGGTGCGCCGGGCCCGTTCCTCCGCGGTGATCTCCTCCTGCTCGACCAGCCGGGTCCGCGCCACCCGGCGGCCCCGCAGCGCGGCGCCCACCACCACGGCGGTGGTGAAGGACACGATGGCCTCGTCCAGGCCGTCCGCGTGGGGCCGGGTGGCGAGGGCCGAGGTGACCGCCCCCACCAGCATGGTCAGTACCAGCGCCTCGGCGGCGATCCGCGGGCGGACCCGCAGCGCGAGGAGGAACAGGACCAAGGTGTGCAGCGCGATCTGCCCGAAGTTCCAGGGGTAGAGCATCTGGGGCGGGACGCGGTCGTCCACGGCCAGCGCCGTCACCAGGAGCATCACGGTCGAGAGCCACCACGCGGCGATGGGGCGGGTCAGCGCCACGAGGACGGCCCCCGCCTCGAGTACGACGAACCAGATGAGCGGCACCGGGTCCTGGGCCGACCCCGGGCGGGCGGGCTCCTGGAACTGCGCCATGCTGAGCCAGCCCATGATCACCGCGAAGAACACCGCATGGCCATGGGGCAACCGGCCCAGCCAGCGCATCCGCGGCAGCGGATCGCGCGCCACCGTCCACAGGTCCTCGCGCAGGATGCCCGGCATCGCGCGCAGGGCCTCGCCCATCGTGCGCGGCAGGGCGCGCAGGCCCCCCGCCAGCCGGTCCGCGACCTTGCCGCCTGTCATGCCCTTGACTCTAGACACCTCGCCGCTCCACGTGCCGTGCCTGCTGTGCCCGCTTCCCCGGACGTCCCTCGCGGACGACCCGGCCGCCGCCGCCCACGGCGGGGCCGCCACCGCGGACGATCCCGCCACCGCCCTTCCGCGGCCGCCCCGCCTCGTACCCGTGGAACGCCGCCCAGCAGATCAGCAGCGCCCCCGCGAACACCGGCAGCCAGCCCAGCCGGGCGAGCACCCAGCCGGGGCCGTCGGGCACGGTGTGCAGCCCGGTCTGCGGTCCGGCGAGCCGCAGCGTGGTCACGCTGACCGCCATCATCGCGGTCTGGTGCCACAGGAAGACGGTCATCGCGGCGAGGTTGACCAGCGCCACCCCCGCCCACGCGGCGGGCCGGGCCAGCACCCGGCGCAGCGGGCCGCGCAGCAGCAGAGCCGCGCCGCACTGGGCGAGCCCGAAGGTGACGGCCGCCAGGGTGGGCGGGTTGAGGTTGGAGACCGGGGCGCCCGGCACCCCGACCATCGCCGCCGGATAGCCGCCGAGCAGGACGAGCCCGGCGGTGACCGCCGCGCCCCCGGTCAGCAGCACCCACCCGGCCGTCCGCCCGCGCAGCCGGCCGCGGCCCCAGGCGGCGCCCAGGCAGTACGGGACCAGCCAGCCCGCCGCCAGGTTGACCCAGCCGAGCCAGGCGGGGCCGTCGAAGCCGAACCGGATCAGGTCGACATGGAGCACGGCGGCGAGCGGCCACAGTGGATGCAGCCGCGCCACCAGCGGGGTCGCGGCCGTGAGCGCCGCGTAGACCAGCAGGAACCACAGCGGGGACAGGACGAGTTTGAGCAGCGTGTGCACGGTCAGCAGGCTCACCCCGGCGCCGAGCAGCGCCCCCGACGCCACGGCCCACACCGTGAGCACGGCGGCGACCGGCCGGAACAGCCGGACCAGCCGGGCGCGCAGCCACCGCCGGTAGGGGACGCCCCGGGACCGGGCGCTGTCGTGGCTCTTGACGCCCATCTGCCCGCCGACCAGGAAGAACACCGCGAGGGTCTGGAACACCCAGGAGACCGGGGTGAGTTCGGGCTGGTACAGCAGCGGGCTGGCGGCGCGCAGGGTGCCGCTGTCGGCCACGAGGGCGGTCACCAGCCAGTGGCCGAGCACCACGCCGAGGATGGCGACGGCCCGCAGGCCGTCCACGGCGCGGTCGCGGCCGGGCAGGGTGGCGGCCTCGATCCGCCGGACGAGGTCACGCGGCCGGATCGGGTCACGCGCCGTCTCAGAGCCTGTGTCATATCCCCGGCCGGGCGGGCGACGCCTGGCACGCGGGCTCGCCGCGTTGCCGAAACGCCCACGCGGCTCCGCCACGAGGGCGGTCCGGCGCCTTGCGATCGCAACACGCACCAGACGCCGCACGCTGATCCGACCGGACAGGGCCTCACGCATCGCGGCCCTCCACGATCCGGCCCATGCTCGCCAGGGCGACGGACCCGGGCTCGAGGTAGTCGCTGTGCCCGACGTCCCCCGCGTCGAAGATCCGCGCGCCGAACCGCCGGGAGACCGGATCGGTTCCGAAGCCGATGGTCGTGCCCAGCAGCGGGATCCGCACATGGGGCACCCCGCCGATCCAGTCGTTCCCGCCCCGCCCGGCCCAGACGGTGGCCCGGGTGTGCAGTTGCCGGGCGTCGTCGTACCCCGTCCCCGGGCTGCCGTAGAGGACGATGTCCGCCGCGTTCAGCCCCCGGGCGGCCCGGGCGCAGACCACGGAACCGTAGGAGTGGCACAGGAGCGAGATCCGGGCGCGGGGTACGGCCGCGTTCAACTCCCGTACGAATGCGGCCAGTCGGGGGGCCGCGCCGGCGGCCCGGCCGGTGGTCAGCACCTCGGGCGCCACGGTGCCGGGCGTCTTGTAGCCGAGCCAGCCGATGACGGCCGTATGGCTCCCGAGTTGACGGCTCAGCGCGAGGGCCCCGTCCCGGAACCGGCCGTACGTCTCCAGGTTGGTGTCCGACCCCGGCACCAGCACGGCGAGGCGCGTGGCCCGCCCCAGGTCCCCGTACACCTCGACGGCACGGCCCCCGTCCCGCCCGTCGAAGGACAGGAAGTGCCGCGACGCCTCCCGCATCTTCCGCAGCGCCCGCGCCCGCTTGCGGTCCCCGTGCCGGGCGGCCGTCACCTCGGCCGCCCGGATCCCCTCCCGGTTGGCCGCGTACCGGTGCTCAAGGCCCGCGACGCGCACCGGCCCCAGCGCCACCGGCGCGGGCGCGGGCACCTCACCGGGCCCTGCGGCCCCCACCAGGGGTGCCACCACCGAGGCGGTGACGAGCGCCGCGAGCAGGGCGCGGCGAAGACGGGACGCCATGGCTGTTCCTTCCGTACCAACGGGTGTCGTGGATACGGAAGGTATGGAGCCGGCCGTGTGGTTGGCGTCCCACCGGGGAGTGCATCTCCGCGGTAGTCCCCAGGTATGACGGGTAGGGGGCGGCGGTCCGCCCGAAGCGTGCACGCATCGTCAAGGACCCGGCACGGACCGGCAAGGACGGGCACCGTCACCCTCGGCATCCTGTGAGCCGAGCCTTCCCACAGCCCTCGGGCGGTCCTCGTCCGAGCACGGTGGACTGACCGCCCGGGACCCGCGCCGCACACCAACCACGACACCAGAAGGATGAGGAGTAGGTCATGCGTATCCGCTATGCCCTCACCTGTACGGCCTTGGGGGCCGTACTCGCCCTTGGAGCGATGGCCGCGCCCGCGCAGGCCGTCCCCTCCGAGCCGGTCGCACAGGCGAAGACCCCGGCCGGCGCGCAAGGCTACGTCGTCGCGGGGCAGTACCTCACGGAGTACGAGTGCGGGATAGCCGGCTACAGCCAGCCGCTTCCGTGGTACTGCCAGAGGTACGGGGTGGTGTGGTACCTGTTCGTCAAGATCTCCTAGGGGCCGGGCCCCTGACCTCCGGCTCGGACCGGGGATCGGTTCCGGGTGTCGCAGTGGCCCCGACGGGGTCGCCGGGGCCACTGCGTGAGCGCGCCTACCGCGCGGGCACGTAGAACTCCGTCGTGGCCCGCGTCGCCGATGCCGCCACCTCCGCCGGGGCCCCCGAGGCTCGGTACGCCGCGCCCCAGCGCTCGCTGCTGCGGGTCATGAACTCCCGTGCCTCGTCCGACGCCTGCCACGCCTCCGGGTCGGCGGGCGCGCCTTCGCCCGTCAGGTGCAGGGTGAGGCCGAGCAGCGCGCCGTCCCAGCCGACGCCGACCGCGCCGGGGCCGAACTGGTCCCACATCCCGGGCGGTACGACGGCGACGTGCTCCAGCTCGAAGACGGTCCGCTCCTCGCCCTCGGCGGTCAGCCGGACCTCGACCTCACTGAAGCCGGGGTTCTCGCCGAACAGCCAGCTCACCGCGAGCAGCCGCGGGGGTTCGCAGCGCAGGATCTCACCGCCCGCGTTGCCTGTCAGCTGGTAGTGGCCGCCGAGCTTCAGGTCACCGCTCACCGGCAGGAACCAGCGGCTGATCCGCTCCGGGTCGGTGCACGCGTCCCAGACGTCCTCGATCGCGGCGTCGTAGGTGCGCCGCAGCAGGACGGTACGGGCCTCGCCGTCAGGCACCTCACGGGTGCCGACCTCGCGATGGACGTGGTTGATCTGGTCGACGATCTCACTCATGACTCATGTCTCCGCATCGGTTCCACTGTCGCCGCCGCGCCCCTGATCGAGCCGCCGCTGCCGCTTGCCCCGCGCCAGTTCCGTCCCCAGCGCGTCCAGCCGCTGCTCCCAGAAGCCCCGGAACCGGTCGAGCCACCGGTCGACCTCCCGCAGGGGCGCGGCCTCGACGGCGTACAACCGCCGTGTGCCCTCGGCCCGCACGGAGGCGAACCCGGCCTCCCGCAACACCCGCAGATGCTGCGAGACGGCGGGCTGCGAGATGCCGAACTCGGCCCGGACGACGGAGCTGACCTCGCCGGAGGACCGCTCCCCCTCCGCGAGCAGCTCCAATATCCGGCGCCGGACGGGGTCCCCGAGGACATCGAGTGCGTGCACATCCGGACTATGCCAGCCCTCGCTTATATAAGTCAACGCTTAAGTTGACCTCCCCGCGCCGCGCGGAGCCTGGTTCCCGCCACTCCGAGGCGGCACGTGGTAGGCTCTTCATCAGTTGCAGTTTTGGTACCCATGGACTTATGTGCGCCTGACGCTATGTGGCCTCAGGCGCATTACTTGTTTTTGCCGGTCATTTCCGGATGGGGTCATTTCGGCGACTCGGGATGCGCTTCCCGCGCATTCCCGGACCGGCCCCATATGAAGGAGAAGGACATGGCTACTGGCACCGTGAAGTGGTTCAACGCGGAAAAGGGTTTCGGCTTCATCGAGCAGGACGGTGGCGGCGCCGACGTCTTCGCCCACTACTCGAACATCGCCACCAGCGGTTTCCGTGAGCTCCAGGAAGGCCAGAAGGTGACCTTCGACGTCACCCAGGGCCAGAAGGGCCCGCAGGCCGAGAACATCGTTCCCGCCTGATCGCAGCGCCTGTCACGAGCCGGGGCCCGTACCTGAAGGGGTGCGGGCCCCGGCTCGTACGCGTTTCCGCAGACCGCGCCCAGCAGAAGGCACCGCATTGAGCCGCTTCCCCCGCTCGTCCCATTCGTCCCGCTCGTCCCGCAGAAAGCCGGCACCCTCCCGTTCCACCGGCGCGGGCCGTCCCCGCGCCACCGGCGGAAACGAATTCGCCCTGCCGCCCGGCTCCGCCCCGGTGCTGCCCGCCGTCACCTCGTTCTCCGAGCTCGACATGCCGGAGGAGCTGCTCGCGGAGCTGGCCCAGCAGGGCGTCACCGTGCCCTTCCCGATCCAGGCGGCCGCCCTCCCCAACGCCCTCACCGGCCGGGACGTCCTGGGCCGTGGCCGAACCGGCTCCGGCAAGACGCTCGCCTTCGGCCTCGCCCTGCTGGCCCGCACCGCCGGGCAGCGCGCGGAGCCCCGCCGCCCCCTCGCCCTGGTGCTGGTCCCCACCCGGGAGCTGGCCCAGCAGGTCGCCGAGGCGCTCGCCCCCTATGCCCGGCGGCTGCGGCTGCGTCCGGCCACCGTGGTCGGCGGAGTGTCGATCAACCGCCAGGCCGACGCCCTGCGCGCCGGCGCGGAGGTGGTCATCGCGACCCCGGGGCGCCTCCAGGACCTGACCGACCGCGGCGACTGCCGACTGGACCAGGTGCGCACCACGGTCCTCGACGAGGCCGACCAGATGGCCGACATGGGCTTCCTGCCCCAGGTGACCCGGCTGCTGCGGCAGGTCCCCGCCGACGGCCAGCGCCTGCTGTTCTCCGCGACCCTCGACCACAACATCGGCCTGCTGGTGCGCCAGTTCCTCCACGACCCGGCCGTGCACTCGCTCGACCCGTCCGCCGGCGCGGTCACCACGATGGAACACCATGTGCTGCACATCGCGGACACCGACAAGCGCTCGGTCGTCACCCGGGTCGCCGCCAGGGACGGCCGCGTCATCCTGTTCCTGGACACCAAGCGCGGCGTCGACCGGCTGACCCGGCATCTGCTGACCAGCGGCGTACGGGCGGCCGCGCTGCACGGCGGCAAGTCCCAGCCGCAGCGCACCCGGACCCTGGACCACTTCAGGTCCGGCCATGTCACCGCGCTGGTGGCCACGAACGTCGCCGCCCGGGGCATTCATGTGGACGATCTCGATCTCGTCGTCAACGTCGACCCGCCCGCGGACCACAAGGACTATCTGCACCGTGGTGGCCGTACGGCCCGTGCGGGCGGGTCCGGCAGCGTCATCACGCTGGTCACCCCGGACCAGCGCCGGGACATGGTCCGCCTCCTGGCCGACGCGGGCATCACCCCCCGGACCGCCCGGGTCCACTCCGCCGACCCCGAACTGACCCGGATCACCGGCGCGCGGGAGCCCTCCGGTGTTCCCGTGACCATCAGCGCGCCCGTGCCGCCGCAGCCCCACCGTGGGGGCCGGGCCGCCCGTCGCCCCGCCAGGAGCCGTCGGTCCGGCCGTTAGCGGCCCGGTGCGGGGGCCGGGCGGCCGTCCGGGCGGACAGGCGGCGGTCGTCCGGGCGGACATCCGGCATTTCGCCATGATCGTGTCACACCCGACCGGCGGCGGATGTCCCCATTCCCCGGTCGGAGAGGCGACAATGGGCCACATGCCGATACCCAGCGCCGTGCCCAGCCGTGCCGAACTGATCGACCACCTCGTCCGTACGCGCATCGCGGGTGATGTCGCCACCCCGCGTGAGAACAACCTCTCCCACTACCGCAAGCTCGCGAACGGCGACCGCCACTACTGGCTGGGCCTGGAGCTGGGCGACCGCTGGACCGATGAGCAGGACGTGCTGGCGGTCATGGCCGAGCGGTGCGGTGTGGTGGACGACCCGCAGCACCGCTCCGGCCAGGACACCATCGACCCCGAGCTGACCGTCGCCGCGCTCGACCGGATGGCGTCCGTGCTGCGGAAGGCGGCGGAGGCGAGCGAGCGGGTGCTGTTCGCCACCGGGCACCCGGGCGGGCTGCTGGAGGTCCACCGGGCCACTGCGGCGGCGCTGCGGGCCGCGGGATGCGAGATCGTGGAGATCCCGGGCGGGCTGCAGGCGGACGAGGGGTACGTCTTCCAGTTCTGCGACGTGGCGATGCTGGAGCGGGGCGCCACGCTGTGGCACACCCACTCCCCCGCGCCCATGGCGGCGATCCTCGACGGGCTGGCCCACGAGGGGCGGCCGCTGCCCGATCTGGTGGTCGCCGACCACGGCTGGGCCGGGTGCGCGGGGCAGCGGGGCATCGACGCGGTCGGCTACGCGGACTGCAACGACCCGGCGCTCTTCCTCGGCGAGTCCGAGGGCACGCTGTCGGTGGTGGTCCCGCTGGACGACCACGTCACCAACCCGAGGTTCTACGACCCGATGGCGGCGTACGTGCTGGACGCGGCGGGGCTGACGGCCCAGTTCTGACGGGCCGGCCCCCCGAGGGCCCGGTCAGCCCGGTTTCCGACGGCGCGGGGCCGCCCCCGCCGGCGGCCGCGGGATCCGGGCCGTCCCGCCGCCCGCCGCGCTCACTTCTTCGTCGCGCGCGGCACCCGCATGACCCCCTCCTGGATCACGGAGACGGCCAGCCGCCCGTCGGCGGTGAAGATACGGCCCTTGGCGAGCCCGCGTCCGCCGGACGAGGACGGGCTCTCCTGGTCGTACAGCAGCCAGTCGTCCACCCGGAACGGCCGGTGGAACCACATGGCGTGATCCAGGCTGGCCCCGACGATGTCGCCGACCGCCCAGCCGCCGCGCCCATGGGCGAGCAGCACGGAGTCCAGCAGCGTCATGTCGGAGACATAGGTCGCCAGACAGACGTGGAGCAGGGGGTGGTCGGCGGCGCCGTCCAGTTTGCCGTTGGTCCGGAACCACACCTGCGACTTGGGCTCGCGCGGCTGTCCGACGCTGCCGAAGGGCGGCTCGTCCACGTACCGCAGATCGACCGCGGCCCGCGCCTGGAGCATGCGCTCGGTCACCCCGGGGCCGAGGAAGAGGTGCTCATAGCGGGGCAGCAGCTCCTCGGCGGTGGGCAGGGAGAGCGGGTCGGGGACGTCCGGCATCGGCTCCTGGTGCTCGAGGCCGTCCTCGTACAGCTGGAAGGAGGCCGAGAGGTGGAAGATCGGCTGCCCGTGCTGGACGGCGACCACCCGGCGGGTGGTGAAGGAGTGGCCGTCCCGGATCCGGTCGACCGTGTAGACGATGGGCGCCCCGGGGTCGCCGGGCCGCAGGAAGTACGCGTGCAGCGAATGCGCCGAGCGGTCCTCGGGCACGGTGCGCCCCGCGGCGACCAGGGCCTGGGCGGCGACCTGACCGCCGAAGACCCGCGGTACGAGGGGTGCGGCGTCGCTGGTGCCGCGGAAGATGTCCTCCTCGATCTGCTCGAGATCGAGCAGATCGAGGAGTCCCTGAAGTGCGTCATTCATGATTCAAGCAGTCTTGCAGACCCGTATTGCGGTCCTGTTGCCGCTGGTCATGACGGTCGTCACAGCCCCATCGACTTGGCGACGATGGACCGCATGACCTCGCTGGTGCCGCCGTAGATCCGGTTGACGCGGGTGTCCGCGTACAGCCGGGCGATGGGGTACTCCATCATGTAGCCGTAGCCGCCGTGGAGCTGCAGGCACTTGTCGATGACGACGGCGGCGCGCTCGGTGGTGAAGAGCTTGGCGGAGGCGGCGTCGGCGGCGGTCAGCTCACCGGCGTCGTGCGCGTCAAGGGCCCGGTCCACGACCGCCTGCATCGCGTCCACCTCGGACTTGCAGTCGGCGAGCACGAACTTGGTGTTCTGGAACGACGCCACCGGCTGGCCGAAGACCGTGCGGTCCCGGACGTACTCGGTGGCGAACCGTACGGCGGCCGCGGCCTGTGCGTACGCCCCGACGGCGATCCCCAGGCGCTCCTGCGGCAGATTGTGGGCGAGGTAGCCGAACGCCTTGCCCTCCTCGCCCAGCAGGTCCTCCACCGGCACCTTGACGTCGGTGAAGGAGAGCTCGGCGGTGTCGGAGGTCTTCAGGCCCAGCTTCTCCAGCTTGCGGCCGACCGCGTAGCCCTCGCTCCTGGTGTCCACCACCAGGATGGATATGCCGCCGCGGCGGTCCTCGGGGGTGGCCGGGGCGGTGCGGGCGCAGACCAGCACCCGGTCGGCCAGGACGCCGCCGGTGATGAAGGTCTTGGCGCCGTTGAGGACGTAGTGGGTGCCGTCCTCGGAGAGCTTGGCGGTGGTCTTCATGCCCGCCAGGTCGGAGCCGGTGCCGGGCTCGGTCATGGCGATGGCGGTCATCATGTCGCCGGTGACGAAGGAGGGCAGCCAGCGCCGCTTCTGCTCCTCGTTGGCGTACTTGAGCAGGTACGGCAGGCACAGCGCGGTGTGGACACTGCTGCCACCGAAGCTGACCCCGGCGCGGGCGGTCTCCTCGGTGATGACGGCGTTGAACTTGAAGCTGGTCTCGCCGGCCCCGCCGTACTCCTCCGGCACCTCGATGCCGAAGACACCGAGCTCGCCCAGCTTCTTGTAGAACTCGCGCGGGGCCTGACCGGCCTCCCGCCACTCGTCGTAGTACGGCACGACCTCGGCCGCGATGAAGTCGCGGATGGTCTCCCGGAACGCCTCGTGGTCCTCGTTGAACACCGTACGGCGCATATTGGCGTGGCCCTCCTCGCGGCTAAGCCGCCGCCGCTCTCGCGGATCCGCCCGGCCGCCGTCGTGATTCCTCGATGATGACTTGGCAACGCTCACCTAAGCGCTTGCTCAGTGAAAGCTACCCGCGAGTTACCGAGCCTGTCCAGCCTCCGCGGAGCCCGGTTCACCGTCCGCGCCATGGGCGCCCTCGAAGGCGCCCAGGGCCAGGCGGTGCAGCAGGGCGGCGGTGGCCGCGCGCCCCGGGAGGGCTCCCGGGCGGCCGAGGTGGGGCGTGGAGTTGAGCAGCCCGAAGACGGCGTGGACGCACGCGCGGGCCTCGGCCTCGGCGAGCCGGGGGTAGACCTCGCGCACCACCTCGACCCACAGCTCCACGTACTGCCGCTGGAGGGAGCGCACCAGCTTGCGGTCGGTGTCCCGGAGCCGGTCGAGCTCGCGGTCGTGGAGGATGATCAGCGGGCGGTCGTCGAGGGCGAAGTCGATATGCCCCTCGATCAGCGAGTCCAGCACCTCAGCGGGGGCGCGCCCGGCGCCCTCCCCCTCCGCGGCCCGCCGCTTGCCACCGGTCAGCAGCCGGCCGCTGATGCCCACGAGCAGCTCGGCGAGCATCGCCTCCTTGCCGGGGAAGTGGCGGTAGAGCCCGGGGCCGCTGATGCCGACCGCGGCGCCTATCTCGTCGACGCCGACGCCGTGGAAGCCGCGCTCGGCGAAGAGGCGGGCGGCCTCCTTGAGGATCTGCTCACGGCGGGTCGGGGCGGGTGCTTGCGTGCTCATGACCTCAATTCTAGACAGCGGGGTTAGTGGTCGTTAACCTGGTGGTGACTAGTTAACGTTCACTAACGGTACCGAGCGGGACCGAGCGAGGGGGCTCGTAGCCATGGAGCAGGCACCGGCGCTGCGCAGCGGCGCCGACCCGGGGTCCGACGCCTGGCGGGCCAACGAGGCCGGGCACCGCGAGCTGGCCGCGCTGCTGCGCGAGAAGCTGGCCGTGGCGCGGCTGGGCGGCGGGGAGAAGGCGCGGGCGCGGCACACCGCGCGCGGCAAGCTGCTGCCGCGCGACCGGGTGGACACACTGCTGGATCCGGGCTCCCCGTTCCTGGAGCTGGCCCCGCTCGCGGCCGAGGGGATGTACGGGGGCCAGGCCCCGGCGGCGGGGGTGATCGCCGGGATCGGGCGGGTCTCGGGCCGTGAGGTGGTCGTGGTCGCCAATGACGCCACGGTCAAGGGCGGCACGTACTACCCGATGACGGTGAAGAAGCACCTGCGCGCCCAGGAGGTCGCGCTGGAGAACCACCTGCCGTGCGTCTATCTGGTGGACTCCGGCGGCGCCTTCCTCCCCATGCAGGACGAGGTCTTCCCTGACCGCGACCACTTCGGGCGGATCTTCTACAACCAGGCGCGGCTGTCCGGCTCCGGGATCCCGCAGGTCGCGGCGGTGATGGGGTCCTGCACGGCGGGCGGGGCGTATGTCCCGGCGATGAGCGACGAGGCCGTGATCGTGCGCGGGCAGGGCACGATCTTCCTGGGCGGGCCGCCGCTGGTGAAGGCGGCCACCGGTGAGGTCGTCTCGGCGGAGGAGCTGGGCGGCGGCGAGGTCCACTCCCGGGTCTCGGGGGTGACCGACCACCTCGCCGAGGACGACGCCCACGCGCTGCGGATCGTCCGCTCCATCGTCGCCACCCTGCCACCGTCCCCGATGCGCCAGGGGTCGCCGCCGTGGCCGCTGGAGCCCTCCGAGGAGCCCGCGGTGGACCCGGCTGGGCTCTACGGGGCGGTTCCGGTCGACTCCCGCACGCCGTACGACGTGCGGGAGGTCATCGCGCGGGTGGTGGACGGCTCGCGGTTCGCCGAGTTCAAGGCCGAGTTCGGCACCACGCTGGTCACGGGCTTCGCGCGGATCATGGGCCACCCGGTGGGCATCGTCGCCAACAACGGCATCCTGTTCTCCGAATCCGCCCAGAAGGGCGCCCATTTCATCGAGCTGTGCGACCAGCGCGGCATCCCCCTGGTCTTCCTGCAGAACATCTCGGGCTTCATGGTGGGCCGCAGCTATGAGGCGGGCGGTATCGCCAAGCACGGCGCCAAGATGGTCACCGCCGTCGCCTGCACCCGCGTCCCCAAGCTCACGGTCGTCATCGGCGGTTCCTACGGGGCGGGCAATTACTCGATGTGCGGCCGGGCCTATTCGCCGCGCTTCCTGTGGATGTGGCCCAACGCCAAGATCTCCGTGATGGGCGGTGAGCAGGCCGCCTCCGTGCTCGCCACCGTCAAGCGCGACCAGATGGAGGCGCGCGGGGAGGAGTGGAGCGCCGAGGAAGAGGAGGCGTTCCGGGCCCCGGTCCGCGAGCAGTACGAGACACAGGGAAACGCCTATTACGCCACCGCCCGGCTGTGGGACGACGGTGTGATCGATCCCCTGGAGACCCGCACGGTGCTCGGCCTCGCCCTTACGGCCTGCGCCAACGCACCGCTGCCCGGCCGTACGGCCACCGAGCCCGTGGCGCCCGGCTACGGCGTCTTCCGGATGTGAGGGGGATGCACCCGATGAGTGCTCCGAAGGCGACCGGCCCGTCGCCCGCGATGTTCGACACCGTCCTGGTGGCCAACCGCGGTGAGATCGCCGTGCGCGTCATCCGCACCCTGCGGCGGCTCGGGGTGCGCTCGGTCGCCGTCTACAGCGACGCGGACGCGGACGCCCGCCATGTGCGCGAGGCGGACACGGCGGTGCGGATCGGCCCCGCCCCCGCCGCGGAGAGCTATCTGTCCATCGAGCGGCTGCTGGAGGCCGCGGCGCGCACCGGCGCCCAGGCCGTCCACCCCGGATACGGCTTCCTCGCGGAGAACGGGGCGTTCGCCCAAGCCTGCGCCGACGCCGGGCTCGCCTTCATCGGCCCGCCCGCCGGGGCCATCGAGCTGATGGGCGACAAGATCCGCGCCAAGGAGACCGTGCGCGCGGCC
Organism: Streptomyces sabulosicollis; assembly: GCF_016103465.1. Classification (GTDB taxonomy): domain Bacteria; phylum Actinomycetota; class Actinomycetes; order Streptomycetales; family Streptomycetaceae; genus Streptomyces; species Streptomyces sabulosicollis. The sequence goes on from NZ_JAEEAP010000087.1 coordinate 14,258, forward strand.
GGGGTGCCGGTGGTGCCGGGCTCCTCGGGCAGCGGGCTGACGGACGAGCAGCTCACCGCCGCCGCCCGGGAGATCGGGATGCCGGTGCTGCTGAAGCCCTCGGCGGGCGGCGGCGGCAAGGGCATGCGCCTGGTCCGCGACGAGGCGCTGCTCGCCGACGAGATCGCGGCCGCCCGGCGGGAGGCGCGCGGCGCCTTCGGCGATGACACGCTGCTGGTGGAGCGCTGGATCGACCGGCCACGGCATATCGAGATCCAGGTGCTGGCGGACGGTCAGGGGCACGTGGTCCACCTCGGGGAGCGCGAGTGCTCGCTGCAGCGCCGCCATCAGAAGATCATCGAGGAGGCGCCCAGTCCGCTGCTGGACGAGGCCACCCGGGCGCGGATGGGCGAGGCCGCGGTGGCGGCCGCCCGGTCGTGCGGCTATGTGGGCGCGGGCACCGTCGAGTTCATCGTGCCGGGCGACGATCCGTCCGCGTACTGCTTCATGGAGATGAACACCCGGCTCCAGGTGGAGCACCCGGTGACCGAGCTGACGGTGTCGGTCGGCGGGCGGCCCGGCCTGGACCTGGTGGAGTGGCAGCTGCGCGTCGCCGCGGGCGAGCCGCTGTCCTTCGGCCAGACCGACATCGCCTCCGGCGGCCATGCGGTGGAGGCCCGTATCTGCGCCGAGACCGCCCGCGCGGCGGCCGACGGCCGGGTGGACTTCCTGCCCTCGGCCGGCACCGTGCTGGCGCTGGACGAGCCGGAGGGCGAGGGGGTGCGGGTCGACTCCGGGCTGAGCCAGGGCACCGAGGTCGGCACGGTCTACGACCCGATGCTCGCCAAGGTCATCGCCCACGGCCCCGACCGCCCCACCGCCCTGCGCCGGCTGCGCGCCGCCCTCGGCTCCCTGACCGTTCTCGGCGTGGACACCAACACAGGCTTCCTGCGCCGTCTGGCCGCCCATCCGGCGGTCGCCTCGGGCGAGCTCGACACCGGCCTGGTCGACCGTGCGGCGGCCCGGCTGATCCCGGCGGCCATACCGGAGGAGGTCTACGCGGCGGCGGCCCTGCTGCGCCAGGCGGCCCTGGAGCCCGCCACCTTGCGTGGCGGCGGATCCGGTGGGCGCCCGGAGCCCGGCGGCTCCGGCCCCGGCGGCCCGGCCGCGGGCGTCTGGGTGGATCCGTTCTCGGTGCCGACCGGCTGGCGGCTGGGCGCCGACCCCGCCTGGACGGTCCACCGTCTGCGCGTGGCGGGCCACCCGCCGGTAACGGTCCGTGTCCGCGGCCGCGCCCACGACGCGGAACTGCGCATCGAGCACCCCGACGACTCCGCCCCGGCGGCGGCCGGGGCGACCGCCGGGCAGGCCCCCGCCGCGCCCGGCGGCCACGCCCCGTCTCCCCCATCCGGCGCGGACCGGCCCGGCGGGCCACGGGGTGCGGCGGCCGGGGCCCCCCGGCCCGCGGAGGTGGCTGGCCGGACCGCCGCACCAGCCCGTTCGGTGGCGGCCGACACCGGGGCGGGCGGCGTCGTGGCCGCGCGGGCGGCGGACAGCGGCACCGTCGGCACCGTCACGAGTGGCCCGCGGACGGACCGAAGCAGCGAGGCAGGGACAGCGGGGAGCGCAGGCGCGACGGTGCGGGCGCGGCTCGTCGCCCTCGACGAGGGCACCGTGTTGCTGGACCTCGGCGGGGTCACCCACCGCTTCCGGCATGCCGCGCACGGCGCGAGCCACTGGCTGGGGCGGGACGGGGACGCCTGGCGCGTGGCCGGGCACGACCCCGTGGAGGAGGCGCTGCGCGGAGGTGCCGCCGCGGCACACGCCGGGGAGCTGACCGCGCCCATGCCCGGCACCGTCACCGTCGTCAAGGCGGCCGTCGGCGACGAGGTCACCACGGGTCAGGGCCTGCTGGTGGTCGAGGCGATGAAGATGGAGCACCTCATCTCCGCCCCGCACGACGGCACCGTCACCGAGCTCGATGTGACCCCCGGCAGCACGGTCGCCATGGACCAGCTGCTGGCGGTCGTCACCCCGCACGAGCCGCACCAGAGCGAGGAGCGTGAGTGATGACCCTCCCCATGACCGTCCCGGCCCCCGGGCTGCCCACCCGGGTCCGGATCCACGAGGTGGGCCCCCGGGACGGGCTGCAGAACGAGAAGGCGCTGGTCCCGGCGGCCATCAAGGCGGAGTTCATCCACCGGCTCGCCGAGGCCGGTCTCACCACCATCGAGGCCACCAGCTTCGTCCACCCCGAGTGGGTGCCCCAACTGGCCGACGCCGAGGAGCTGATGCGGCTCATCGACGACGTGGACGCCCGGCTCCCCGTGCTCGTGCCCAATGAGCGCGGGCTGGACCGCGCGCTCGCGCTGGGCGCGCGCGAGATCGCCGTCTTCGCCAGCGCCACGGAGTCCTTCGCCAAGGCCAACCTCAATCGCACGGTGGACGGCGCGCTGGAGATGTTCGAGCCGGTCGTCGCCAAGGCCGAGGACGCGGGCGTGGCCGTGCGCGGCTATCTGTCGATGTGCTTCGGCGACCCCTGGGAGGGCCCGGTCCCGATCTCCCAGACCGTCTCGGTCAGCCGCCGCCTGCTGGACATGGGGTGCGACGAGATCAGCCTCGGCGACACGATCGGCGTGGCCACCCCGGGCCATGTGCGGGAGCTGCTGGCCACGCTCAACGAGGCGGGGGTCATGAACGACCGGCTGGCCGTGCACTTCCACGACACCTACGGCCAGGCCCTCGCCAACACCCTCGCCGCGCTCGAGCACGGCGTGACCACCGTCGACGCCTCCGCCGGGGGCCTCGGCGGCTGCCCCTACGCCAAGAGCGCCACCGGCAACCTCGCCACCGAAGACCTCGTGTGGATGCTCGACGGCCTCGGCATCGAGACCGGGGTCGACATCGGCCGTCTCACCGCCACCAGCGTGTGGATGGCCCGGCATCTGGGCCGACCCAGCCCGTCCCGCACCGTCCGCGCCCTCTCCCAGAAGGAGATCTGAGCCATGCCGATCGACCACCGACTCAGCCCCGAACACGAGGAACTGCGCCGCACCGTCGAGGCGTTCGCGCATGACGTGGTAGCCCCCAAGATCGGGGAGTACTGGGAGCACCATGAGTTCCCGTACGAGATCGTCCGGGAGATGGGCCGGATGGGCCTGTTCGGCCTGCCCTTCCCGGAGGAGTACGGCGGTATGGGCGGGGACTACTTCGCGCTCTGCCTCGCCCTGGAGGAACTGGCCCGGGTGGACTCCTCGGTGGCGATCACCCTGGAGGCGGGGGTCTCGCTCGGCGCGATGCCGATCTTCCTCTACGGCACGGAGGAGCAGAAGCGTACCTGGCTGCCGGGGCTCTGCTCCGGGGAGACCCTGGGCGCGTTCGGCCTGACCGAGCCCGGCGGCGGCTCGGACGCGGGCGCCAGCCGCACCACGGCCCGGCTGGACGAGGCCACCGGCGAGTGGGTGATCAACGGCACCAAGTGCTTCATCACCAACTCCGGTACGGACATCACCGCACTGGTCACCGTCACCGCCGTCACCGGCCGCAAGGAGGACGGCCGCCCCGAGATCTCCTCGATCATCGTGCCGTCCGGCACCCCCGGCTTCAGCGTCGCCGCCCCCTACTCCAAGGTGGGGTGGAACGCCTCGGACACCCGTGAGCTGTCCTTCGCCGACTGCCGGGTCCCGGCCGCGAACCTGCTGGGCGCGGAGGGCCGGGGCTACGCCCAGTTCCTGCGGATACTGGACGAGGGCCGGATCGCGATCTCCGCCCTGGCCACCGGGCTCGCCCAGGGCTGTGTGGACGAGTCGGTGGCGTACGCCAGGACCCGCGAGGCGTTCGGCCGCCCCATCGGCGCCAACCAGGCGATCCAGTTCAAGCTGGCCGACATGGAGATGCGCGCCCATATGGCCCGGGTGGCCTGGCGCGACGCGGCCTCCCGGCTGGTGCTCGGCGAGCCGTTCAAGAAGGAGGCGGCGATCGCGAAGCTCTACTCCTCCGAGGTCGCGGTGGACAACGCCCGCGAGGCCACCCAGATCCACGGTGGCTACGGCTTCATGAACGAGTACCCGGTGGCCCGGATGTGGCGGGACTCCAAGATCCTGGAGATCGGCGAGGGCACCAGCGAGGTCCAGCGCATGCTGATCGCCCGGGAGCTGGGCTTCGCGAGCTGAGCACCGACGGGGCCCGGCCGGGGCGGACGCCCGCCCCGGCCGGGGCGCCACCCGTAGGGCGGGGCACCCCTGCGGGGTGTCCGGCTCCCGCCCCTTCCCTCGGCATCGCCATGCGGCTCCACCGCGTGGCAGGGGCTTCGCCCCTGGACCCCAGGGTCTGGGGCGGAGCTCCCCGGACCCCAGGATCTGGGGCGGAGTCCCCCACGCGGCGGAGCCTCCCACGCGACGGAGCCGCATAGCGTCAGGTGTCGGGAAGGGGCGGGGAGGGGAACAGCCCGCCGCAGGCGTCACGATCCACCCAGGCGGGCCCGGGGCGGAGCCCCGGGCCTCGGCCGGGCGGCGGCCTCAGCTCGTGGGCCAGGGGATCTGCGGGGAGTGGTAGTACGCGATGCGCATCGCGTCCCAGCGCGGCCCCTGTGCCGCCACCCGCACCCGGTAGTCCTCCCAGTCGTGGGTGCTCGCGGGCGACCAGCCGAGCTCGGCGATGCCGGGGAGGCGGGGGAAGGCCATGTACTCGATCTGCGGGCTGGTCTGGAGGGTCTCCGACCACAGCGGCGCCTCGACACCGAGCACCGAGGACTCCGGGGCGTCCTTGATGTACGTGCCCGGGTCCCAGTCGTAGGACTGCTTCGCCTCGACGTACCCCGCCCAGTCGAGCCCCAGCGGCGTGTTGGCGTCGTACTTCATGTCCAGATAGGCGCGGTTGGCCGGGGAGAGGACCAGCCGGGTGCCCGCCTTGGCCGCGTCCGCGACCTCCTTCTCGCTCCCGTCCGTCCCCCAGTACTGGGCGATCGCGCCCTTCACGGGGTGGGCACCGGTCAGCTGGTGCCAGCCGACCACCGTCTTGCCGTACTTGGCGACCACCGGCTGCACCCGGTCCATGAAGGCCACATAGTCCTCGTGGCTGGTCGAGTGGGCCTCGTCCCCGCCGATGTGGAGGTAGCGGCCGGGGGTGAGCGCGGCGAGCTCGCGGATCACGTCGTCCACGAAGTCGTACGTCACCTCCTTCGGCACGCACAGCGAGCTGAAGCCGACCTCGGTGCCGGTGTAGAGCGGCGGGGCGACGCCGTCGCAGTTGAGCTCCGCGTAGGAGGCGAGCGCCGCGTTGGTGTGGCCCGGCATGTCGACCTCGGGGACGACGGTCAGCTCACGGCTGGCCGCGTAGCGCACGATCTCGCGGTAGTCGGCCTTGGTGTAGTAGCCGCCGGGCCCGCCCCCGACCTGAGTGGAGCCGCCGTGCGTGGCCAGCTTCGGCCAGGAGTCGATCGCGATCCGCCACCCCTGGTCGTCCGAGAGGTGCAGATGCAGCTTATTGATCTTGTAGAGGGCCAGCTGGTCGATGTAGCGCTTGACCTGGTCCACCCCGAAGAAGTGCCGGGAGACATCGAGCATCGCGCCCCGCCAGGCGTAGCGCGGCACATCGGTGATGGTGCCGCCGGAGACCCGCCAGGGGCCCGGCTGCCGGGTGGTGCGCTCGATGGACGCGGGCAGCAGCTGCCGCAGCGTCTGGACGCCGTGGAACAGCCCGGCGGAGCCGCGTGCGGTGAGGGTGATCGCGCGGCCGGTCACCTGGAGCCGGTACCCCTCCGCGCCCAGCGTCCGCACCCCGGCGGCCTTGGGCGTCAGCCGCAGCCGGATGCCGTCGTCGCCCGAGCGCGTGGTGACGGGCAGCGAGAAACCGGTGGAGGGGCGCAGCACCTTCGCCAGATAGTCGCCCACCCGGCGCGCCGAGCCGTCGGAGCCGGACACCCGGATGCGGGTGTCGGAGCGGAGCGCGTACGAGCCCGCCGCGGGCCGTACGGACGCGGGCGCGGGCACGACCCGGTCCAGCGGGGTCGGGGCGGCCCCGGCGGCGCCCGGGGCGGAAGCGGTGGACGAGGGAGAGAACCAGGGAGATGCCGGAGCGGCGGAGGCGGAGGAGGCCGCGGTCCCCGCCCCGGCCACCACGGTCAGCAGCAGGGAACACAGAAGTCGAGCACGGCGTCGTCTCACAGGGGATCCCTTCAACGAAACGTGGCATCTTGGGTACCGCGAGGGTCAGTTGCGGTCAAGGTGTAGACCAATGTGTCGCTGTCTGCCTGTCAGAATTCACCGCATGGCGGAAATCACCCAGCGCGATGGCGCCTGGAGCTTTGACGGGGAAGCGATCCGGATCGTCCCGGGGCGGGACCGCGGCGTGCATGCCGTACGGCAGGCGCTCGGCGAACTGACCGTCCCCCTGGTGGCCTTGGCCGGGGTGGCCTATGAGCCGGGACGGAAGTCGGGCCGGCTGCGGCTGCGGCTGCGCGAGGGGGCGGACCCGCTGCTGCAGGCCACCGGCGGCAAGTTGCCGGACGCCGCCGATCCGTACCAGCTCTCGGTGGAGCCGGACCGCAGGGACCTCGCCGAGTACCTGGTCGACGAGGTCCGCCGGGCCCTGACCCTGGAGCAGGTACCGCCGGGTCCCTGCGACCGCTATGTGCTGCCCGGTCCCCCGGTGCCGATCTCGGCCGCGGCGGGCGACGCCACGGCCTCCTTCGACGGTGAGCGGCTCCGGCTGGACTGGAACTGGAAGACCGAGGAGTCCAAGAAGTCGGGCGGCCCCCGCACGATCCTCCTGCCGGATCTGGAGATGGTGGAGTGGGTTCCGGCCGCCGGGCTGGAGAACGGCTACCTCCGCTTCATCACGGCGAGGGCCACGGCGACGGCCGCGCCCAAGTACGACCCGCACGCCGTGGTGCTGTACGGGTTCAAGAAGGATCCGCTGATGGCGCTGGTCGCGGCGGCCGTGATGGCGCGGATGCCGCATCCGGGCGCCCCGGCGAAGGCGCTCCCCGCCCAGCCGCCCGCCCCCGGGCCGGCGCCCGCGGACGCCCCGCCCGCCGGGGGCGAGGACGGTGAGGTGGATCACGACGTCCTGCTGCGACGGCTGCGCGAACTCGGCGATCTCCACCGGAGCGGGATCCTCACCGAGGAGGAGTTCACCACCGCCAAACAGGCCGTACTCCGCCGCTTTTCCGACGCCTGAGGCACGGCTTTCTCGACGCTTGAGAGACGGCTTTCCCCGCGTCTGAGGCACGGCTCCGCCGCGACCGAGGACCGATTTTTCCCTCACGGAGGCCCAACCCTGCCCGATATCGGGCAGGAATGTTGCGAAACACCGCGCCGCATCGCAGTATCAACGGATGCTCGATCGCCGTATGTCCCACGATGACCTTATCGACCACCTGGTCCGCAGTACGCCGCTCAGCCGCGGCGAGGCGGGCCGGGTGGTGCTGGACGTCCTGGCGTACTTCGACGAGACGACGGAGGAGTTCGTCCGGCGCCGCCACCGCGAGCTCCAGTCCGGCGGGCTGACCAACGCGGACATCTTCGAGCGGATCACGGCCGAGCTGCCGTACCGCGCGGTGGCCCCGCCCGAACTCTCGCTGCGCCAGCTGCGCCGCATCGTCTACGGCTGAACGACACCGGCACGACACCGGCACGACGCCGGTCCACGACGGCGGCCGCCACCGCCGGACACGAGCACGAGCATGCACGAGCACGAGCGTGCACGAGCACGCACGAGCGATCCAATGGGAGGGCCTGAACACCATGTGCGGAATCGTCGGATACATCGGGAAACGCGATGTGGCACCGCTGCTGCTGGAGGGGCTGCAGCGGCTGGAGTACCGCGGCTATGACTCCGCGGGGCTCGCGATCCAGGGCAAGCCCGCCAAGGGCGCCCAGAGCGCCGGGCTGAAGACCGCCAAGGCCAAGGGCCGGGTCCGTGACCTCGAGGCCAAGCTGCCCAAGCGGTTCGCGGGCACCACCGGGATCGCCCACACCCGCTGGGCCACCCACGGCGCGCCCAACGACGTCAACGCGCATCCGCACCTGGACGCGGACGGCAAGGTCGCCGTCGTCCACAACGGCATCATCGACAACGCCGCCGATCTGCGCGCCAAGCTCGCCGCCGACGGTGTGGAGCTGGTCTCCGACACCGACTCCGAGGCACTCGCCCACCTCATCGGCCGCTCCCAGGCACCCACCCTGGAGGAGAAGGTCCGCCACGCGCTGGCGATGGTCGAGGGCACCTACGGCATCGCCGTGCTGCACGCGGACTTCCCCGACCGCATCATCGTCGCCCGCAACGGCTCGCCGGTGGTGCTGGGCATCGGCGAGAAGGAGATGTTCGTCGCCTCGGACGTCGCCGCGCTGGTCAGCCACACCCGCCAGGTGGTCACCCTGGACGACGGCGAGATGGCCACCCTCAAGGCCGACGACTACCGCACGTACACCACCGAGGGCAGCCGCACCTCCACCTCCCCCACCACCGTGGAGTGGGAGGCCGAGTCGTACGACATGGGCGGCCACGACACCTATATGCACAAGGAGATCCACGAGCAGGTCGACGCCGTGGACCGGGTGCTGCGCGGCCGGATCGACGACCGTTTCTCCACCGTCCACCTGGGCGGGCTCAACCTGGACGCCCGCGAGGCGCGCGGGGTGCGCCGGGTCAAGATCCTCGGCTGTGGTTCGGCCTACCACACGGGTCTGATCGGGGCGCAGCTGATCGAGGAGCTGGCCCGGATCCCGGCGGACGCGGAGCCCGCGAGCGAGTTCCGCTACCGCAACCCGGTGGTGGACCCGGACACCCTCTACCTCGCGGTCAGCCAGTCCGGCGAGACCTACGACACCCTGGCGGCCGTCCAGGAGCTCAAGCGCAAGGGCGCGCGGGTGCTGGGCGTGGTCAATGTCGTGGGCAGCGCGATCGCCCGGGAGACGGACGGCGGGGTGTACGTCCACGCCGGGCCGGAGGTGTGCGTCGTCTCCACCAAGTGCTTCACCAACACCGCCGTCGCCTTCGCGCTGCTCGCCCTGCACCTGGGCCGGATCCGCGACCTCTCGGTCGCCGACGGCAAGCGGATCATCGCCGGACTGCGCAAGCTGCCCGAGCAGATCGCCGAGGTGCTGCGCGGCGAGGAGGAGATCAAAAAGCTCGCCGCGGAATATGCGAACGCAAAGAGCATGATGTTCGTCGGACGGGTCCGCGGCTATCCGGTGGCGCGCGAGGCGTCCCTGAAGCTGAAGGAGGTCTCCTACGTCCACGCCGAGGCGTACCCGGCTTCCGAGCTCAAGCACGGACCGCTCGCGCTGATCGAGCCCGAGGTGCCGACCGTGGCGGTCCTGCCGGACGACGACCTGCTGGAGAAGAACCGCGCGACGCTGGAGGAGATCAAGGCCCGCAGCGGCCGGATCCTGGCCGTGGCCCACCGGGAGCAGGAGAAGGCGGACCACACGATCGTGGTACCCCGCAACGAGGTGGAGCTGGACCCGATCCTGATGGGCATTCCGCTCCAACTGCTCGCCTACCACACGGCGCTGGCGCTCGGCCGGGACATCGACAAGCCCCGCAACCTCGCCAAGTCGGTGACGGTCGAGTAGGCCCGAACTCCTCCGCACCGCCCGCGACCTCGGCGGATCCTTCGGCGGTCCCCCGCGTGTGCCACCACGCACGCGGGGGCCGCCTCCCCTTCGCCGGCGTCGCCTCTCATGCGCCGGCGGCTGGCCGTCGCGCGGGAACCGTCACTTCCCGCGCGACAGCACGATCGAACGGTTTGTACCCCTCACAAACGCACAATCCACCTCTACGCACGGGTAGGTTTGTCCGTTGTCAAGATGGACTTGACGCCATCTCACCTGCGGTCAAGGGGAGTTGAGGGTGTCCGGTTCCAGGCGCCCGCGCTCCGTCGTGCCGACGGCAGAGGTTTTGGACTGAACAACGCCCCTTGACGAGGAGGCGCACCGAGTGCGGTCCCCTTCACCGTCCCAGGAACGCGGCAGAACCCAGAAGGGCCGAAGGGCCCGGGAAGACGGGCAGGACGGGCAGGACGGGCAGGACGGGCAGGAGAGCCCGCGAGAACGGGACCGAGGGCGCACAGGAATGACCGCGGACGGACGCTCAGGGGACGCCGACGGTCGGGCCTCAGGGGATGACGACGGCCGGAGGCTCAGGGGATGACGACGACGGGCCGCTGCGCGCGCCGTGCGAGCCGCCCCGCGACCGAGCCGAAGATCCGCCCCACCAGCCCGTGCGTGGAGCCCACCACGATGGCGTCGGCCGCGTACTCCCGGCCGACCTCCTCCAGCTCATGGCAGATGTCCCCGCCCCGCTCGACGAGGATCCAGGGCACCTCGGAGAGATGATCGGCACAGGCCAGCTCGAGCCCCAGCACCTCGGTGCGGTGATCGGGGACATCGACGAAGACCGGCGGCTCACAGCCCGCCCAGACGGTCGTGGGCAGCCGGTTGGCCACATGGACGATGATCAGCCCTGAGCCGGAGCGCCGGGCCATGCCGATGGCGTAGGCGAGGGCGCGCTCGCTCGACATGGAACCGTCGAATCCCACCACAACACCGTGCTGGAACGCTGGATCGCAGGAATGACGTGTTTCTTCCGCCGCTTCGGGGTGCGCCATGTGATCGGCGACCCGCTTGCGGTCCGCGGGTTCGGGGATTTCGTGACCGGCCATCGGTGTCTCGGCGAAGGATGTCCTCGTGCGGAGGGATCGGCGGGGGCTCAGGTAGGGGGCTGTCGGGGGA
>NZ_JAEEAP010000880.1 GCF_016103465.1 Streptomyces sabulosicollis
GGCTAGAGCGGGACCGGGCGGGTGGCGATGGCGTGACGCGGGGGCACGGAGCGGGTCACCTCGGTGCCGGGGCGGCGACCCGCCCCGGCACCCGCCCTCTTCGGGCGATGACCGCGGTCACGGTCTTGCCCCCCGGCTCCTCGCTGACGGTCGTGGCCATGGCCATGCCACTGATCATCGCCCAGCCGAAACCGCCGTCCTCGCCGCGGACGTCCGGAGTGCGCCGGTGCGGCGGTACGCGGCTGGCATCGCCGACGGCCACGGTGATGGCGTCGGGGCCGGCCGACACGCGCAGCGAGCAGAACCGGCCGCCCGAGTGCCGTACGGCATTGGTGACCAGCTCCGAGACGACCAGCATCACCGCGTCGGCGGCGCCCTGGTCGGGCGCCGGACGCAAGGCTTCCAGAAAGGCGCCGGTGAGATGTCGTGCCCGCGCGGCCGCCTCCGGGCGGCATTCGAGGGTCTCCCGCACCGCGGACGGCGACACGGCCGTCCGCTGGGCCGTGGGGGTGTGCATGACGCTCACCTCGTTTCATCGGGTACGTTTCGCGCGGCTGACGGTTTCCACGCGCTTACCCGATGCGGCGCTCCCGAAAAGGGGCGTGTTCAGGATCCCTTTCCATAGGTGCGCGGTGCGGAGGTGGACGGCGGCAGATCGCCGTTGAAACGGGTGTCCACGTAGTCGGCGAACGAGAAGCGGCGCGGGGTGAGCTTCAGCTTCGCGAAGGTGTCCGCGATCTCCTGCTCCGAGGCGACGGCGGGCTTGTCGACGGCGACGTACACCCGGGTGCCGTTGGTCCGCTTCACCGAGTCCAGCGCCACCTGGTACGGCAGCCCGGTCTCCTTGCCCCACACCTTGGCCCACTCCTCGGGGTGCTGGTAGACCCAGTCCTGGGCCCGGCGCAGCCGCCCGAGATAGTCCTTGATGACCTTCACCTTCTTCCCGTCCTCCAGGGAGGAGGGGTTGGCCACCTGGAAGTTGAGGCCGTTGACCACGCCCCGGCCCGTGGTGAGGACGCGGGCGTCCGACTGGCGCAGCGCCTGGGAGGTGTACGGGTCCCAGACGGCCCAGGCGTCCACCTTGCCGCGGCTGAAGGCGGCCAGGGCATCGGCGGGCTGCAGAAAGCTGACCTTGACGTCCTTGATGGAGAGCCCGGCCTTGGCGAGCGAGGCGACCAGTTGGTAGTGGGCCGAGCTGCCCTGCGCGACCGCCACCGACCTGCCCTTGAGGTCGGCCGTCCGCTTCACCGGCGAGCCCTTCTTGACCAGGATCGTCTCCCCGTCGGACGTGCCGTGCTTGGCGGCCACGACCTTGATGTGGGACTTGGCGGCCGCGGCGAAGACCGGCGGGGTGTTGCCGACCCCGCCGATGTCCACGGCCTTGGCGCTCACGGCCTCCAGGATCGGCGGGCCGGAGGTGAACGTCGACCACTTGATCTTGTAGGGGAGGTTCTCGAGCTGTCCGGCGGCGCGCAGCACCGCCTCGTCATTGCCCTTCTGGTCACCCACGTTGAGGGTCACATCGCCCTTGCCGTCGGTGTTGCCGGAGGAGCCGGAGCCGTTCCGCGCGTGCGAGCTGACACAGGCGGACAGCAGCAGGGCGAGGGGGAGGGACAGGGCCTGTCTCTTATAACCATCTCCGAGCCCACGAGA
>NZ_JAEEAP010000881.1 GCF_016103465.1 Streptomyces sabulosicollis
CCCTCACCCAACACATCAATCTCACTGACCCGCACCCCAGGATCCGCCGCCACCTGCTCCAACACCCGCACCAACCGCCCCGCCAACAACCGCACCGTGCCCTCATCGAACAAATCCGTCGCATAGAGCAGCGAGCCCATCAGCCCGGTGGGTGCCCCCTCCTCGTCGCGCCGTTCGGCCACTGTCGCCGACAGATCGAACCGGGCCGCCGGAGAGGCCGCCGGGAGGCCGCTGACCTCCAGCCCGGCCAGTTCCCACGGCCGACGGCCCTGCGGCAGGTTCTGCATGGTCAGCGACACCTGGAACAGTGGGTGCCGACCCAGCGACCGGGTGGGGTTGAGGTCCTCGACCAGCCGCTCGAACGGCACGTCCTGATGCGCGTACGCCGCCAGATCGGTCTCCCGCACCCGGCCCAGGAGTTCGGTGACCGACGGGTCGCCGCTCAGGTCGGTGCGGAGCACCAGCGTGTTGATGAAGAACCCGGTCAGCCCGTCCAGCGCCGCGTCGCCGCGGCCCGCCGTCGCCGTACCGATCGGGATGTCCGTACCCGCACCCATCCGCGACGACAGGACCGCCAGCGCCGTGTGCATCACCATGAACATCGTCGCCCGGCCGCGCTGGGCGAGCTCCACCAGCCGGGCGTGGGTCCGCGCGTTCACCTCGAACGGCATTTCGCCGCCGATGAAGGAGGACACCGCCGGTCGGGGCCGGTCGGTCGGCAGGTCCAGCTCCTCCGGGGCACCGGCGAGCGTCCGCCGCCAGTAGTCAAGCTGCCCGCTGATCACGCTCTGCGGATCGCCGAGGTCACCCAGCACCTCGCGCTGCCACAGCGCATAGTCCGCGTACTGCACCGGCAGCGGCTCCCAGCCCGGGAGTCGGCCCGCGCGCCTGGCCGCATAGGCGGTGCCGATGTCGCCCGCGAGGATGCCCATCGACCAGCCGTCGGCGGCGATGTGGTGGACGGCGCCCATGAGGACGTGCTCGCCGGGCCCGGTCGCCAAGAGCCGTACGCGCCAGGGCAGTTCGGTGCGGACGTCGAACGGCTGGTTCGCGTACGCCGCGAGCTGCGCGGGCACCTCGTCCGCGGCGGTGTGCACCACCGTCAGCGAGGGTCGGCCCGCCGCGCCGTGCAGCACCCGCTGGCGGGGGACGCCTGCGGTCTCGGGGAAGACCGTGCGCAGGCTCTCGTGCCGGTCGGCGACATCGCCCAGCGCGGCCTCCAGCGCGGGGATGTCGAGGTCACCGGAGAGCCGCAGCGCCAGGGGGAGGTTGTACGCGGCCCCCTCACCGGTGGTTTCGAGGCGGTTGAGGAACCACATGCGCTGCTGCTCGAACGACAGCGGCAGCGCCTCGGGCCGCGGCCGCGCCGTCAGCGGCGCCCGGGACTCGCCACCGAGTTCGTCCACCAGCTGGGCGACGCCGGCGACGGTGGGGGTGGCGAACAGGTCGCCGATGCTGACCTCGGTGTCCAGGACGGCGCGGATGCGGGCGATGAGCCGCATGGCGAGCAGGGAATCGCCGCCCAGCTCGAAGAAGGAGACGTCGGCGCCGACCCACTCCAGGCCCAGCACCTCGCCGTAGAGGCTGCTGATGATCTCCTCGGTGGGGGTGGCCGGGCCGCGCCCCTGGGCGGCGTCGGTGAAGTCGGG
>NZ_JAEEAP010000882.1 GCF_016103465.1 Streptomyces sabulosicollis
GTGCGGGCCGAGCGGGGCCCGCCCTCCGCCCGCCGCTCTACGATGGGGACATGCCGGTCAGCGAACCCTCCCCACCTGCGACCCGGTCGCATACGCACCCCAGCGGCGCGGCGCAGTTCGCCACGGCCGCCCATGTCTTCTCGCTGCTGTCCGACCCGACCCGGCTGCATCTGGTGTGGTCCCTCGCCCGGGGCGAGGCCGATGTCAACACCCTCACCGAAGCCAGCGGGGCGGCCCGCCCGGCGGTGAGCCAGCATCTGGCCAAGCTCCGGCTGGCCGGGCTGGTCCGGGTGCGCAAGGAGGGCCGCCGCTCGGTGTACTCCCTCCACGACGGCCATCTGCGCCGGCTGGTCGTCGAGGCCGTCAACCACGCGGACCACACGGTCACCGGGGCCCCGCCGCACGACTGACCCCGCTGACCCCGCTGACCCCGCGGGAGCGGACATCCGTCCGGAGCGGCACTCACCCGGCGTGGTGGGCCAGCAGGCGATGCGGGTCCTCCGCGCCCGGCCCGGGGGCCGGATCGGTGTGCACCAGGGCGGCGGTCAGCCGGGGCACCGCGTGCAGGAGGGCGTGTTCGGCCCCGACCGCCACATCGTGTGCCGACCGCAGATCCAGTCCGCCGTCCACCTCGACCGTGACCTCGGCGCGCAGCCGGTGGCCGATCCAGCGCATCCGGAGCTCGGTCACGCCGAGCACCCCGGGGACCTCGCGCAGGGCGGCCTCGCCCGCGTCGATCACCGCCGGGTCGACGGAGTCCATCAGCCGCCGGAACACCTCGCGGGCCGCGTCCTTGAGGACGAGCAGGATCGCCGCGGTGATGGCCAGGCCGACGACCGGGTCCGCGGGCTGCCAGCCGAGTGCCGCGCCGCCCGCGCCCAGCAGCACGGCCAGGGAGGTGAAGCCGTCGGTGCGGGCGTGCAGCCCGTCGGCGACCAGGGCCGCCGAGCCGATCCGGCGCCCGACCCGGATCCGGTGGCGGGCCACCCATTCGTTGCCGAGGAAGCCGAGGACCGCCGCGATCGCGACGACGCCCGGATGGGAGATGGCGCGCGGGTGCAGCAGCCGGTCCACGGCCTCGTAGGCGGCCAGGGCCGCCGAGGCGGCGATGGTCAGGACGATGACGATCCCGGCCAGGTCCTCGGCCCGGCCGTAGCCGTAGGTGAACCGGCGGTTCGCCGCGCGGCGCCCCAGGACGAACGCCACGCCGAGCGGCAGCGCGGTCAGCGCGTCGGCGGCGTTGTGCACGGTGTCACCCAGCAGCGCCACCGAGCCGGACAGCGCGACGACCGCGGCCTGGAGGACCGCGGTGACGCCCAGGACGGCGAGGGAGAGCCACAGGGCGCGCATGCCCTCGGCGGAGGACTCCAGCGCGGAGTCGACCTTCCGCGCCGACTCGTGGGAGTGCGGTTTCAGCAGATGCGCGAGCTGGTGGCGCCGGTGGTGGTGCCGGTCGTGCCGGCGTCCGTGGTGAGGGGACTCCATACGGCCATTATGTGCATACACGCGCACGCATGCACCCGTTGGAGCGGGAAAGGCTCCTCCCGACCGCGGAAGGCTCCTTCAGCCCACGGAAGGCTTCACCAGCCACGGAAGCTTCTTCGGGGCGGGGGAGGCTTCTTCGGGGCGGGGGAGGCT
>NZ_JAEEAP010000883.1 GCF_016103465.1 Streptomyces sabulosicollis
CCCCCGCCCCCGTGCCCCTCCGTGTCGTCGTTCCCGCCGCCGCTCGGCCTGTTCCTGGGCCTCGACCACCGCGTCCCCGTACTCCACCGACCAGGCGCCGAGCGCCTCGACCGGCCCCAGGAGGGTCTTCCCGAGCGGGGTCAGCCCGTATTCGACCCGGGCGGCGCCTCCGCGTACCGGTGCCGCTCCACCAGCCCGTTGTCCTCCAGGCGGGCGAGGGTGTCGTTGAGGACCTTCGCGCGGACTGGAGCGGGCCCGCCTGCTGGAGTCCACCGTGGCGTTTCTGCTCGGCTTCTGGTTCGGCGGAGTGGAGCCGCGCGCCGCGCTGCCGCCGCTGGCGGCACAGGGCCCGGCGTAGCGGGGGTAGGGGGAGTGGGCGATCCGGAGTGGGCGGTCCGGTGCGGATCGGGCGGATTTGCGGTGGCGGTGGGGGAGCAGGAGCGTCGAAGGGGAGGAGCGGGGCAAGAACACGCCAGGACGGGGCACCCGCGAACCAACCGCGAGACCACGAGAACGGCGAAGACCGCGAGGAGCGCCACCATGAAGGCCATCAGCTACCGCCGCTACGGCGGCCCCGAGGTCCTGGAGTACGGGGAGCGGCCGGAGCCCAAGGTCGGCCCCGACTCCGTCCTGATCAGGGTCAAGGCCGCCGCCGTGAACCCCGTCGACTGGAAGGCGCAGGCCGGATACCTCGAACCGGTCCTGGACGCGGTCTTCCCGGTCATCCCCGGCTGGGACGTCTCCGGAGTCGTGGAGCGGCCGGGTCCCGCGGTGACGGAGTTCCGGCCCGGTGACGAGGTGATCGGGTACGTACGGGAGGACTTCCTCTCCCGGGGCACCTGCGCCGAGTACGTGGCCGCGCCCGTCCGCACCCTCGCCCGCAAACCGCGCAACCTCTCCTTCACCCGGGCCGCGGGCATCCCCCTGGCGGGCCTGACGGCGTACCAGTCGCTGGTGCGGGCGCTGAGGGTCGGCGAGGGCGACACCGTGCTGGTGCACGCGGCGGCGGGCGGGGTCGGCTCGATGGCGGTGCAGCTGGCCCGGCACATGGGGGCGCGGGTGATCGGCACGGCCGGTGAGCGCAACCACGAGTATCTGCGGGCGCTCGGGGCCGAGCCGACCGTGTACGGGGAGGGGCTCGCCGACCGGGTCCGCGCGCTCGCCCCGCACGGGGTGGACGCCGTGCTCGACCTCGTCGGCGGCGACGCGCTCGCCGACTCCGCCGAACTTCTCGCCCCCGAGGGCCGCCTGGCCTCCATCGCCGACCCCGCCGTCCTCGGCCTCGGCGGCCACTACGTCTTCGTCCGCCCCGACCCCGACGACCTCCAGGACCTCACCGACCTCGCCGAACGCGGCGCCCTCGGCGTCGAGGTCTCCGCGGTCTTCCCCCTCGAAAAGACGGCCGACGCGCAGCGTCTGAGCATGGAGGGCCACGTCAGGGGCAAGATCGCCCTCACGGTGGACTGAACAAGGGGCTCCGCCCCTTGACCCCGCTGGGGCTCCGCCCCAGACCCCGCCGGGGCTCGGGCCCGGGCTCCGGCGGGCCTTCGCCTTGGGCTGCGGCCTGGGCTCCGGATGTGACTGGCCCGTGGGGCGGACGGTGTCCATCCGGCTCGGCGGCCAAGGGGCAGGCTG
>NZ_JAEEAP010000884.1 GCF_016103465.1 Streptomyces sabulosicollis
AGCCCCAGCTCGCCACCGTCGCACCGATCCCCACCCGCACGACCCCCGAGAGGACCGCCGCGTAATGGCTGGAGAGACCCCGATCACCGTCGTTGGCAACGTCGTTGCCGACCCCGAGTTGCGATTCACCCCCGGCGGGGCCGCCGTCGCGAACTTCCGTATCGCCTCGACCCCGCGCACCTACGACCGCACCACGAACGAGTGGAAGGACGGCGACACCCTGTTTCTGTCCGTCAGCGTGTGGCGCCAGCAGGCCGAGAACGTCGCCGAGTCCATCAAGCGCGGCGACCGCGTGATCGTCGTCGGCCGCCTCGGACAGCGCCAGTACGAGAAGGACGGCGAACGCAAGTCGTCATACGAGGTGCAGGCCGAGGAAGTCGGCCCCGCGCTCAAGAACGCGACCGCCCACGTCGCCAAGAACGGCCAGCAGCAGCGCACCCAGGGATACGGCCAGCAGGCCCCCCAGAACGGCTACGGCGCCCCCCAGGGCGACCCGTGGGGACAGCAGCAGCGCCCCCAGGGATACAGCGACGAGCCCCCGTTCTAAGCCCCTCGCCGCGACCGGACGCGGGCCCGCCCACGCGCGGGCGCGCACGCGAATACCGCCCACCACTGACACCAGGAGCGACCCACCATGAACCGCGTTCCCGACGCCGTCGCCGTCGCCTCGCTCGACACGCACCGCCTGATCGTCACGGTCCCCAACGACGGCCCGGCCGAAGTGTCGTGCAACCTCCCGCGCCCCGTCGCCGCGTCCGTACTGCGCCAGATCGCCGACGGCCTCGACAGCCCGGCCGGCCGTTGCGACACCGCCCTCGCCACCGGGCGCCCATGCCCCGTGCACGACGGCCCCGCCGCCGCCCTGCTCGCCGCCGCCGCCGAGGCCGGCCCCGCGTTCGCCCGCGGCATGGCCAAGGCGCAGCGCCCCGCCGGCCTCGACGCCCTGCTCGACCACGTCGCCGCCGCGATACTCCCGGCCGACGACGACCAGGCCGCCGAGGAGCCGCCCGCGCTCACCGCCGACGACGTGCGCGCCGCCCTCGCGTTCAACGCCGACGACCGCGACCCCACCCTCGCCACGCTCCGCGACGTCCTGCTCGACACCACCGCCACGCGCACGCCCGAGCAGGCCCTCGCCGCCGCCCGCGTCATCCTCACCGCGCACGCCCGACAGGTCGCCGCCCTGCTCGAGGCCCACTACCGCGCCACCCGGACCCGGTTCGGACTCACCCGGTCGTCCCGCGGCCTGCTCACCGGATACGAAGGCGCACGGAAGATCGTCACCGCGTACGCCGACGGCCTCGCCGACGAGCAGGCCCTCGCCGAGGCCGCCGAGCGCGAGCAGGCCGAGCAGTGACCCCGGCCGCCGCCGTCGTGGCGAACCTCGCCGTCGCCGTCGTCCTGCTCGCCACCGGCGCCCGCCTGATCGTGCGGGCCCTGTCCGGCGAGCCCGGCCGCGCCCACCACGGCGACCAGGACGCCACCCAGTGACCCCGGCCCGGACGTGCCGGGCGTGCCGCCGCCCACTCCGCACACCCTCGCCCGACGGATACGGGCCCAAGTGCCGACGCAAGCAGCAGGCGCCCGACGTCCGGGCCCACGGGGGCGACCTGTGGGCCCTCGCCCAACAGCCG
>NZ_JAEEAP010000885.1 GCF_016103465.1 Streptomyces sabulosicollis
CATCAATCTCACTGACCCGCACCCCAGGATCCGCCGCCACCTGCTCCAACACCCGCACCAACCGCCCCGCCAACAACCGCACCGTGCCCTCATCGAACAAATCCGTGGCGTACAACAGCCCGCCCACGAGCCCGGCCGGATCGCCTTCGTCGTCGCGCCGTTCGGCCAGGGTCAGCGACAGGTCGAACTTGGCGGTCGACTCCTGCGAGGTGGCCTCCAGCGGCCCGACGCGCAGTCCGGGCAGATTCCACCGGCCCTGGGACGCGGGCAGGTTCTGCAGGACGAGCATGATCTGAAACAGCGGGTTTCGGGAGAGCGAGCGGGTCGGGTTGAGGTCCTCGACCAGCCGCTCGAACGGCACATCCTGATGCGCGTACGCCGCCAGATCGGCCTCCCGCACCCGCGCGAGCAGCTCCTCGAAGCCCGGGTCGGCGCTCAGATCGGTGCGCAGCACCAGCGTGTTGACGAAGAACCCCGCCAGCCCGTCCAGCGCCGCGTCGCCACGGCCCGCCGTCGCCGTACCGATCGGGATGTCCGTACCCGCACCCATCCGCGACAACAGGACTCCCAGCGCCGCGTGCACGACCATGAACATCGTCGCCCGGCCACGCCGCGCCAGCTCCACCAGCCGGGCATGGGTCCGTGCGTCCACCTCCACCGGCAGGGTGCGCCCGCGGAACGAGGGCGTGGCCGGTCGGGGCCGGTCGGTCGGCAGGTCCAGCTCCTCCGGGGCACCGGCGAGCGTCCGCCGCCAGTAGTCAAGCTGCCCGCTGATCACGCTCTGCGGATCGCCGAGGTCACCCAGCACCTCGCGCTGCCACAGCGCATAGTCCGCGTACTGCACCGGCAGCGGCTCCCAGCCCGGGAGTCGGCCCTGGTGACGGGCGGTGTAGGCCGTCTCCAAGTCCTGCGCGAGGACGCCCATCGACCAGCCGTCGACCGCGATGTGATGCGCCACGATCAGCAGGATGTGGTCCGTGGGACCGGTCCTGAGCAGCCGGATCCGCCAGGGCAGATCGACGCTGACATCGAAGCCGCGGCCCACATGGGCCGTGAGGGCGTCGGTGATCCCGTCCGCGGGGGTGTCCACCACGACCAGCGGCGGCCTGCCCTCGGCGCCTTCGAGCACCTCCTGGCGAGGGACGCCCTCGATGGCCGGGTAGATGGTACGCAGGCTCTCGTGCCGGTCGGCCACATCGCCCAGCGCGGCCTCCAGCGCCGCGAGGTCCAGCTCGCCGGACATCCGCAGGGCCAGGGGGAGGTTGTACGCGGCCCCCTCGCCCGCGCCTTCGAGCCGGTTGAGGAACCACATGCGCTGCTGCTCGAACGACAGCGGCAGCACCTCCGGCCGGGGCCGGGCCGTCAGCGCGGCGTGCGTCTGGCCGGTTGCCGCGTCGACCAGCCGGGCCACGCCGGCGGCCGAGGAGGCGGCGAAGAGCTCTCCGATGGTGAGCTCAGCCCCCAGGACCGCGCGGATGCGGGCGATGAGCCGCATGGCGAGCAGGGAATCGCCGCCCAGCTCGAAGAAGGATGCCTCCGCGTCCACCCAGTCCAGCCCGAGCACCTCGGCGAAGACCCCGGCGACGATCTCCTCCACCGGGGTGGCGGGGCCCCGGCCAGAGG
>NZ_JAEEAP010000886.1 GCF_016103465.1 Streptomyces sabulosicollis
GGGCTAGGGGCTGAAGGCTGGGGGCCGTTGGCCGGGGGCTATGCCGCGAACAGGTCGAGCACCGGGCGCCGCCAGTGGCCGTCCAGGTCCAGATCGAGCGCCGGGTCGGAGGCGAGCACCGCCTGCTGGAGCTTCTGCAGCCGCGGCGACGGCTCCAGCCCCAGGTCCTCGACCAGTCTGGCGCGCAGTCCCTGGTAGACCTCCAGCGCCTGCCAGGGGCGGCCCGCGCGGTAGAGCGCGGCCATGCACTGGGCGTGCAGCCCCTCGTGCAGCGGATGACGGGCGGTCAGCTCGGTGAGCTCCGTGAGCAGCTCGGCATGGCGGCCCAGCCGCAGATCGGCCTCGATACGGCGCTCCAGGACGCCGAGCCGGCTCTCCTCCAGACGGGCCAGCTCGATCTCCAGGACCGGCCCGACCTTCACATCCACCAGCGCGGGGCCACGCCAGACGGCCAGCGCCTCGCGCAGCAGCAGGGACGCCTGGACATCGTCCCCGGCGTCCAGCGCGTCCCGCCCCGCGGCCACCAGCCGGTCGTACTCATGGATGTCCACCGCGCCCGGCTGGGCCTCCAGCACATAGCCGCCATAGCGCGTGGCCAGCACGTCCTTGGAAGCCTGCGGGGCCTGCGGGCCATAGGCCGCGGCCAGCCTGCGGCGCAGCTGCAGGATGTAGGTCTGCAAAGTGGTGAGCGCGCTGCGCGGCATCTGCGTGCCCCAGATTTCCTCCATAAGAGTGGGCACCGGCAGCATCTGGTTGGCGTAGACGGAAAGCAGTGCAAGGATCTGGCGCGGCTTGCCCGCGCTGGGCACGATCGACTGACCGCACGCCTCGACGCTCAGCGGCCCCAACACCTTGATGTCCATGGTCGTGTACCTCCGTCAACGGTCCGTCAAGTGCCTCCTGGCCGCGCGGCCCTGCCACCGAGGCATTTAAGAGCCTCGCTTGTGGGCGGCCTGTGCGGCCAGTGCCGGAGTAACGAGCTCGATATGAGTTCCAGAGCCCCGCACCATGACAAATTCACACCCCCGGCGATGAGAGAGTCCGCGATGACCGATACGCCCGTCCCACATGAGCCCACGAGCCCCGCCGCCCTGCCTCATCCCGCCGAGAACACCGAGGTCACGAGGGTCATCGGGACCGCCGAGGCCGTTCGTCCGCCCGTCGAGGACGACGATCTGGTCATCGAGGACCTCTCCGACGCCGCCTGGCCCCTCCCCGCGCCCGGCATCTGCATCTGCACCGTCGGCGCCGAATGACCGGCCGATGACCGGCGAACTGGGCTTCACACCACATCTGCGGGTCGAGCCGGTGCCGGGCGAGGCCGTCTATCTCGTCTCCGAGCACGGGGTCACGGCCCTGCACGGGCGGGCGATCGCCGCCCTGGCGCCGCTGCTCGACGGGTCGCGGGACCTCGCCCACATCCTCACCGAGGCCGCCGCGCCCGGCCGCGCCGCGGGCCCGCCCGGCGCGGTCCCGGCCGGGCAGGCCGAGCGCGTCATCGCCCGTCTCCGCGCGGCCGGGCTGGTCTCCGAGCGGGAGCACGCCTGGACCCCCGAGGAGGCGTACTGGGAGCTGGCCGGGCTGGGCACGGCGGGCGGCTCCGCCACGGCCGCCGCGCC
>NZ_JAEEAP010000887.1 GCF_016103465.1 Streptomyces sabulosicollis
GCTCGGGGGCAGGCGGGCTCGGCGGCACGGCGTCCTCAGGGGCGGCGTCCTCGGGGACCGCGTCTTCGGGGACGGCGTCTTCGGGGACGGCGTCCTGAGGCTCGGCGCCGCTCGCCTGCCTCAGCTCCTCCATCTCACGTCGCAGCGCGGCCGTGGAGAAGCGCAGCGTGCCCTCGCTGCGCACATCGTCGTCGGTACGGTCGTCCGGGTCCGAGGAACCGGAGTCGGCACTCGCGTCAGAACCGAACGCGAGCCCAGACCCGGAATCGGAACCGGAGGGAGAACCGGAACCGGAAGGAGAACCGGAACCGGAACTGGAACCAGCAGCCCCGGACCCGGAGTCCTCGCTCCGCCTCTCGCTGATCTCGCGCCGCAGCGCGGCGGTGGAGAACCGCACGGTGGAATGGCTGACCACATCGCCGTTGTCGTCCTCGCCGGAGGCCGCCTCCGAGGCGGGCCCCGAGGCGGGCTCCGAGTCCGGCCGGAAGGCGTCGCCGTCCCGTGAGGCGGTGGCGGGCGCCAACGTGAAGTCGTCATCGACGGGAGCGGAAGCGGAAGAGGAAACCGCCGCCGAGTCCTCGGCCTCGACCTCGGAAGCCGGGGCGGAGGACTCGTAGGGTTCCGGCTCGCCGCTGTCCGAAGCCCCGCCACCCGTCACGGTGTCACCCGCGGGCGCGGCACTGATCGAATCCGACCCAGAGTCAGACAAAGACGACATGCGGATGCCCCAGTCGGACTCTCTGCTCTCCGGTTCCGACCGTTCCTCGTCCTCCTCCTTGTGCGCGGGGACCTCCGCCACTTCGGAGGCGTCCGACGCGACATCGGAGGACGGCGCCGGAGCCGGCGGCGGCCAGGCACCCGGAAAACCGCTCGGCTCCGGCGCCCCCGGCACGGGCACCGGATTGCCGGTCGGCGGCGGAGGCGGCGGGCCCGGCACCCCCGCACCGGTGCCCGTTCCGATCCCCCCGGAACCGCCGGTCGACGTGGGGGCCGTGGAGGACGGCGAGGACGACGACGAAGCGTTCTGCGTGTACCAGGCGGGTGGGGTGTAGTCGATGGTGAACTCGCCCGTGTGCTCGGTCTCCGCGTCGGACCGATCATCGCCGGGTGTGTTTCCGCCCGTGCGGATCTCGTCCCGATCGCTGCTCACAATGCCTCCTGGTGTGGTCGAACACCCTTGAAATTCTTGGCGAGGCCGATCTGTTGCCGATCGCTACTGTCGTCCGACCGTTCGGCTTTCCCCTTTTGTGACGCCGGGGACCCCTGAACGGGCGCTCCACCGGGTACCCCAAGACTAATCACCATGAGCGCCGCGAGGGCAGGCCCATCCACGCACTCGAGGCTCTCCGAGACCTCACCGTGCCTTACGGCGGTACGTACCCGGCAACCGCGGGGAGAAGTCCAAGCGTCCGGTGGTACAAAGAATCCCCGCTCGAATGCCGTTGCACAGTGGGACCTGCGACCATGTCGCCCCTTTCCGGCCGGCGCCGCCGACCGGAACGCGGGGAGGAGGCCGACCGGTCGGTGGACTCGTGTGAGAGGTAGGCGCAGATGCCGCAGCCGCCCCAGCCACCCAACCGGCCGCCCTCCGGC
>NZ_JAEEAP010000888.1 GCF_016103465.1 Streptomyces sabulosicollis
CGCCCACCCCCCGCACCCCCGCTGGCTCGCCGAACGCTACTCGCCGGAGACCACCGCACAACTGGTCCGTGTTTATGTGCGCCCCGAACACCGGCGCCGCGGACTCGCCCGCACCCTGGTCGACGCGGCCTGCGACTTCGTCGCGGACACCCCCGGCTACGACCGCGTCTACCTCCACACCAACGCAGACGTCGACGGCGCGGAGGCTTTCTGGCGAAGCCTGGCCAAGGAGGTGTTCGACGCCCGCACCACCGGCGAACACGGCCCGGGCGTCGCCACGGTGCATTTCGAGATCCCGATGTGACGGCCTCGGGTGACGCGCGAGACGATCGGCTACAGCGTCTTGCGCCGGGGCTTAATGACGTTTGTAGGCGGAAATGATTACGCCCGAACGGTTGTCCTCGTTACGGTCGATTGGTTCTGACGGAAGGGACCTGCGGTGGGTGTGCCCCTGTACCTTCGGCCGCGACTGGAACCACCGCTCACCCGACTGCTGGACGCCGGACCGTTCCTGCACTCCCTTGTCGACGCGCTCGGATCCCCGCTCAACGTGCTGCTCCCGGAGCGGATCGCCGAGAACGCCGAACGTTTCCGCGCCGTCTACCGCCGGCACCACCTCGCCGGGCGGGTGTACTTCGCCCACAAGGCGAACCGGTCCAGCTCCCTGATACGGCGGCTGGCGGCGGAGGACCCGGCCGCGGTGGGGATCGACGTCGCCTCGCTGGGGGAGTTGCGGCACGTCCTGGGGTGCGGCTTCACTCCGGAGCGGATCATGGCCACCGGGCCCAAGGACCCGGAGTTCCTGTG
The DNA here is from genome assembly GCF_016103465.1 of Streptomyces sabulosicollis. Taxonomy (GTDB): domain Bacteria; phylum Actinomycetota; class Actinomycetes; order Streptomycetales; family Streptomycetaceae; genus Streptomyces; species Streptomyces sabulosicollis. The sequence goes on from NZ_JAEEAP010000888.1 coordinate 808, forward strand.
GCTCGCCGCCCGTGTCGGGGCGACAGTGAACCTGGACTCACACGGCGAGCTGGAGCAACTGGCCGATCTGGTGCGGAAGTACGCCCTGCCCCGGGTCGATGTCCTGCTCCGCCTTTCCGGGTTCGCGTCGGCCGCGGGTCCCGAGGCGTCCGGTGTGCGGGTGCTTTCACGGCGCAGCCGCTTCGGCTCCCCGGCGGGGGAGGCGGGCGAGCTGCTGTCCGCTGTCGAACGCCACCGTGACGCCGTGGAGCTGACCGGTGTCGCGTACCACCTGGACACCACCGGTCTCGCGGAGAAGGCCCGCGCTCTCGAACGCTGTGTGATGGTCATGGACGAGTGCCGGGCCCGGGGCCTGGCGCCGCGTGTCGTCGACATCGGCGGCGGCTTCGGGGTCGGCTACGTCGCCGACGCCGGTGAGTGGGAGAGCTACACCACCGCGCTGACCGAGGCGGTGCTCGGCACCCGTCCGGCCCTGACCTGGCGCGGACACGGCTACGGGCTGCGCAACGAGGGCGGCACGGTGCGCGGGGCCGCGGCGCTCTACCCGGCGCACCGCCCCACCGCCGGGCCCGGCTACCTCGATGAACTGCTCTCGCTGCCCGCACCCTCGCTGGGCCGCCCGTCGGCCACCCTGCTCCTGGAGCACCTCTACGACCTGTATGCCGAACCGGGCCGGGCCCTGGCCGACCAGTGCGGGCTCTCGCTGGCACGGGTCCTGGACGTACGGCGTACGGGGGAGGGGGAGAG
>NZ_JAEEAP010000889.1 GCF_016103465.1 Streptomyces sabulosicollis
GGCCGGGGGCTGTCCCGGCGGCGGGGGCGCGGCGTAGGGATTGGCCTGTGGGTCGTACGGCCCCTGCTGCGGACCCGGTGTGTTGCTGGACATCGTGGTCTCCCCTCCTGATGAACGTCCGGCAATGCTATGGGCAGGACTCATCCCTGGACAGCTCGATTGCCCAGGTCGGCGGGGCTGTCGGTGGCGGGTGCGAGAATCCTGGGCATGAAGACGAACGGGGTGGGGGATTCGGTTTCGGCGGACGGGGGTGCCCCCGTTCCGGCGGACGGGGGCCCTCGATCGGTCGAGGAGCTGGTCGAGCGGACGGCGCGCGGCGAGCGCCTGAAGTACGTCTGGTTCTGGGGGCATCGGCCCCGGCCGGACGGAAGCGTGGGGCACGGGTGCTTCAGCCAGTGGTGGCCGTCGCCGTTCACCGTGGACGGGATCACCTATGCGACGGCCGAGCACTGGATGATGGCGGGCAAGGCGCGGCTGTTCGGCGACGCGGAGGCCGAGCGCCGGGCGCTCGGCGCCTCCCACCCCAAGCAGGCCAAGGACGCGGGCCGCGCGGTGCGCGGCTTCGACGAGGAGACCTGGCGGCGCCATCGGTTCGGGCTCGTGGTCGAGGGCAGTGTGCACAAGTTCGGCCACCACCCCGAGCTGCGCGACTATCTGCTGGGCACCGGGTCGCGGGTGCTGGTGGAGGCCAGCCCGGTGGACCGGGTGTGGGGGATCGGGCTGGCGGCGGACGACGAGCGGGCGGCGGACCCGGCGCGCTGGCGCGGGCTCAATCTGCTGGGGTTCGCGCTGATGGAGGCGCGTCAGCGGCTGATATCGGCGAGCGGGGGCCGGAACGGCGCGGGGGCCGAGATCCTGGCATAGCCCGGGTCGTCATCGCTGCCCGCGTCGTCGTCCCCGGTGGCTACGTAGACGAAGATCATGACGACGCTCGCCACCACGGCGACCACCCCGAGGATCACCCCGGCGAGCGCCGAGCCACCGTTGGTCGCCTCGCCGCTCGCCGCCCTGGAGCGGCCGAGCACCCCGAAGATGATCGCGAGCACACCGAGGACGATGCCGAGCACGATGCTCGCGAAGAGCACCACGCCGATGATGCCGAGCACCAGGGCGGCCGTGCCATGGCCGTTGTTCGGCACATACGTCCCGCCCGGCCAGCCCTGGCCGTACGCCCCTCCGGGGTAGCCCGTGCCGGGGTAGCCCGTGCCGGGGTAAGCGGTGTCCGGGTAGCCGTAGCCGGGATGGCCCGGCGCCCCGCCGTAGGGGGACTGTTCATAGGGCGCCTGCTGCCCGTATCCGGGCTGGGCGTACCCGAGCGGGGCGTAGCCGCCCTGACCGTAGCCGTTCTGCGCGTAGCCGTTCTGCGCGTAGCCGTTCTGCGCGTAGCCCGCGGGGCCGTACGGTCCGGCCGGGTAGGCGCTGGGCGTGCCCGGGCCGGTCGGCGCGGGCGGCGGTGGGGGCACCGCGCCCGGCGGAGTCACCGAGCCCCGTGGCCGCGCGGCGCCCGGCGGGGGCGGCGGAGGGGACGGGGGCGTCGGGCCCGGCA
>NZ_JAEEAP010000088.1 GCF_016103465.1 Streptomyces sabulosicollis
GGGCGGGGGCGTGGGCGGCGCGGCCGTACGGCGGCCCGGGTGCTGGTAGTTGACGGGCCCGCCGGGCGCGCCCTGCGGCTGCTGCGGCGGGGTCTGCGGCTGGACGGGGGCCGGGTCGGTGCCGCCGCCCGCGGCGGCCGTGCGCACCCGGCCGTCGCCCTCGGTGCGGGGCGGGGGCTGGGCGACCGAGCGGGCCATGCCCCGCGCCACCGCCTCGTTGATCCGCGCCGCGAGGTCGGCGCCCTGCTCCAGCCCCTGATCGTGCAGCATGGCGGCCAGCCCGCCCGCGTACCCCTGGCCGATGGCGCGCACCTTCCAGGCGCCCTGCCTGCGGTAGAGCTCCAGGGCGGCCACCGCGGACTCCGAGTCCAGATCGGTGATGGTGTAGCTGGCGATCTCGGTGCCGTCGAGGCCGGTGACGGCGACGAACGGCGCGGCCATGGCGCCGAACCGGGCCGGGCCGCCGACGCCGGTCGGCAGCGCGAGCAGCACGGTGACCCGGTGGATGTGCTCGGGTACCGCGTCGAGGTCCACGGCGAGCCGGTGGTCGGCCGCCGCCTGTTTGGGCACCTCTATCCCGGCCAGCTGGGGCGAGGCGGGATGCGCGACCCAGTCGGCGCCGTGCACCGTGCCCCGCTCATCGCCGAGTGTCGCCCCGGCCACGATCGGATTGCCCGCAGAGATCCGGATCTCCAAACGGGTCTGGGGCAGCGGGTGGTTCTGCCCTCGGACCAGCTCGGCCGTCATGGCTGCGTCCCCTCGTTGTGTTCCGCTGTGTGCCGTACGTGTGGGTGGTGGTGCGATGGTGCGGTGAGCGCGTCGGCCCGGCGAGCTCTGCTCAACCGGGCCGACGCGCTCACCTGGGCGGTACGCCTTGACAGATGCGGTACGCCTTTACAGATGCGGCAGGATGTGCGGCATCAGGTCCTGGAAGGTGCGGCCGTTGGCCGGCTCGCCGACCGCCTTCATCTGCCAGGCGCCGCCCGCGCGCTGGACCGTGGCCATGATCTGGGCGGTGTACTGCCCGCCGCCGGTGAGGGTGTAGCGGGCGAGCTCCTGGCCGTTGGTCTCGTCCACCAGCCGGCAGAACGCGTTCTGCACCTCGGCGAAGGTCTGGCCGGTGAAGGAGTTCACCGTGAAGACGATCTGGTCGATGTGGACGGGCACCCGCTGCAGGTCGACCAGGATCGCCTCGTCGTCGCCGCCCTGCCCGGCGCCGCCCACGAGGTTGTCACCGGTGTGGCGGACCGAGCCGTCGTCGCTGACCAGGTGGCGGAAGAAGACGACATCGGTCGGCTGCTTGTCGGCGAAGAGGACGGCCGACGCGTCGAGGTCGATCTCTCGCGTACGGGAGCCGAACAGCCCGCGGCGGGGCGCCGCCTGCCAGCCCAGCCCCATCCGCACCGCGGTCAGGGTGCCCCCGTCGGCCTTCTGCAGGCTGATGGCCTGTCCCTTGGACATGTTGACCGTCACGCGCTGTCCCTACTCTCGTCTCTCGATTCCCCGTGGCCGCCGTGGGTGTGCGGCCGTGGCCGCGCCGTACGCACGGCCCTTCCGGAAACCCTATGCACTGCCGCCGGGGCTCCGGCCGGACGAGCGGGCTTTTGTGTCGGTCTTGCAACACAGCGAACCCACGGGCGCCCCGGTGAACCCCGGGGCGCCCGGTGATCAGGAAACTCCGGCCTCCCTCATCTGCCGCAGCTCCTTCTTCAACTCCGCCACCTCGTCGCGCAGTCGGGCCGCCACCTCGAACTGGAGCTCCGCCGCCGCGGCCCGCATGCGGTCGGTCATCTCCTCGATCTGCTCGGCGAGCTCGGCCGCGGGCCGGTCGGTCAGCACCGCCTCCTTGGCCTTGCCCTTGGCGGCCTTGGCCTTGCCGCCCTTGGCCGCCTTGCCGCCGGCCGCCGGCTCGGCCGCCTTCGCGCCCTTGCCGTCCTTCGTCTTGCGGTAGCCGGTGCCGAGCAGCTCCTCCGTGTCCACGTCCTCGCGGGCGATCTGGGCCACGATGTCGTTGATCTTCTTCCGCAGCGGCTGCGGATCGATCTTGTTGGCCTTGTTGAACGCGATCTGCTTCTCGCGGCGGCGGTTGGTCTCCTCGATGGCCTTCTCCATGGCCGGGGTGACCTTGTCGGCGTACATGTGCACCTGGCCCGAGACGTTACGGGCGGCACGGCCGATGGTCTGGATCAGCGAGGTGCCCGAGCGCAGGAAGCCCTCCTTGTCGGCGTCGAGGATGGCGACCAGCGAGACCTCCGGGAGATCGAGGCCCTCCCGCAGCAGGTTGATGCCCACCAGCACGTCGAACTCACCGGCACGCAGCTCCCGCAGCAGCTCGACCCGGCGCAGGGTGTCCACGTCGCTGTGCAGATAGCGCACCTGGATGCCCAGCTCGAGCATGTAGTCGGTGAGGTCCTCGGCCATCTTCTTGGTGAGGGTGGTGACGAGGACGCGCTCGTCCTTCTCGGTGCGGGTGCGGATCTCATGGATGAGATCGTCGATCTGGCCCTCGGTCGGCTTGACGACGACCTCGGGGTCGACCAGGCCGGTCGGGCGGATGATCTGCTCCACGAAGCCGTCGCTCCGGGACATCTCGTAGGTCCCCGGGGTGGCCGAGAGATAGACGGTCTGGTCGACGCGCTCCAGGAACTCCTCCCACTTCAGCGGGCGGTTGTCGAGTGCCGAGGGCAGCCGGAAGCCGTGCTCGATCAGGGTCCGCTTCCGGGAGGCGTCGCCCTCGTACATCGCGCCGATCTGCGGCACCGTGACATGCGACTCGTCGATGACCAGGAGGAAGTCCTCCGGGAAGTAGTCCAGCAGGGTGTGCGGCGGCGATCCGGACTCACGGCCGTCGATGTGCAGCGAGTAGTTCTCGATACCGGAGCAGGTGCCGATCTGCCGCATCATCTCGATGTCGTAGGTGGTGCGCATGCGCAGCCGCTGGGCCTCCAGCAGCTTGCCCTGCTTCTCCATCCGGGCCAGGGTCTCGGTGAGCTCGGCCTCGATCCCGGCGATGGCCTTCTCCATGCGCTCGGGCCCGGCCACATAGTGGCTGGCCGGGAAGACATAGAGCTCCCGGTCGTCGCTGAGCACCTCGCCGGTGAGCGGGTGGAGCGTGGAGAGCGCCTCGATCTCGTCGCCGAACATCTCGATGCGGACCGCGAGCTCCTCGTAGACCGGGAAGATCTCGATGGTGTCGCCGCGGACCCGGAAGGTGCCCCGGGTGAACGCCATGTCGTTGCGGTTGTACTGAATATCGACAAAGCGACGCAGCAGCTCATCGCGGTCGATCTCCTCGCCGACCTTGAGCGGCACCATGCGGTCCACGTACTCCTGCGGCGTACCGAGGCCGTAGATACAGGAGACGGAGGCCACCACGACCACGTCACGCCGGGTGAGCAGCGAATTCGTCGCCGAGTGGCGCAGCCGCTCCACCTCCTCGTTGATCGAGGAGTCCTTCTCGATGTAGGTGTCCGACTGCGGGACGTACGCCTCGGGCTGGTAGTAGTCGTAGTACGAGACGAAGTACTCGACCGCGTTGTTCGGCAGCAGCTCGCGGAACTCGTTGGCCAGCTGGGCGGCCAGCGTCTTGTTCGGAGCCATGACCAGCGTGGGCCGCTGAAGTTTCTCGATCATCCATGCGGTGGTCGCCGACTTGCCGGTGCCGGTCGCGCCGAGCAGGACGACGTCCTTCTCCCCCGCGCGGACGCGCCGCTCGAGGTCGGCGATGGCCGTGGGCTGGTCACCGCTGGGCTGATAGGGGCTGACGACCTCGAAGGGCGCCACCTTGCGTTCGAGCTGAGTTACGGGCCGCATGAGACCAACCGTACGACTCACCACTGACAACAGCGGAGCTCGTCCGCGCCGCCCGTCCCCTCCCCGGCCCTGCGGCCGGATTCAGGTGATCATGCGGATACTCGGTGATCATGGGCGCGATGTCCCCCGTGGCACGAATTTTCCGTCCATCCGATGCCTATCCTCCACTACCGCGCATCTGGGACCCTCTGCCCGTCCATGAGTCAGACGAGAGTCAGACGACGCGAGGAGTCCGTATGCAGATCCGCCCGGCCGCCGCGTTAACCGGCGCGCTCATCGGGATGTCCGCGCTCTTCCTCCCCACGGCCACGGCGCAGGCCGACGGCCGGACGACCCACCACCACACGGTCACCGTGGCCCATCGCGGTGCCTCCGCGTACGCCCCCGAGAACACCCTGGCCGCCGTCGACGCCGCCGACGACCTGGGCATCGACTGGGTGGAGAACGACGTCCAGCGCACCAGGGACGGCGAGCTGATCGTCATGCACGACACCACGCTGAGCCGGACCACCGACGTCGAGCAGGTCTTCCCGGACCGCGCGCCGTGGAAGATCTCCGACTTCACCCTCGACGAGATCGAGAAGCTGGACGCCGGAAGCTGGTTCGGCCCCGAGTTCCAGGGCGAGACGGTGCCCACCCTGGAGGAGTACATGGACCGGGTTTCGGACAACCACCAGAAGCTCCTGCTGGAGCTCAAGGCTCCTGAGCTCTATCCGGGGATCGAGCGCCAGACGCTGCGGGAGCTGCGGAGAGAGGGCTGGCTGGACCACCGGCACAGGCGCCGGCTGATCATCCAGAGCTTCAGCGCCGACTCCGTGCGGGCGGTCCACCGGCTGCGGCCGGACGTGAAGACCGGCTTCCTGGGCACTCCGGCCGTCGCCGACCTGCCGGAGTACGCCGAGTTCTCCGACCAGATCAACCCCAGTTACACGACCATCGACGCCGGCTATGTGTCCGCGGTGCGATCGGTGGACGGGGCGCACGGGAAGCCGCTGGAGGTCTACACCTGGACCGTCAACGACGGCCCGTCGGCGGTCTCGGTCGCGGGCATGGGCGTGAGCGGCATCATCACCAACAAGCCGGATGTGATCCGGGACGCCCTCGACGACGCCTCGTGATCCACGGCTCCCCGTGACGAGGTGCCCCGCCGGCCGACCGGCGGGGCACTGCCGGGGGCGCTGTCGGTGGGGGGTTCTACGCTGAAGGCGTGACGATCGCAGAGGGGCAGACACAGCCGGACCCGCGCGAGCGGCCGGAGCGCCCGGAGGGGCGGGACGCGCGCGCCTGGGCCTGGGCGGTCCTGGCCACGCCCATCGGCCCACTGCTGCTCGCGGCCACCGACGAGGGGCTGGCCCAGGTGGTCTTCCACGCGGAGGAGAAGGCGGCGGCCGAGGCCGTCGCCAGGCTCACGCGCCGCCTCGGCGCCGAGCCCACCGCCGTGCCGTCCCCGGCCCCCGGCACCGCGGCCGCCCCGTCCGCGCCTCGCTGCGCCGGGCACCTCGCCGAGGCGATACGGCAGATGGAAAGCTATTTCGCCGGGGACACCAGGGCGTTCACCCTCTCCCTGGACTGGTCCCTGATCACCGGCTTCAACCGCCGGGTGCTGCGCGAGCTGGCCGCCCATGTGCCCTATGGCACGGTCGTCGGCTATCAGAACCTCGCCGACCGGGTGGGCGAGCCGGGCGCGGCCCGCGCCGTCGGCGTGGCCATGGGGAGCAATCCGCTGCCGGTCGTGGTGCCGTGCCACCGGGTGGTGGAGAGCGGCGGGGGCATTGGCGGCTTCGGCGGCGGTCTGGAGACCAAGCGCACCCTGCTGGCGCTGGAAGGCGTTCTTCCGCAACCGCTCTTCTGAATCGTTCTTCCCGGCCCGACGGAAATATCTTGTTCCGGAATTACGCGGCCGTCTTGTGGCGCTTGCCTATCACCCTTATCTTAGGAGCGCCCATCGCCCTGGCCTTCTGTCACCAGCCGGGCATGGGGCTCTCATTGCGTTCGGCCGTACGAACAGTACCGCGCGATAACGCTCTTCCGCTCTTCCGCACTTCCCGCGCCACCGATCGTGCGTGCCACCCGCCCTGCCGGTACTTCCCGCACGTCCCGCACCCCCCGCTCTTCCTCGCTCTTCCCGCTCATCGGAAATTCATCGCTCAACTACGTCCCCACAAGTGATCGAATTGGAGAGCCATGTCCGGTGTTCTGCTCGCGGGCGGCGCGGCCGCGGCGCTATTCGCCTCGGCCCTTTCCACTCAGGGAGTTTCCTCGGCCCCTGATGGACCGCCGGAAAAGATCCAGCTGAGCGTCAAGACGGTGAACGGCTCGGGCTGCCCCAAGGGCACCACCGCCGTGGCCGTCGCCGCCGACAACTCGGCCTTCACCGTGACCTACAGCGACTATCTCGCCCAGGTCGGCCCCGGCGCGGATCCGACCGACATCCGTAAGAACTGCCAGCTCAGCCTGGGCGTTCATGTGCCACAGGGGTTCACCTACGCCATCGCCCAGGTCGACTACCGGGGCTATGGCTACCTCGAAAAGGGCGCCAAGGGCACCGAGAAGGCGAGCTACTACTTCCAGGGCTCGGCTGACACCGCGTCGCGGACCCATGAATTCAGCGGTCCGTACAACGACAACTGGCAGACCACCGACAGCACCGACTACAGCGCCCTGGTGTGGGCCCCCTGCGGCCAGGACCGCAACTTCAACGTCAACACCGAGCTGCGGGTCAGCGCCGGCACCTCTCCTGCGGGCACCACCAGCTTCATGGCCATGGACTCGACGGACGGCGGGGTCAACACGGTGTACCACCTCGCCTGGAAGGAATGCCCTTCCTCCGTCCAGTAGCCCGGTAAATCCACCACCGAATGGAGAATCATGCCCGGTGTTCTGTACGCAGGCGGCGTGGTCGCGGCGTTATTCGCCTCGACGCTCACTTCCCAGGCATATGCACAACCCCCGTTCGACACCGTGCCGCCCGACAAGATCGTGATCACGGTCGCGACCGTGAATGGTTCGGGCTGCCCGGCGGGCACCGCGGCGATCGCCGTCTCCCCGGACAACACGGCCTTCACCGTGACCTACAGCGAGTATCTCGCGCAGGTGGGCAAGGGAGCCAAGCCGACGGACTTCAGAAAGAACTGTCAGCTGAGTCTGGTCACGCATGTGCCACAGGGATTCTCCTACGCCATCGCCAGTGTCGACTACCGTGGTTTCGCCCATCTGGAAAAGGGCGCGTCCGCCACGCAGAAAGCCTCGTACTACTTCCAGGGGCAGTCGCAGACCTCGTCGAACACCCATAGCTACACCGGCGCCTACGACGACAACTGGCAGGCCACCGACGTATCCGATATCGCCACCGTGGTGTGGTCGCCCTGCGGTGAACTCCGTAACTTCAACATCAACACCGAGTTGCGGGTCAACGCCGGAACGTCCAACACCCAGGAAACGACCAGCTTCATCGCCATGGACTCGACGGACGGCGACGTGAGCACCACCTATCACTTCGCCTGGAAGGAATGCCCGCCGACCAAGAAGTGAGCCCTGCGCGCCACCCCGGACATGACCTCCTGCGCACCGCCCCGAGGCGTACCCGGCTATGGCTCCGGGCGGTGCCAGGCCGGATGCCGGGGGTCGTCCATCCGCACCACCACGTCCGCCACCTCACCCGGCCCCACCTCGTCCTCGTAGCGCGCGAAGGCGGGCAGGGTCCAGCGGTCGCCCTCGTCGGTGCGGCGGGCGAGGGCGGCCGGGGACAGCCGCAGGTGCACCGAGAGGTCGAACGGGAACCAGTGGCCCAGCAGCAGCGCGCCGTGCAGCAACAGCACCCCACCCGGTGGAAGTTCGGCGTACGGGCTGCGCGTGGCCCGGTCGGTCTCCGGATCCCACAGGTCGGGCAGCACCCGCCCGGTGCCGCCCGGCCCCGGCTCCAGCGGGTCGAAGACCTCGCGCCACAGGGCACCGGTGTCCAGCCAACGGTCGTAGTACGCGTCGGGGTCCCGTTTCCCGTACTCGTAGCGCAGCGAGGCGGGCCGCCAGAACCCCGCCGACGCGACCACCAGCGCCGGCCGCCCCCGGATGCGCAGCGCCTCCGCCAGATCGCCCGCCAGCCCGGCGGTGGGTGCCGCCGGAGCCCCGTCGATGGCCACTCTCAGCCAGGGGCTGCCGTCCGCCGCCGTCAGCCCGGCGATGCGGTCGGCGGTCGCGTCGGTCAGCCGTTCCCAGGTGATCGCTTCGAGCCGCACGCCCCCATCATGCCGTGGGCCCGCCGGCCCGGCTGGAGCAGGTCGCGGGGTCCGGCTCCACGGCCCCACGGCTCCGATGCCCCGGGGCCCGACGGGCCCACGGGCTCCGGGCCCCCGGCCCCTGGGCTCCAGGAGGTACTCTCCGCCCATGGCCTCTCAGATAGCGCTGCTCCGTGGCATCAATGTGGGCGGGAACAGGACGTTCCCCATGGCACGGCAGCGTGAGCTGATGGCCGAGCTGGGCTTCGAGGAGGTCACCGTCCACCTCCAGACCGGCAATATCGTCTTCGCCGACCCCGGCACCCCGCCCGAGCGGACGGCCCGTACCCTCGAGGACCACTTCGCCGCCGGTCTCGGCTTCCCCGTGGACGTCATGGTCCGCACGCGCGACGAACTGGCCGCGGTGATCGAGGCCAACCCCTATCCGGAGGCCGCGGCCGAGCCCAAGACCCTGCACGTGGTCTTCCTGGCGGACGTGCCCGCGGACACGGCCGCGCTGGACGCGCTGGATCCGGCCGCCTACGCCCCGGAGGCGTTCCGCCTCATCGGCCGCGAGATCTTCATGCACTGCCCGGACGGGGTCGGCCGCTCCAAGCTGGCGGCGAAGGTCAGCAACGCCCGGCTCGGGGTGCCGGCCACCGCCCGCAACTGGAACACCGTCACCAGGCTGCTGGCGCTCGCCGACGGCTGAGACCTTCCCCCCGGCCCCGGCCGGAGGGGCGCCGAGCCGCGCTCAGCTCCAGCCGTACCGCTGCCGCAGCCGCATCACGACCAGGTCGAAGCGCGGCCGGTCGAGTGCGCACGCCTCGCGCCGCATCCCGTCCGGATGCACCCGCAGCACCCGGTCCACATCGACCCATGACTCCCGCCCGGCCCGGTCCCACGGCCCGGACCCGATCGGCACCCACTCCCGGTCGCCGTCGTGCCGCTTGCTCGACAGCTGCACGGCGAGCAGCGTCCCGGCCCGCTCCCGCGCGACCACCAGCACCGGCCGGTCCTTGCCGCGGCCGTCGTTCTCCTCGTACGGCACCCATGTCCAGACGATCTCGCCGGGGTCCGGGTCCCCGTCCGGATCGGGTGCGTAACTCGTCCGTACCCGCCCGACCTGGCGCGGATGGGCCTCGACGGTGGCGGCCGGGCCGGTGCTTCCGGGAAGCACCGCGCCATCCCCCGTCCCCTGTGTTCCGTTGCATGGGCTGATCACGCCCGACACGTTAACCCGTACGCGAAACCCGAAGACATGGCGGCCCCCTCGGCGTGGAAGGGGCATGTACGTGCCCGATGTTCTCGACCCACTGGCGGAGCTCGTCAAACGGCGCCATGACCCGGTCGTCGTTCAGACAGTGCGCTCCACGGCGGCCGCGACCATCGCCTACGTCGTCGCGCTCCAGCTCAGCAAGGAACCCGCCCCGCTCACCGCGCCGCTGACGGCCCTCCTCGTCGTCCAGGTCACCCTCTACGCGACCCTCACCCGCAGTCTCCGCAGGGTCGAGGCCGTGATCGTGGGCGTCCTCATCGCCATCGCCTTCAGCGTGCTGGTGGGACTGACCTGGTGGAGTCTGTGCCTGATCATCCTGGCCGCCCAGACCGCCGGTTATCTCACCCGCGTGGGCGACTGGGTCCAGGAGGTGGCGATCAGCGCCATGCTGGTCCTGGGCGTGACGCAGGTGACCACCTACGCCTGGGACCGGGTGCTGGAGACGCTCATCGGGGCCGGCGTCGGGATGGCCTTCAACTTCTTCCTCGCCCCTCCGGTGTGGGTCGAGACCGCAGGCAAGTCCATTGAGGACCTGGCCCGCCGGATGCGTCAGCTGCTGCTGCACATCGGCGAGGAGCTCGGCAGCCAGATCGCCGTCGACCGCGCCGCCGCCCGGCTCTACGAGGCCCGCCGCCTCGACCACGACATCTCCCAGGTCGACGCCGCCCTCCGGCAGGCGGAGGACAGCGTGCGGCTCAACCCCCGCGTCAAGGAGGGCCTCCTCTACCGCGTGGTGCTCCGCACCGGCCTGGACACGCTGGAGATCTGCACCGTCATCCTGCGCGTCATGACCCGCACCCTGACCGACCTCGCCAAGGCGCGGACGGACGAGCCCCTCTTCCCCCCGGACGTGGCCGAGGCCCTGAAGGACCTCTTCATCCATCTGGCCGCCGCCGTCGAGAGCTTCGCCGTCCTGGTCACCACCCAGGTCAGCGCCAACGCCGAGGAAGCCGAATCCCGCCTCTCCAGCGAGCTGGTCAAGGCCCACGCCAGCCGCGACCGCGCCGCCGACCTCCTGCTGCGCCGCGTCCAGGAGCATCCCCGCCAGTGGCAGCTGCACGGCGCCCTGCTCGCGGAGATCGACCGGGTCCTCGACGAACTCGACATGGAGCAGCGCTCCAAGCGGCTCATGGAAGAACTCGACCGCAGCACCCGCGAGAAGCGCGAGCGCTTCCCGTTCCTCCACAAGCTCCAGCGCCGGCTCCGGCGCGGCCGTACGGAGGGCTCCGGAGCCGTCTGAGTCCGCGGTGTGTCAGCTGAGCGGGTAGCGGTCGCGAGGGAGGACCACGTCGTCGTACGGCTCGTACAGCTCGACCGAGCGGTGGAACTCGGAGGCGAAGTCGTCGGCGAGTTCGGCGATCGTGCCGCGGCCCTCGATCAGGGACAGCCAGGACGGCGGGAGGCGGAGGTCGCCGTGGTGGGCGCCGAGGATGTTGCCGCAGATGGAGCCGGTCGAGTCGCTGTCGCCCGAGTGGTTGACGGAGAGCAGCAGGGCCGCCTGGACGGGGGTGCGCGGGGGCGCCGGATCGTAACTGATCTTGCCGCCGGGGCCGTACAGGATCTGCTGGGCGGGGGTGCGGGCCAGGGCGCTGTAGACCGCGATGGCCAGCGCCTCCTCGGCGACCCAGCCGCCGCCGAGCGACTCGGTCTTCTCGGGGGTCGGATCGCCCTCGGCCGCCAGGTCGACCGCCTTGCGGAGGGCGGCGGTGGTCTCCTCGTGGCCGGGGTAGCGGGCGAGGAGTTCGAGGGCGCGCAGGGTCGCGCCCTCGAGGGACTCGCCGTCGAGCAGGCAGGCGATCATGGCGGCCAGGGCACCGGCCGCGTAGTAGCCGGTCGGATGGCCGTGGGTGATCTGCGCGCAGCGGGCGGCGAGTTCGAAGCAGTCACGGGGGTCGGACCCGGTGAGGCCGAACGGCGCCGAGCGCATCACGGTGCCACAGCCCTTGGAGCCGGTGTTCACCGGGCCGGGGGTGCCGTCGACGGGAGCTCGCGGGGCGGGGACGTGCTTCGCGGCGAGGCCGGAGAGGCAGGCGTTGCCGGGGGCGCGGCGGGCGTACAGCCAGGGCTGGGTGCGCAGCCAGCCGGAGCGGACCAGGTCCCCGGCGCCCTCGGCGGGCGGCGGCCCGGGGTGGTTCTGGGTGTCCAGCCAGCGCAGGTAGGCATGGCGGATGACGGCGGTCTCGGACGCTTCGAGGCCCTTGGACGAGGTTCTGGCGTGGGCCCGTATCAGGCCCTCGGCCGTGAAGAGCGTCATCTGGGTGTCATCGGTGACCCGGCCCACGACCCCGCTGCCGTCCGGGACGAGGGTGGTGACGCCCGCGGCGCCGTGGGTCTCACGGATCGCCCGCAAGGAGAGGAACTCGATGGGATTGCCGAGGGCGTCGCCGATCGCCCCGCCCAGCAGGCAGCCGCGGATACGAGCCCGCTTGGCGGCCGTTTCGTCCCATGACTGGCGGATCACTGGCAGCTCCTCATCGTCCTGGTCCCCTACCGTCCCGCGTGGATGCACACGACATGATCTCAGGTGTCGGCGGGCGCCCCCCGGCGGTAGATTCGAGGAGGCAGAAAGCGGAAGGAAGCGGCCGAAAACGGGAGATACGGTGCCATGCCGATGCGGCTGATCCGAACGGGTGATGAACCCCTGCACGCGCGCAGTCCGCTGCGGATGCGGCTGGGGCTGGCCGCCTGGGGACTGCTCTGGACGCTCGGCGGCGCGGTGGCCTTCGCGGTCGCGGGACGACCGGGGTGGGCGGCCGCGTGCGGCGCGCTCGCCGTCGTCACACTGGTCGATCTGGTCCTGGTCATCCGGCACATCCGGCAGGGGCCGCACTACCAGCCGGGCCGGGACGTGCCGCCGTACGCACCGGTCCCCGGGCGCGGGCGGAACCGCGGGCGGCGCCGGGCTCCGTAAGGCGGCACCAGGCTCCATAAGGCCGTCACCACCATCGGGATTCGCGGTCCTGAGGCGTGGCCCCCGTAAGGCGGGCACGGCGCTCCGGCGGTGACGGGATATCGACGTCGGGGAGCAGCGCGTTCCGGGGGATACTGCCCAGTACCTGCTGAGTACCTGCCGCGACAGGGGGCCGTCATGGGGGTGCTGGCGATCGGCATCGCGCTCTGTGCGCTCGGGCTGATGCTCTCCGGGACCGGAGAGCCGTACGGGCGGTGGGAGGCGCGCCGGGGACCGGAGGGCGACCCGTACGACATCGCCCGTCAGCGCGGAGTGGCGCTCGGGCTCGGCGGGGTGGTGCTGCTCGGCGCGGTGGTCCTCGGCGGATTCGCCCTCTGGCGCTGACCGGGAGCCCGGACGCCGCGCACCGGCGCGTACGGCGGTATGCGGGCCACGGCGCGTACTGCCGGAAGCGGGCTCCGCGCGTACCGCCGGACGCGGGCCTGGTGGGCTGCCACCGGATGCGGGCCCCGTCCGTACCGCGCGGATACGGGCCATGACGCGTACCGCCCGGACGCGGGCCACGGCGAGCGCCGCGGCCCGGCACGCGCCCCGCCTACCCCTCCCGGCCGCCCTTCTCGTCGAACCGGGCCGCCTCCACGAAGTCCGGGCGCGGATCGAGCGCCGCGGCCAGCCGGAAGTGGCGGGTGGCCTCGGCCGAGCGGTTGGCCCGCTCCAGGGTGCGGGCCAGGGCGAAGTGGGCGAAGGCGTTGTCCGGCTCGCGCTCCAGGACGAGCTGGAACTCCAGCTCCGCCGAGCGCAGCTGCGCCGCGCCGAAGAACGCGCGCGCCCGGAGCAGCCGGGCCGCCGTGTTCTCGGGGTGGGCGCTGATGACCGAGTCGAGCAGCTTCACGGCACCCCGTGGGTCTCGGGCGGCGAGCAGCTGCTCCGCGGCGCGGAAGTCGATGACGTGGGTCTCGGGCGTGGGCTCGGGCACAGCCGTTTCCTTCCCCGGGTACATACTCGGTGGTGAGGCGGTGGATGGGGTGAGGGGATGGGATGAACCGTCACGGGTGATCGTTCGCTACGGGGTGCACAACAATCACCCCGCACGCCGCATTCCCCGCCGCGCGCCCCCGCACGCTCCGCACCGCGCACCGGCCCGGCGCCGCGACGCTCCGCGCGTCACACCCGGCTCGGCCCCGGCAGGCTCCGCGCCCCGCCCCCGCTCAGCCCTCCGCGGCGGCCGCGCGCCGCACCAGATCCGCCCAGACCTCTCTGACCTGTGGCTCCAGCGCCTCGATCGGGCCATTGTTGTCGATCACGACATCGGCGATGGCCAGCCGTTCCGCGCGGGTGGCCTGCGCCGCCATCCGGGCCCGCGCCTCGTCCTCGGCCATGCCGCGCAGCCGCACCAGCCGGTCGAGCTGGGTCTCGGGCGTGGCGTCCACGACCATGACCAGGTCGTAGAGCGGCGCCAGCTTGTTCTCGGCCAGGAGGGGGACGTCATGGACGACCACGGCGTCGGGGGCGGCCGCCGCCTGGAGTTCGGCGGAGCGGTCCCGGACCAGCGGGTGGATGATCGCGTTCAGCGCGCTCAGCCGCTCGGGGTCGTTGAAGACGATCCCGCCGAGCCCGGGCCGGTCCAGACGCCCGTCGGCGGTCAGTACCTCGGGGCCGAACTCGGCGACGACAGCGGCCAGTCCCGGCGTGCCGGGCTCGACCACCTCGCGAGCGATCCGATCCGAGTCGATCAGCACCGCTCCCAATGAGGTCAGGAGCCGTGAGACCTCGCTCTTGCCCGCGCCGATTCCGCCCGTGAGCCCCAGGTTCAGCATGGGGCCCACGCTATACGGCACGCCGGTGGGGCCATCGGTCAGGCTCCGCCCTCGCCCTCGCGCTCGGCGAGGAACCGCTCGAACTCCGCGCCCAGTTCCTCCGCCGAGGGCAGCTCGGCCGGCTCCGCGACCAGATTGCCGCGGCTCTCCGCCCCGGCCACCGCGTCGTACTGGTGCTCAAGGCCCCGTACGAGCGCGACCAGCTCCTCGTCGCCCTCCGAGATCTGCCGCTCGATCTCCTCCTGTGTCCTGAGGGCCTCGGTGCGCAGGGCGTGCGTCGGCCCCGGCAGGACCAGACCGGTGGCCGCGGTGATGGCCTCCAGCGCGGTGAGGGCCGCGTCCGGATAGGCCGACCGGGCCAGGTAGTGCGGCACGTGGGCGGCGACGCCGAGCACATCGCGGCCCGCCTCGGCGAGCCGGTACTCGATCAGGGACTCGGCGCTGCCGGGCACTTGGGCCTCGTCGAAGTAGCCGCGGTGACCGGGCATCAGGTCGGTGCGATTGCCGTGCGGGGTGATGCCGACCGGCCGGGTGTGCGGCACGCCCATGGGGATGCCGTGGAAGTTCACCGCGAGCCTCACGCCCAGCCGCTCGGCGATCTGGCGCACGGCGGCCGCGAACAGCTCCCACTCCACGTCCGGCTCCGGACCGGCGAGCAGCAGGAACGGGGCCGCGGTCGCGTCGCGCACCAGATGCAGTTCGATCTTCGGGGTCTCGTACGCCGTCCACCGGTCGCGCTGGAAGGTCAGCAGGGGCCGACGGGCCCGGTAGTCGACCAGCCGGTCATGGTCGAAACGCGCGACGACCTTGCGCGGCAGGCCGTCCAGCAGCCGCTCCACGATCTGGTCCCCGGTCTCGCCGGCGTCGATATAGCCGTCGAAGTGGTACAGCAGCACCAGCCCGGCCGAGTCCCGCGAGGCTATCGCGTCCACCTCCGCCAGCCCGCTCGGTTCCCATGCGTACAACTCCTGCGGATCATGCACTGTGACCGCTCCTCCTCGTGTTCGCACCGAAGAACACCGAACGGGGGCGGGGTCATTCCCCGAGCGGGATCTTCGATGCCCCGGCGGCCCCGAACCCCGTGCCGGAGGAACCCACTTGGACGCGGCCTCCAAGGGTCCACCCGGGTGAGCGGGAGCGGCCCGATCTCGACGTCGGCGCACGTCGCGGGGTTGACGCGCATATGCGGCACGCCTATCTTCGCCAGCCGTCAGCGGTTCATCATGTCATCCGGCGTTCACTGACCAGAACCCAGCGTGTTTCACCTCTGGCCACGGCACAGGAAGGCAGCCTCCTATGCACTCTCCCGGCCGCACTCCCACCCGATTACGCACCCTCCTCACCGCCCTCGCCGCCGGACTGATCGCCACCGGCGGACTGATCGCGGCGGGCATGACCGGACGCGAGGCCCCCGCCGCCACCGCCGTCCCGATCTCCGTCGATGACGCGGACGCCCTCAGGGAGGCCCTCGCCGGGGCCCGGCCCGGGGACACCATCCGGCTCGCCGACGGCAGGTACCACGGCAGTTTCGAGATCACCGCGTCCGGCACCTCGGGCTCGCGGATCACCCTCACCGGCTCGCCGAAGGCGGTCCTCACCGCGAGCGACGGCTACGGGCTGCGGCTGAACGGCGCCTCGTACTGGACCGTCAGGGGGATCACGGTCCGCGGCGGCAAGCAGGGCATCAGGATCGACGGGGCCCGGAGCGTGACCGTGGACTCCGTTTCGGTCAGTGTGCGGCGCCATGGGCATGCGTAAGGCCCGCTCCCCTGGGGGAGCGGGCCTTACCTGCTCAGCCGGTGCCGACTAGCGGCGGCCGGTCAGCTCTGGCCGCCGGCCAGCTTCTCGCGAAGCGCGGCCAGCGCCTCGTCCGAGGCCAGGGCGCCGGAGTTGTCGGCCGACTCCGAGGAGTACGAACCGCCGCCGGCCGCCTGCCCGCCGGGCGCCGGGGCGGCGTTGCCCGCCTCGGCAGCGGCCTGCTCGTCGGCCTCGCGGGACTTGATGACCTGCGCCTGGTGCTGCTCGAAGCGCTGCTGCGCCTCGGCGTACTGGCGCTCCCACTCCTCGCGCTGCTTCTCGTAGCCCTCGAGCCAGTCGTTGGCCTCGGGGTCGAAGCCCTCGGGGTAGATGTAGTTGCCCTGGTCGTCGTAGGACGCGGCCATGCCGTACAGGGTCGGGTCGAACTCGACCGCGGACGGGTCGGCACCGAAGGACTCGTTGGCCTGCTTCAGCGAGAGGCTGATGCGACGGCGCTCGAGGTCGATGTCGATGACCTTGACGAAGATCTCGTCGTTGACCTGGACGACCTGCTCCGGGATCTCCACGTGGCGCTCGGCCAGCTCGGAGATGTGGACCAGGCCCTCGATGCCCTCGTCCACGCGGACGAACGCACCGAACGGCACGAGCTTGGTGACCTTACCCGGGACGACCTGGCCGATCTGGTGGGTCCGGGCGAACTGCTGCCACGGGTCCTCCTGCGTCGCCTTGAGCGACAGGGAGACGCGCTCGCGGTCCATGTCGACGTCCAGGACCTCGACCGTGACCTCCTGGCCGACCTCGACGACCTCGGACGGGTGGTCGATGTGCTTCCAGGACAGCTCCGAGACGTGGACGAGACCGTCGACGCCGCCCAGGTCCACGAACGCGCCGAAGTTGACGATGGAGGAGACGACGCCGGAGCGCACCTGGCCCTTCTGGAGGGTGGTGAGGAAGGTCTGGCGGACCTCGCTCTGGGTCTGCTCCAGCCAGGCGCGGCGGGACAGGACCACGTTGTTGCGGTTCTTGTCGAGCTCGATGATCTTCGCCTCGAGCTCCTTGCCCACGTAGGGCTGGAGGTCGCGGACGCGGCGCATCTCCACCAGGGAGGCGGGGAGGAAGCCACGGAGGCCGATGTCGAGGATGAGACCACCCTTGACGACCTCGATGACGGTACCGGTGACGATCCCGTCCTCTTCCTTGATCTTCTCGATGGTGCCCCAGGCGCGCTCGTACTGGGCGCGCTTCTTCGAGAGGATCAGTCGGCCTTCCTTGTCCTCCTTCTGGAGGACAAGGGCCTCGATCTCGTCGCCGACGGCCACGACCTCATTGGGGTCGACGTCGTGCTTGATCGACAGTTCGCGGGAGGGGATGACGCCTTCGGTCTTGTAACCAATGTCGAGCAGGACCTCGTCCCGGTCGACCTTCACGATGACGCCGTCGACGATGTCGCCGTCGTTGAAGTACTTGATCGTCTCGTCGATCGCGGCGAGGAAGGCTTCCTCGGAACCGATGTCGTTGACCGCCACCTGCGGGGTGGTGCGGGTTGCCTCGGTGCTGCTCGTCATGTGGAAAAGGGCTCCGGTACGGACATGAAGTCGTAGGTACTGCTACGCCGGGACCCTTATCGCACTGCCGAAGCCGGACAGCCTTGGAGACGCCGAATCTTTCCGATTTCAGGGATCGAAAAGCGCGAGCGCCTCGACAACCGAGGGGACATACAACAGATGCGAGCGCGGCCTGCTCCGTCCGAGGCGCACAGGCCCGCAGCGCAACTTGTAGCATACGGGGGCAGCCGGGCATGGTCAATGCACGAAGAGCACACGCGGGGATTAACTCCCCGAACCCGGCAAATTGCATGGTCCGTACTGCGACGCGGTCCTTACCGTGCCCCGCAGCCACAGGTCGATACAGAGAGTACGACGACGCGCGCGATGGTCCAAGAACACGAGCCCAGCACCCCCGGGGAGGCCGCCGAGCCGACGGCCACCCGCCGGATCGCCGACACGGCGGAGAGCAGCCGGGCCAACCGGGGGTGGTGGGACCGCAACGCGGACGAGTACCAGGAGGAGCACGGCGCCTTCCTGGGCGACGACCGGTTCATATGGGGCCCGGAGGGGCTGGACGAGGCGGAGGCCGGGCTGCTGGGTCCGGTGGGAGCACTCAAGGGGCGCGATGTGCTGGAGGTGGGCGCGGGCGCCGCGCAGTGCGCCCGCTGCCTGGCCGCCCAGGGCGCGCGGCCGGTGGCGCTGGACCTCTCCCACCGGCAGCTGCGGCACGCGCGGCGGATCGACGCTGAGGCCGCCGCGTCCAGGGCCTCAAAGACCTCGGGAACCTCTGGGGCTTCACCGGGCTCCGGGGCCTCTGGGACTTCACGGGACTCCGGGGCCTTCGGGGCTTCGCGGGACTCCGGGACCTCACCCGCCGGAGACGCGGCCGGGGTCGCGCTGGTGCAGGCCGACGCCACGGCCCTGCCCTTCCGGGACGGCTCGTTCGACCTGGCGTGCTCGGCGTACGGGGCGGTGCCGTTCGTGGCCGAGCCGGTGCGGGTGATGCGCGAGGTGCACCGGGTGCTGCGGCCGGGCGGGCGGTGGGTCTTCTCGGTGACGCACCCGATCCGCTGGGCGTTCCCCGACGAACCGGGGCCCGAGGGGCTCTCCGTCGCCGCCTCCTACTTCGACCGCACGCCCTATGTGGAGCAGGACGAATCGGGCCGGGCGGTCTACGTGGAGCACCACAGGACGCTCGGCGACCGGGTGCGGGACGTGGTGGCCGGGGGCTTCCGGCTGGTCGACCTGATCGAGCCGGAGTGGCCCGCGTGGAACCACCAGGAGTGGGGCGGCTGGTCCCCCTTGCGGGGGAACCTCATCCCGGGCACGGCGATCTTCGTATGCGAGCGGGACTGAGCGGGATCGGGGCAGCGGAGTTGACCATTCCGGCAGACGCGCGCGCCGAGGCCCTGGACCGCCTTCCCGTACGCGAAGCCGTGCCCGAGCTGCTGCGCGCGCTCGACGACCGCGGGGTCGCCGTGCTGTGCGCGCCCCCGGGGACCGGTAAGACGACGCTGGTGCCCCTGGTGCTCGCCGGGCTGGTCGGCGGCGGGCCGGTGCGGCGGGTGCTGGTGGCCGAGCCGCGGCGGATCGCGGCACGGGCCGCCGCACGGCGGATGGCGTGGCTGCTGGGCGAGCGGCCGGGCGGCAGGGTCGGCTTCACCGTGCGCGGGGAGCGGCAGTCCGGGCCCGGGACGGTGGTCGAGGTGGTCACCACCGGCGTGCTGTTGCAACGACTGCAACGCGATCAGGAGCTGGCGGGCGTCGATGTGGTCGTGCTCGACGAGTGCCATGAACGCCATCTGGACGCGGACACGGCCGCCGCCTTCCTGCTGGACGTCCGGGCCGCCCTGCGCCCCGACCTCCGGCTGATCGCCGCCTCGGCGACCACGGACGCGGAGGGCTGGGCGCGGCTGCTCGGCGACGGCGCGGATGGCGGCGACGCCGAGGCTGTCCGGGCGGACAGCCGGGACGGCGAGGCTGCCGGGACGGACAGCCGGGACGGCGAGGCTGCCGGGACGGACAGCCGGGACGGCTCTGGGGAGTCCGCGCCGGTCGTCTCGGCGCCGGGGGTGTCCCATCCGGTGGAGGTGGTGTGGGCGCCGCCCGAGCGCCCCGTAAGGCCGCCGCACGGAATGCGGGTGGACCCCGCCCTGCTGGACCATGTCGCGGCCGTGGTGCGGCGGGCGCTGCGCGAGCGGGAGGGCGATGTGCTGTGCTTCCTGCCGGGCGTCGGGGAGATCGCCCGGGTGGCCGGGAAGCTGGGCGGGCTCACCGGGGCGGAGGTCCTGCGGGTGCACGGGCGGGCGCCCGCCGCCGTCCAGGAGGCGGTGCTCGCGGGCGCGGACGGCGGGCGGCGGCGGGTGGTGCTGGCCACCTCGGTCGCCGAGTCGAGCCTGACCGTGCCGGGTGTGCGGATCGTCGTGGACTGCGGGCTGGCGCGGGAGCCCCGGATGGACCACGCACGCGGGCTGAGCGCGCTGACGACCGTAAGGGCGTCACGGGCCGCCGCCCGGCAGCGCGCGGGCCGTGCGGGGCGCGAGGCGCCCGGGGTGGTCTACCGCTGCTGGCCGGAGGCGGAGGACGCCCGGCTGCCGCGTTTCCCGTCGCCGGAGATCGCCGGTGCGGACCTTACGGCCTTCGCGCTGCAGACGGCGTGCTGGGGCGATCCGGACGCCTCGGGGCTGGCCCTGCTCGATCCGCCGCCCGCCGGGGCGATGGCGGCCGCGCGCGAGACGCTGACCGCGATCGGCGCGGTGGACGCCGCCGGACGGGCCACCGAACGCGGCACCCGAATGGCCCGCCTCGGCCTCCACCCCCGCCTCGCGCGGGCGCTCATCGACGGCGCGAAGGAGGTCGGCGCGCGCCGGGCGGCGGAGGTGGTGGCCCTGCTGAGCGAGGAGCCCCCGAGGGAGTACGGCGACGACCTCGCCGCCGCCTGGCGCACCGCCCGCCACGGCGGCGACCCGTACGCCGCCCGCTGGCGCCAGGAGGCCCGGCGACTCGAACACGCCCTGACCGCCGCGGGGACCGCGGGCCCGGACGGCACCCGGGGCGGTGCCGTCGCAGGGCGCGGCGATGACGCCGTGGCGGGGCTGATGGCCGCGCTGGCCTTCCCGGAGCGGGTGGCCCGGCGGCGCGGCGAGCGGGCGTACCTCATGGCCGCCGGGACGGGCGCGGAGCTGGGCGACGGCTCGCGGCTGGGCGGGGCGCCGTGGCTCGCGGTGGCCGTCGCGGACCGGCCGGTGGCCTCCGCCTCGGCGCGGGTGCGGCTCGCGGCGGTGACCGACGAGGACACCGCCCGGGCGGCGGCCGCGGCGCTGGCCGCGGAGGGTGAGGAGGTGCGCTGGGCCGACGGGGACCTCCTGGCGCGGCGGGTGACCCGGCTCGGCGCGATCGAGCTGGTGTCCCGGCCGCTGGCCGATCCCGATCCGGAAGCGGTGCGGCGGGCGCTGCTGGAGGGGCTGCGCCGCGAGGGCACGGGGCTGCTGCGCTGGTCGGCACAGGCCAGGGCGGTCCGGCAGCGGATGGCGTTCCTCCACCGGGAGCTGGGCGGGACCTGGCCGGACGTCTCCGACGAGGCGCTGCTGGACCGCGCGGACGACTGGCTCGGGCCGGAGCTGGCCCGGGCCCGCGGGCGGGCCGATCTGGGGCGGGTGGACGCCGGGCAGGCGCTGGCCCGGCTGATGCCGTGGGCCACGGGCGAGGCCGCGCGGTTCGAGGAGCTGGCGCCGGAGCGGATCGAGGTGCCGAGCGGCTCGCGGGTGCGGGTGGACTACGGCGCGGACCGGCCCGTGCTGGCGGTGAAGCTGCAGGAGCTGTTCGGCTGGCAGGAGGCGCCCCGGATCGCGGGTGGCCGGGTGCCGCTGCTGATCCACCTGCTGTCCCCGGCGGGACGCCCGGCCGCCGTCACCGCCGATCTGGCGTCCTTCTGGAAGGACGGCTACCGCTCGGTCCGTGCCGAACTCCGCGGCCGGTACCCCAAGCACCCATGGCCCGAGGACCCGACCACGGCCGAGCCGACCCGCCGCACCAACGCCCGCCGCTGAACGATGCGGCCGGGAGGCCGCACGACCGCTGCCGCGTGGCGCGGGGGCAGCCAGGCGCCGCGCCCCGCCGCGCGGGCAGATGAGCCACGTGGCCCGGGCGGCCGCACCGCCCCGCGGCCCGCGCCGCTCAGCGAGGCGCGCGGCGCCTTCGGCGGGGGTCAGTCGGCCCAGGCCCGTTCGGCGGGGGTCAGTCGGCCCAGGCCCGCAGGCGGCGGGCGGTTTCGCCGAGGCGGAAGCCGGCGATCTCCCGTATGTCGCGGACCAGTTTGACCATGGCGCCCGGCGGGGGCGCGATCGGCTCTCCGGACTCCTCCATGTACATCTGCGCGCAGGCCGCGCCGATCGTGGCGTTGTAGTCGGAGAACGGCTCGAGGATCAGTGAGGTGTGCAGAAAGGTCGCCGCGCGGGCGGCGGCCTCCTCGTAGTAGGGCTCACCCGCGAACCGCTCGTAGCGGTGGCGCTCGGTCATGCAGTGCAGCGCACCCCAGTCCCGGACCGGGGTGTTCACCGGGGAGACCTCGACCTGGACGTTCAGCACCCAACCGGCGTCGACGTACAGGATCACCGCATGCCGTGCGGGAACTCCCGCTCGAACTCGGCCTTGTACGCCAGGGCGAACTTCACGGCGCCCTCGACGAAGCGCTGCTTCTGCCGACGCCGCACCACGTCCTCGGTCAGTATGTCGTGCGCCAGCCTCTTGATCGCGACGCCCTTCTCCCTCGCCTCGGCACGCAGCTCGGCCAGTTCCTGCTCGGTGAACTCAATCGTGATGCCAGGCATGGGCGGCATGCTAGCCACGCCCTCACCCTGATCACTACCGGCTTGACCACCACGAGCGAATCGCGGGGACGGAGGTTGACGCGATGCCCGCGCCGCTCAGCGCTCCGGTCCCCTCAGCGCTCCGGTCCCCTCAGCAGTCCGGTCCCCCTCGGCACTCCGCCCGCTCAGCACTCCAGTCTCAGGGCGAACTGCTCCCCCGTCGGGAACGGTTCGTCCACGGGGTGCGGCCCGACCCATATGAGCGCCTGCTCGAAGGTCATGTACGAGCCGTTGTCGACGCACTGGCCGACCACCACCGCATTGCCGCCGCAGCGCCATGCCGCGTAGTTCCACGGGTGGTCGCCCTTCTCGTCCCGCACCACGGTCTCCGGCTCGCCCAGACGCTCGCTGAAGGCGTCCACGGCGGCGCGCCACCGGTCGTCGAAGCCGGAACGGCCGGCCTCGCGGTCGAAGACCCAGCCGGGGTCGGCGGAGTGGTACTCGGCGAGCCAGTCGACGTTCCCGCTGAGACCGTCGGCCTGCAACTCCGCGTCGAAGTCGTCCGGTTCGTAGTAGTAACAGAACGGGATCATGCATTCGGTGTCCGCGTCGTCGGGCCCGCCGAACCACTCCGGGAGGACGTGGTGCCCGGTGTTGGTGGCGTAGGAGGACGTGCGGGAGCCGTCGGGCACCCAGCCGAAGCGCTTCGCGGCGGCCGCCGTGGCACCCGGGGTCCATTCCAGGCGCGCCAAGTCGGCGATGTGGCTGATGAGTTCGGGGCCGGGGACGCAGCTGTTCACTGGCATGGTCATACGCTATGGCCCGCCACTGACAACGGGGTCGGCGCCGCCGGGGCCGTCGGCGGGCGCGCCGCGCGGCCGCGCGCCTCCAGCAGCAGTGCGAGCGCGAGCAGGGCCAGCCCCAGGATCAGGAAGCCCCACGGCAGATAGGCCGTGAGCATCAGGACCAGCTGACGCTGGGACTTGACCATGTCCACCGTGTGCCGGATGTAGTCCTCGCGCATCTTCACATGGCCGGAGAAGACGGTCACCCGGTCGCGGTCGCCCAGCAGCGTGCCGCCGCGCAGCTCCTCCTTGTGGATCTCCTGCCCGTTGACCGGGGCGCCCGTGGTGGGCTCGACCCAGAACATCCGCTTGGTGCTGTACCAGCGGGAGGTCCCGGCCTTGCGGACGGTCTCGGGGGTGACGCCGTCGACCGGCATCGTCTTGGGCAGCGGCACCTTGGTCCAGGGGATGGTCTGCTCGAAGTAGTAGACCTCCAGGCCGCGGAAGTTCCGGGTGCCCTTGTAGTGGATGGGGGCGGAGGTGCGGGTCTGGGCGTCGAAGTAGCGGTAGTCGCGCTTCTCGGTGAGGAACGGCCACTTGTACTCGATGCCGTCGCGGCGCACCGCGTCCCCGTCGACATGTTCGCCGCCCGCGTGCACCGGGTCCTGGGAGTGGGCGTCGAAGACATAGCGCTCGGGGATCTTGGAGACCATCTTGCCGTCGGGCCCGGCCACATACGACAGGGAGTCCCAGACGACGACATCGCGCCCGGTTGCCTTCCCGGCCTTCTTCGCGGCGGGCACGTTGCCGCGCAGGGTCTGCACGATGCTGACCTTGGAGACGGTGCGGGGCTTCATGGTGCCGTAGTCGAGCAGGGTGGCCGGACTGGCCTCCATCACCGCCGTCTGGTACTCGCTGGGCGGGATCTTGGCCAGCCGGGGGTAGGCGTACCAGCGCAGCAGCGGCGCGAGGGCGGCGAAGAAGACGGCGAAGGCCAGCAGCACCAGGCTTGCTCTGCGGCGCATGGCGGTTGTCCCTCCCTCAGGGGTGCTTGGGGACGGTGGTGAGCAGGGGTTCCGGGGAGGTCTCACCGCTGGGGGCGCCGATGGCCGTCACCGTGAGGACGATGGCGAGGGCGGCGGCGAGTCCGATCGCGGCGGCGGCGAGGGCGCGCATACGGGGCCTCCTCGTGGTCGGTACGAGGCGCTGCCTGACGCTTCGTCAGGGAGGGGGCACCGTAGCAACGGGGGCCGCAGATGAGAACACGAAGGAGTGAAAGCGTCACACCGCCCCTGGGCCCGGTGGGGGCTCAGGGGCGGTGCGGGGTAACCCGTGTGAGGGGCGCTGGTTTACGAGGCGGGGGCCTGGGTGACCGTCAGCTCGATGTCCAGGACGGCGCCGCCCTCGGCGGTGAGGCGGAGCAGGAAGGTGCCCGCGTGGTCATCGGTGAGGATCTTCGGCAGCGTGAGCTGCCCGAGGTCGTTGGTCTTCAGGGCGGCCAGGGTGCGCACCGGCTTGCCCTCGTCGTCCAGGAAGTAGGGCCCCTTGTCGTTGGCCTTCGGGTCCTTCGCCGAGGTGATCATGGTGGCGGTCACCAGGACATCCGCCATGACCTTGCCCTTGTTGGTGGCCTTGACGGTGAGCGCGTCGGCGAACGAGGCGCCGGTCCGGGCGGTGAGCTCCTTGTCGCCGATCCGGGCCAGCGCGTCGGCCTGCGGCACGGGCCGGGCCTTGACGGTGGCGGTGAACTCGACCGGGGCGGCCTCCCGCCCCACGGCGGTGGCGCGCACCGTGAAGGTGCCGGTCTTCTCGCCCGCGAGCAGCTTCGGCGCGGTGGCGGTGCCATCGGCGGCGGTCAGCACGGTGGCGGACTTCACGAGGCCGAGGAAGCGCGCGTCGGTGTCACCGAGGACCTCGTACTTCACCCGGGCGGCGGCCACCGGCTTGCCCGCGGTGTCCACGGCCCTGACCCGCGGCGACTGGGCGAAGCCGGTGCCCGCGGTGGCGGACAGCTCCTTCGCGCCGACGGAGGTGAGCTTGCTGGTGCCGCTCGGGGTGGACGGCGGAGTGGTGGGGCT
>NZ_JAEEAP010000890.1 GCF_016103465.1 Streptomyces sabulosicollis
GGGCGGGAGGCGGCCGGGCCGGGCAGCCGGTGCCCGAAGCCGTCGCCGTCGCGGCCCGCGGTCCAGCGCCCCGGCACATGGGCCGCGGCGGGGCGGGCGAACGGCAGCGGCCCGCCGCCCTCGCCGACCTCCTCGCGCCGCACCGGGCAGTGCGACATCAGCTCCAGATAGATCCCGCGGAACGCCGCGACGTTCTGCTCGACGGTGAACAGCTCCAGCGCACGGGCGCGCGCGGCGGCGCCCAGGCGCGCACGGCGCTCGGCGTCGCTCAGCAGCGCCAGGCAGGCGTCCGCGAGCGCCCGGGGGTTGCGCGGGGGCACCACGAGGCCGGTGCCCCCGATGACCTCGCAGACCGCGCCCACGTCCGTGGACACCGTGGCCCGTCCGCAGAACATCGCCTCGACCAGCCCGACCGGGAAGCCCTCGACCACACTGGACAGCACCACGACGCCGCCCGCCCCATAGGCGTCGGCCAGGGCCGGCACCTCGGGGTCGCCGAGCCGCTCGAAGGAGACCGGGTTGTCACCCGCTGAGTGGGCGTCCGCCGCCTCGTCGGGGAAGAGGTGGTCGGCCAGCGCCCGGCAGTGGGCCGGATAGCCGTCCGTCTCCGGGTCCTCGCCGCGCCGGGTCTCGATGATCCTCAGCCGTGCGTCCGGCTGCCACCGGCGCACCTCCGCGAAGGCGTGCAGCAGCGCGATGACGTCCTTGGGGGGCTCGATCCGGCCCACCCACACCAGCGTCCGGTCGTCGCCTTCGGACGGGGCCGCGTCCTGCTCGCCGACCTCCGCGAAGCGGGCGGCGTCCATCCCCGGGTAGACGGTGCGCAGCCGCTCCCGGTCGGCGCCGCACCGCTCCTGCCAGCGGCGGGTGTGCGTATTGCCGGGGGTGATCAGATCGGCCCGTGCGTACGCCTCGGCGGCCAGCCGGCCGTGGAACGCGGTCAGCAGGGACCGTACGGGCCCGGAAGGCGGCCGTTCGCCCTCCGCGGCGGCCGCGCCCGCCAGATAGCACTCGCGCAGCCGCACGCCGTACTCGGTGAGCAGCAGCGGGGTGCCGAAGCGGCGCTTGGCCAGCAGCCCGGGGAGCACGGCGGCGCCGCCGGTCGCGGCGTGGCACAGATCCACCCCGGACAGCCCCGGGTCGCCCCCGGCACCGTCGCCGTACCAGTCGAGCGACAGCGGGCGCAGCGCGCACTCCAGGGCCTCGGTGACGGTCAGCAGATCGGCGACCCGCGCCCGCTGCGCGCCGTGCGGCGCCCCGAGGGTGCGGCAGGCCCGCTCCAGCGTCCTTACGGCGTCCTCGGAGCGGAGCGCGGCGGACAGCCCTCCGTACTCCCCGGCCAGGTCCGCGAGGCCGTGGAGACCATTGGCGAAACGGTCCGCCTGATCCGTGGAGCGGCCGGGCACACCGGAGCCGTAAGGCGCGCCGGAGCCGTAAGGAACGCTGATCGCGGCGGCCAGCTCCCCGAAGTGCTCGGCGAACCGCCGCCGCTGCCGGCGGCCGCCCCACCC
>NZ_JAEEAP010000891.1 GCF_016103465.1 Streptomyces sabulosicollis
CCTCCGCCGCCGTCCCCGCTATCCCCGCCGTCCCCGGTCAGCAAAGCCTGCCCCAGGTGCAGATCGCCGTGGATGCGCTGGGCCGCCCAGGTGCGGCCCGCGTGCCCCAGCGCGGCCAGGTCCTCGTACGCGCCGTGCAGCGCGGTGCGGTACGGCTGGAGGGCGGGCACCGCGGCGGCGGCCGAGTCGAGCCGCTCGCTCATCGCGGCGGCGAGATGCTCGATCTGCGGGCGGCGCAGCACGGAGGTGGGCAGCGCGCGGGCCATCGCCAGATGGACCTCGGCGGTCGCGTGCCCCAGTGCGCGGGCGGCGCCGGTGAAGTCGCCCCCGGCGGCCAGGGCGTCCAGCGCGAGCTGCCAGCCGTCCCGGGAACCGGCCAGATAGGGCTGGAGCACGCCCAGGGTGAACGGCTCGGGCGGTGGCCCGGCGCCCTCGGCGGGGGGCTCGGCCTCGAACCAGGCGGCGGGCGCGGGCACCCGGGCGCAGCCGGTGCGGGCGAGCGCGAGGGGGAGTTCCAGATCGGGGTTGGTGCCGGGGCTGACCCGGCGGAAGAGCTTGAGAATAAACGTATCGCCGTAGATCACCGAGGAGTTGGACTGCTCGGCGGTCATCACCCGGGGCGGGAGTGTGGAGGGGATGGCGCTGGACGGCTCCCGCACGAAGCGCAGCGGGCCGAGCCGCCCGGGCATCCGCAGTCGCTCCAGCAGCAGCGTGGTGAGCCGGGGGTCGAACAGCGCCTCGTACACCGTCTGCCCGTCCAGCGGACCGCCGCTGGGCCGGCCGATGAGCGCGGGGGCCAGCGGCGGTGGCAGGGCGGGGCGCGCCCCGAGCAGGAGCTGGTAGCAGTCGCTGGCCGCCGCCCCGCGCCGGTGGCCGCAGCCGAAGCCGTGCCGGTGGCCGGGCGGCTCCGGCTGCTGGGCGCGGATCAGCAGGTGGAGCAGCCCGGGCGTGCCGCCGCTCGCCCGCCACGGCAGCAGCTCGGTCGCGGAGACCAGCGCGAAGCCGGTGACGGGACGGCCCTTGCCCGCGAACCAGCGCTGCCGGGGCAGCCACTCGGCGAGCAGCGGCGCGAGCGAGGTGAGCAGCCCGGGCGGGCCCGCGGCCGCGGCGGTGCGGGCGGCGGACGGCGGGGGCTGGTCCCGCGGTACGGCGGTCGGCGGGTGGTGTGCCCCCCGGGAGAGCGGAGCTTCCGGCATGGCGTCGCGTCCTTTCCCCGGGCACACGACAGATCAGGGCAAAGTGTCCCGGATTGCGGCATTGACTGTGCGACGGTGCGGGACGTGTCGGGCGAGGATCGTCCGTACGGCGAGCCCGGTGAAGGTGATCGGGCCCGCCGGTGACGATGTGAGTACAGAGTGCCCATGACGGGGGGTCGAAAACGCCCGTACGCGCCCGAGATGGACGCGTACGGAGGAGAGAGGACCGGAGCGGAGGCCGTGCCCGGCGGAAACCACATGGCCGAGCGTGGCGGCTGCGGCGGGCCGTTCCCCT
This sequence comes from Streptomyces sabulosicollis, assembly GCF_016103465.1. Classification (GTDB taxonomy): domain Bacteria; phylum Actinomycetota; class Actinomycetes; order Streptomycetales; family Streptomycetaceae; genus Streptomyces; species Streptomyces sabulosicollis. Next base: position 1,492 of record NZ_JAEEAP010000891.1, read on the forward strand.
CCCCGCCCCTC
>NZ_JAEEAP010000892.1 GCF_016103465.1 Streptomyces sabulosicollis
CGCCACCCCCTGACGCCCACTCCTCCCGTCCCAGGAGCACGCCCATGACCCACGACGACACGGCGCCGGTGTACGGCAGCGCGGTCACCAAGGTGGAGCCCTTCGGGGTCGACCACATCCCCGACAACGAGCGGCACGGCAAGCCCAGTTCGCAGTTCTTCGTCTGGTTCGCCGCCGGTCTCAACTTCCCCATCATCCTGCTCGGGTTCAGCGCGGTCGGGCTCGGCCTCAGCTTCGGCGCCGCCGTCGCCGCCATCGTGGTCGGCGCGGGTCTCGGCTCGCTGCTGATGGCCGTGATGTCCCGGATGGGCGTACGGCTGGGGGTGCCCCAGCAGATTCAGGCGCGGGGCCCGCTCGGGTTCTTCGGCAACTTCCTGCCGGTGGCGTACATCAATGTGTTCGCCGGGGTCGGCTGGGCCGCCGTCACCGTGATCCTCGGCGGCAAGGCCATCGCCGAGCTGACCCATCTGCCCTTCTGGCTCTGCGGACTGGCGCTCACCCTGGTCGAGCTGGTGGTGTCCATCTACGGCTACAACATGATCAATTTCCTGCAGCGGGTGCTGACCTACGTGCTCACCCCGCTGTTCGTGATGATCACGGTGGTGGCCCTGGTGCGGGGCGCAACGGGCACCTTCGACGCCGATCCCAAGGCGGCGGACTACGTCGGCTCCACCGGCGGCTGGATCACCTTCGGCGGCTGGTTCCTCTCCTTCCTCGTCGCCTGGGCGCCGTTCGCCTCGGACTACTCGCGCTATCTGCCGGATTCGCCGCGTGTGGTGACCCGCACCGCCTGGTACACCGGGCTCGGCAACTTCGTCACCATCTGCTGGCTCGGCATCCTCGGCGTGCTCCTCGGCTCCAACGCCACCAGCACCGACTCCATCACCGCCCTGCACCAGCTGACCGGGCCGTTCGCCATCCCCGCCCTGATCGCCATCGGGCTCTCCGCGCTCGCGCAGAACTTCCTCAACGTCTACGGCGGCGCGATCTCCGTCCAGACGCTCAAGGTGCCGGTCACCCGGACCCAGGCCGTCACCCTCATCTGCGCGCTGGCCTACGCGATCAGCCTGTGGGGACACTCCGGCACCGAGGACAAGTTCTCGGTGTTCCTCAACCTCACCGCGTACTTCATCGCGCCGTTCGCCACCGTACTGCTGCTCGACTACCACCTGGGCGGCCGCTCCGACCCCAACCGGATCGCCGAGCTGTACGACCGCGGGCGGGTGCTCTCCTGGGGCTTCGTGGCCTGGGCCGGCGGGGTGGTGGCCTCGGTGCCGTTCTGGCAGTCCGACCTCTACACGGGCGCGTTCGCCGCGGCGTATCCGCACGCGGGCGATCTGAGCATGTTCGTCGCGGCGGCCGCCTCGGCGGTGCTCTATCTGCTGACCTACCGGCTGCGGCCGCTGTGGACGCGCGACATCCCCGCCACGGCCGAGCCGCGGCCGGAGAAGACGGCGGCGGTGGCGGGCTCCTGACGACGGCGTCAGCACCGGGGG
>NZ_JAEEAP010000893.1 GCF_016103465.1 Streptomyces sabulosicollis
GGGCGGGGGTTGGTCATCGGCTGGTGGCGCCCGGGGAGGGGTCCGGCCGTCTGGTGCTGACGTGATCAATAGAGATTCCGGGAGTGGCTCTTTGCCATCTCCCCTGTTGTGTTCGAGGTGCGGAATGCCCCGATCATGTCTCCGTGCCGACGTCGGGCTCCCGGGAGCGCTATGGGTAACGCCGCAGGTCGGTAAGGGTGCGAGCCGGTCGCGAGCCATGAGCGAGCCACCCTGGGCCTCTCCCACCGAGGGCACCGAAAGGCACCGGAGACTTCTTCAAGATTTTTTACGTTCGATTCATGCCGCTCTTGTGCGGCCATCAGCCCTGCTCTCAGATGCCGGACCGGATGCGAGCCATCGCACAGCGCGGACCACAGGGCCGCTCGCTGCCTGGCGGTGGTGCGCTCGTGGGCCGGTGGTGGCGCGACGGGGTGAAAGGGCTGGCGGCGGAAGTTCTCCGAACCGCTGATGGGAGTCGTGCCATGTACCACCGTCCCGTGCCTCGCCACCCGCACACCGCCTCCTCTCCTCTGGAGGAGGTGGAGCAGTCGTTCCTCGCGCTGGCCCGTGCGGAGGCGCCGCTGACCTTGCCCGCGCATCTGGTGTGCGACGACCCCGCAGAGGGGGCCTGGCCGGTGGACCGGATCCGTACCCGGCTGGCTCACCCCAGCACCCGTCCCGAGCTGCGGTCGCGTACCTGGTGCGAGGTCGTGCGTCGCGCGCACGTGCTAGGCGAGCCGTGGAGCGTGGTGGCCGTGGGCATGACCATTCCGGTGCTGCGCCGGATGCTGGCCCGCCTCTCCCGCCCTGCCCACCTGGAGCGTCAGGAGGTCGAGCAGGAAGCCCTCGCGGCTGTGACGGTCGCCCTTGAGGGGGTGGATGCGGTTGATCCGGGTCTGGACCGAGAGCTGTTCGGTGCGGCGGACCGCGCCGTGCACCGCCTCATCTACGCGGCCCGTCGGCGCGGTGAACGGGAGGCCGGTGAGCCAATGGCCCACCTCGGCCGCCTGTGCTCCGCGGCCAGTGCGGGGGGCGATGCGGTAACGGATGAGCATCAGGTGCTGGTTGGCGCGGTGCGGGCCCGCGTGGTCGATCTGGCTGAGGCGCAGCTGATCGCCCGTACCCGGCTTCACGGTGAGCCGATGGGCGAACTCGCCCGCGAGCGCGGGGTGAGCACGCGTCAGCTCTACCGTCACCGCGGCGCCGCGGAACAGCGTCTGGCCCGTCATCTGCGCCGCCCCCTATAGGCGCAAGAGGGGACTTTGGGTTCTGGGTGTCAATATCACGGGCCCGAATTCTCTATCAGAAGTGAAAAAGGGGGCGAGTCCTTCCCGCATCGGGAGGACCCGCCGCCCGGTCTGAGTGGGCCTCTCGGCGTCGGTCGAACTCTGACCCTTTGACGGCGTGTCAATACTGACCCATTTGCGGATCTTCATCTGATTCTTGGCCTTGGTGATCAAGGTCAGGAGGGAAGGGGTGATCCTCGTGGAAGACTG
>NZ_JAEEAP010000894.1 GCF_016103465.1 Streptomyces sabulosicollis
CCCCCGTTATGTTCTTGGCGGTTCCGCAACGGGGCCGCTGGCCTCCGGGTCCGGCATGACTGATCCCCCCTGTCGAACGCATGACCTGGGGGGTGGTGTCACCGGGCCCGAGGGGTGCCGTTGGAGACGCTGATGAGAGGTCTGACTACCGCCTGGCCAGGCGCAATGCCTGGCCGCTTGAGGGCGGCAGGTCTGCATAACGTGGATGCGTGCGTACGGCGCCATCACCCTGGCCAGCTCCGCACGAACCAATGTTCGGGAGGATGGGTTGGACGACATCGACGACGTGGGCGTCTTCCTCGGCCTGGACGTCGGCAAGAGCGCCCACCACGGGCACGGGCTGACTCCGGCAGGCAAGAAGGTCTTCGACAAGCAGCTGCCGAACAGCGAGCCGAAGCTGCGGGCCGTCTTTGACAAGCTGACCGCGAAGTTCGGCACCGTCCTGGTGATCGTGGACCAGCCCGCCTCCATCGGAGCCCTCCCGCTCACCGTCGCCCGGGATGCCGGCTGCAAGGTCGCCTACTTGCCGGGCCTGGCCATGCGACGGATCGCCGACCTGTATCCAGGCGAGGCGAAGACCGACGCCAAGGACGCCGCGGTGATCGCGGACGCCGCCCGCACCATGCCGCACACCCTGCGCTCTCTGGAGCTGACCGACGAGATCACCGCCGAGCTGACCGTTCTGGTGGGCTTCGATCAGGACCTCGCGGCCGAAGCCACCCGCACCTCCAACCGGATACGCGGCCTGCTCACCCAGTTCCATCCCAGCTTGGAACGCGTGCTCGGGCCGCGCCTGGACCACCAGGCCGTGACCTGGCTGTTGGAACGCTACGGTTCTCCGGCCGCGCTGCGAAAGGCCGGCCGTCGCAGGCTCATCGAGGTAATCAGACCCAAGGCCCCGCGCATGGCACAGCGGCTGATCGACGAGGTCTTCGACGCGCTCGACGAGCAGACCGTCACGGTCCCGGGCACCGGCACCCTCGACATCGTGATCCCGTCCCTGGCCCGCTCGCTCGCTGCCGTTCACGAACAGCGCCGGGCCCTGGAGACCCAGATCGAGGCCCTGCTGGAAGCACACCCTCTTTCGAAGGTCCTGACCTCGATGCCGGGGGTCGCGGTCAGGACCGCCGCCACCTTGCTGGTCACCGTCGGCGACGGCACCAGCTTCCCCACCGCTGCCCACCTGGCCTCCTACGCTGGCCTCGCCCCGACGACGAAGTCGTCGGGGACCTCGATCCACGGCGAACACGCGCCCAGAGGCGGCAACCGGCAACTTAAACGCGCGATGTTCCTGTCCGCGTTCGCCGCCCTGCACGATCCCACCTCCCGTTCCTACTACGACCGATGCCGGACCCGCGGAAAGACCCACACACAGGCCCTCCTCCGCCTGGCCCGCCACCGCATCAGCGTGCTGTTCGCCATGCTCCGCGACGGCACCTTCTACGAACCCAGAACCCCACGCCTCGCTTGATGAAAGACATAGAGGCACCCCCCC
>NZ_JAEEAP010000895.1 GCF_016103465.1 Streptomyces sabulosicollis
GGGGTGTGGGGGACCCGGAGGGTCCCCCACCGAGTGAGGGTTGGGTGGGGGAACGGACAGCGCGCCGCACGGCGCGGTCGGCAGGAAGAGAGGGCAACCCCATGGAGCTGGTCATCCGCGGCGCGGACGTCATCGACGGCACCGGACGAACCCGGTACCGGGCGGACGTGGCCGTCGACGGCGGGCGGATCGCCGCCGTCGTACCCGAGGGGGGCGGACCCCGGCCCACCGCCCACCGGGTCGTGGACGCCGATGGGCTCGCCCTCTCCCCCGGCTTCATCGACATGCACGCCCACAGCGACCTCGCCCTGCTCCGCGACCCCGACCACTCCGCGAAGGCCGCCCAGGGCGTGACCCTGGAGGTCATCGGCCAGGACGGGCTCTCCTACGCGCCCGTGGACGACCGCACGCTCGCCCAGATCCGTACCGCCATCACCGGCTGGAACGGCGACGGCTCCGACATCGACTTCACCTGGCGCACCGTCGGCGAGTTCCTGGACCGCCTCGACCACGGCTTCGACGGCCGGGGCATCGCGGTCAACGCCGCGTACCTCATCCCCCAGGGCACCGTCCGCATGCTCGCCCTCGGCTGGGAGGACCGCGACGCGACGCCCGCCGAGGTCGAGCACATGAAGGCGCTGGTCGCCGAGGGGATGGAGCAGGGGGCCGTCGGCCTGTCCTCCGGGCTCACCTACACCCCCGGCATGTACGCCTCCGACGCCGAACTCACCGAGCTGTGCCGGGTCGTGGCCGCGTACGACGGCTACTACTGCCCGCACCACCGCTCCTACGGCGCCGGCGCCCTGCGCGCCTACGAGGAGATGGTGGCCCTCAGCCGGGAGGCGGGCTGTGCGCTCCACCTCGCCCACGCCACCATGAACTTCGACCTCAACAAGGGCCGCGCCCCCGAGCTGCTCGCCCTCCTGGACGCCGCGATCGCCGACGGCGCCGACATCTCGCTGGACACCTATCCCTACCTCCCCGGCTGCACCACGCTCGCCGCGATGCTGCCGAGCTGGGCGGCCGAGGGCGGCCCCGACGCGGCCCTCGCGCGGCTGCGCGACGACGCCGAGGCCGAACGCATCCGGCGCGTCATGGAGGAAGAGGGGGCGGACGGCTGCCACGGGGTGCCGATCAACTGGGACACCATCGAGATCTCCGGTGTGAACGACCCGGCCCTCACCGCATACGTCGGCAAAACGGTCGCCGCGAGCGCCCGCGAGCGGGCCGAGGCCCCCTGGGTCACCGCGCGCCGTCTCCTCCTGGCCGACCGCCTCGGCCCGACCATCCTGCAGCACGTCGGGCACGAGGAGAACGTCCAGGCGATCATGCGGCACCCCGCCCACACCGGCGGCAGCGACGGCATCCTGCACGGCGCCAAGCCCCACCCCCGGGCGTACGGCACCTTCCCCCAGTACCTGGGCCGCTACGTCCGTGAGCTGGGCGTCCTCACCCTGGAGGAGTGCGTGGCCCACCTGACCGCCCGCCCCGCGG
>NZ_JAEEAP010000896.1 GCF_016103465.1 Streptomyces sabulosicollis
CACCCACAGAGAACCTCACTCGACTAGTCGTCGGCAGCGTCAGAAGTGTATAAGAGACAGCAACTGCTCCTTGACGCGCTTGACCGCACGGCCGAGCGCGGGGCCGCCACGGCGGACCGCCTCCTGGTCCAGGCGGCCCGGTTCCAGCCGGACGGGATAGAGGGCGGTGAACCATCCGACGGTGCGCGAGAGGTCGACCTCCTCGGCCAGGCGGTGTGACCTCCCGTGTCCTTCCACGTCCACCACCACGGGCCCACCGGCGGCGGCCCGGCCGTGGCGCTCCCGCCACGTGTCGAGGGCCACCGCGAACGCGGCGAGCAGCACATCGTGCACACCGGCGTGGAACGCCCCGGGCACTCGGGTCAGCAACGGCTCGGTGTCCTCACCGGACATGGGCAGCGCCATGTTTCCGGCGGTGCCGAAGGTGCCGTGGTCGCCGGTCCGTCCCGCCACCAGGGGCCGTACCCCGGCCAGGGCCTCCTCCCAGTGGCGCAGCTCGCCCTCCCGGGCCTCCGTGTCCGCCTCGGCGGCCAGCAGTGCGGCCCATCGGCGGAACGACGTGCCGACCGGTTCGCACTCCACCGGCCGCTCCGCCACCACCGCCGTCCAGGCGGCCGCCAGGTCCGGCAGCAGGACGCGCCATGAGACACCGTCGACCGCGAGGTGGTGGATGACCAGCAGGAGCCGCCCCGGGTGGCGTGGCCCGGCGTCGAAGTGCACCGCCTGCCACATCACCCCCGCCCGCGGGTCGAGACGGCCACGGGCGGCGGCGAACTGCTCGGCCAGCAGGCTTTCCGACGGTTGGCCGTCCGTGGTCTCGACCCGGCGCACTCGTCGCGCGCCCCGTACCGTGCCCGCCGCTGTCACCTCGGGCGACCACGCCCCGTCGGGGCGGTCCGCCAGCCGGAGCCGCAGCGCGTCGTGGTGGTCGGTGAGGGCCTGGAGAGCGTCCGCGAGCTGCCGGGTAACGGCTCCGGTAGGTGTGGTCATCAGCATCGCCTGGCAGAACCCGTCGATCGGGCCGCCCTGCTCACGAAGCCACTCCATGATGGGGGTCGGTGTCACCTCGCCGATCGGGAGATCGGCCGCCTGGCCACGGGGCGAACCGGCCGCGGGCGTCGCGGTGTGCGCCAGCCGGGCCACCGTCTTGTGGGCGAACACATCGGCCGGAGTGATGACCAGCCCAGCGGTTCTGGCCCGGCTGACCAGCTGGATGGTGGAGATGCTGTCCCCGCCGAGGTCGTAGAAGCCGTCCTCGGCCGCCACCCGCTCCAGGCCCAGCACCTCGGCGTACAAACGGCACAGCGTCCGCTCCACCGCCGTACGCGGCTCACGCCCCGCACCGGCCCCCCGAACCTCCGGCACCGGCAACGCCCGCCGGTCCAGCTTCCCGTTCGCCGTCACCGGCAACCCATCCAGCACCACCCACGCACCCGGCACCATGAACTCCGGCAACCGCCCCCGCACAAACCCTGTCTCTTATACAC
>NZ_JAEEAP010000897.1 GCF_016103465.1 Streptomyces sabulosicollis
CCGGGGCAGAGCCCCGCCCCGCACAGCCCCACGCGGCGCAGCCGCATACCGAGCCCCGCGAAAAGGCGGAACCCCGGCCCGAGGGCTGAGGCCGAACCTCACACCCCGCACGGCCCCACGCAGCGGACCCCCATACCGAGCCCCCCGCGAAAGGGCGGCTTCGCGCAGTCCCCACACAGCGCAGCCGCATACCGAGCCCCGCGAAGAGGCGGGGGAGCAACCCCACACACAACAGGCGGCGCGATCGGTCGGGCATCCCCCAGAACCCCTTCTGCGCCGAGAACCCCTTCAGCACCGCATCGGCGTCGCCCTCGGTGGCCGCCCGCCCGGGTGGCGGTGGCGCCAGGTCCAGAAGACCACGGCGGACAGCAGACACCAGGCCACCAGCACCAGGAACGGAAAGGCGTGCTGGTGGGCGCGGAAGTAGATCGCGGTGTGCTGGGCGTTGACCGAGGCGCCCGGCGGGAGCCAGCGGCCGATGGTGCCGAGGAGGGAGGGGAGCAGGGGCCAGGAGACGGCGCCGCCGGAGGAGGGGTTGCCGAGGAGCACCAGCAGACCCCAGGTGGGGATGAGCGCCCAGCGCCCGAAGAGGACGTTGAACATGGAGAACACCAGCCCCGAGGTGAACATCGTCAGCGCCAGGATCGCCCAGGACTCCGGGAAGGGGAGCTTGAGCGCGCCCAGCCCCTGGTCGACGATCGCCGCGATCGTGAACCCGCCGAGCAGGGCGTACGCGATCATGAAGGCGATCCGCTCGGCCGGGTTGAGCGCGGAGGCGTTCACGCTGAGCTGGATGGCGCCGAGGAAGCCGATGATCGTGGCGGCCAGGGAGATGTAGAAGACCGCGAGGCCGCGCGGATCGCCGGGCTGCAGCGGTTTCACGTCCTTGACGGTGACCGGCACCCCGGACATCCGGCCGACCTTGCCCGCGGCCTGGCCGAGCACCTGGGCGACGGTCGCCCCGGCGGCGCTCGCCAGGTCCATCCGTACGCCGCGGCCGCGCACGTCCAGGACGGCGAAGACCCGCTGCTCCTCCAGGGACCAGCGGGCCTCGGCGTAGGTGGGGTAGGGGCGCAGCCGGAGGGAGGCGTTCAGGGCGTGTTCCATCCCGGCGAGGAACCGGTTCAGCGGGGCGGTGCCGTGATCGGGGGCCACGACGGCGGTGGGGATGTTCCGGGGGGTGGGGTTCGCGAAGGCGTAGGTGTACGAGCCCGCGAAAAGCCCGGCACCCGCGGAGATGATCAGCACGATGACGGTCGCGGGGAAGAAGGGGGACCGTTTGAAGGCCCTCCACCTCCATAGCGGCGGTCGGTGCTCGGGGTCGGGATGCTGCGCCAGGTCGTCGGCCATGACGTCACGCTAAAGCGATGAGCACGTACATATCGCACATATCGCGCCACGCGGCGCGGACGGAAATGGTTCGCCAGCCGTTTTCCGGAGGTGAGATCCTGGGATCCGTATGTCCACCATGCCTGCCCCCGCCC
>NZ_JAEEAP010000898.1 GCF_016103465.1 Streptomyces sabulosicollis
CGCCCCGCCCCCACCCGCGCGGTGAACCTTGGCCATGACCTGGGCCGTGTACGGGCCGCCGCCGCTCAGGGTGTAGCGGGCCAGCTCCTGGCCATTGGTTTCGTCGACCAGACGGCAGAAGGCGTTCTGCACTTCGGCGAAGGTCTGTCCGGAGAAGGAGTTCACCGTGAACAGGATCTGATCGACATGAGCCGGAACACGCTGCAGATCGATCAGGATCGATTCGTCGTCGCCGCCCTGCCCCGCGCCACCGACGAGGTTGTCGCCGGTGTGCCGTACGGATCCGTCATCGCTCGTCAGATGCTGGAAGAAGACCACGTCCACGGCTTCGCGTCCGGCGAAGAGCACGGCCGAGGCGTCCAGGTCGATCTCCTTGGCGGTCAGCCGGGCGAGGAACCCCTTCCGCGGCGCGGCCTGCCAGCCCAGGCCCATGCGCACCGCGGTGAGCTCACCCCCGTCGGACTTGCTCAGGCTGATCCGCTGGCCCTTGGCCAGGTTTACCGTCATGTGGTTCCTCTCTCGCTCTTCTGACTCGTCCGGACGGGTGTGCGACCTCTCCAGCCGGTCGCGCAGGACGGCAGGATGCCGCGGGTGAGAAGGGCCCTCAGCCAGGCGTCTCGGGCCGTGGCCACGGCCGCGTCATCCCGGCGCCTGACGTAGGGCGGGTGCGTGGGCGGATGCGGGTGGGGTCGTCGGCGCCCATGAGGACGTGAGCGCCGGTCGGGGGCCGGGGTGCGGTGGCGTACGGCGGCCAGGAGCAGGCAGGCCACTCCCACCGCCAGAGTGAACGCCGCGATCGTCGCGCTGGTCAGCCCGGCGGTCAACAGTGCGTCGGACAGCTCGAGTTGGGAGTCGAGGGGCCCCGACAGCCCGCCGAGGAGCAGGAAGACCGCGGTCGCGGCGCCGGCCAGAGCCGGTACGAGGACGGCGAGCACCGGCAGCAGTCCACGGACGTCTGCCGAGGAGGTGGGTGAGTCGGATAGGGCAGATGCAGCGGGCGCGGTGGACGCGGTGGACGCGGTCGTCGTCGCCGCGGCGGCGCGCTGTGGGAGGCACGCGGCGTATTCGGGCGCGGCGGCCGTCGCGATCAGCTCGCTCGCCACGAGCGCCTGGGCGCGCAGCCGTTGGATATCCGTGTCCGCGGTGGCCCCGTTGCGCCGCAGGGCCTCACGGATCTCCGCCGTACGCAGCGCCTGGTGCGGGGCCCGTTCGAAGTCGGGCCTGTCCTCGGCCTGTAAGCCGGGTGGGGCGGTCATGTCCGCTTCCTCGATGAGTAGGAATGAACCGGCCGCCGGTCCCGCGCAGGGGAGACCGGGACCCGCGGAGGGGAAGGGACAGGCCCGCCCAGGGGAGGCCGGGACCCGCCCAGGGGAGGCCGGGACCGGCCCAGGGGAAGGGGCAGGCCCTGTCTCTTATACACGTCTCCGAGCCCACGAGACACTCGCTAAAA
>NZ_JAEEAP010000899.1 GCF_016103465.1 Streptomyces sabulosicollis
GTCCTAAGCTCCCCAACCACCTGAACCCGCCCCGCCCGAGAGGGGCGGCGCAACGGACATGGATGGGGAGGAGGACACCGTGCGGGCACTTCCCCACGGCGCACGCGCCTATGTCCTGTGCGCCGTGCTCGCCGGGGCGTACTGCGCCGCCCCGGCCGTACGGCCCGGAGCGGCCGTCCCCTGGGCCACGACCGCCCTGCTCGCCGCGGTCCACGCGGTCGGCTCCAGGGTCCGCGCCCGCTGGCCCGAATGGTGCAGCCCCGTCCTTCTGGCCGGGGCTTTTCTGCTGCCGCCCGCCGCCGCGGCGCTGGTCGCCGTGCCCGGTGCGCTGCTCGCCCGCGTCGAGCGGCCCCCGGCCGGGGCGCGGCGGGCCTGGCGCGCCGCACGGCTCTCGCTGGCCGTCTGGGCCGCCTCCTGCGCCTTCGCGGCCCTGGACGGCCCCGGGACCCTCGGGACGCTGTGGGCCCTCGGTGACGGTGCCCAGGCCCCCGCTGGGCAGGCGTCCGCCGCACAGGCGTCCGGTATGCCCGGCTTTCCGTACGCGCTGGCGGCCGCCGTGGCCGCCGCGCTCGTCCTGGGCCTGACCGCGACCGCCCTGGAGGGCGGGGTGCTGGTCACCGCGGAGCGGCAGTCGCCACGCGCCGCCTGGTGGGGGCGGCTGCCCGGGGCCCTGGCCCCGTATCTGGTGCACGGGCCCGCCGGGCTGGCCATGGCGGTGCTGTGGCGCAGCCCTTACGGACCGGCGGCGGGCCTGCTGGTGCTGCTGCCCCTGTACGTCTGCGCCTGCGGCTTCGTGCTCTACCGCCGCGAGAGCGCCGCCCACCAGGCCACCATCCGGGCCCTCGTCCAGGCGGTCGACATCAAGGACCGCTACACCCGGGGCCACAGCGAGCGCGTCGGCCGCGCCTCCGCGATGATCGCCCGTGAGCTGGGCATGAGCGGCGACCGGCTGGAGGCGCTGCGGATCGCGGGCATCCTCCACGACGTCGGCAAGCTCGGCGTGCCTACCCGGCTGCTGCGCAAAAACGGTCCGCTGACCCCCGATGAGCGCCGGGTGATCGAACTCCACCCCGAGTACGGCGACGAGATGGTGCGCGGCATCGGCTTCCTGGGCGAGGCGCGGGCCGCGATCCTGCACCACCACGAGCGGCTGGACGGCAGCGGCTATCCGTACGGGCTCACCGGGGCGCAGATCCCGGAGTTCGCCCGGGTGGTCGCGGTGGCGGACGCCTTCGACGCGATGACCTCGACGCGTACGTACCGCAGGGCGCGGCCGGTACCCATGGCCGTGGAGGAGCTGAAGCGGTGCGCGGGCTCGCAGTTCGACCCCCGCATGGTGCGGGCCCTCACCCGCGCCCTGGACCGCCACGGCTGGCACGCGACGGTCACCGCGGACGCCTCTGAGGAGCGCGGAAACGTCCCGGCAGACTCCCTCCCCGACGCCGCCCCGCCCCTGGTGCGCGCGGCGGCCCCCGGGG
>NZ_JAEEAP010000089.1 GCF_016103465.1 Streptomyces sabulosicollis
GGACCGGTGGGGTCGGGGGCGGGCGGTGGCTCGGGGTCGTCCAGGTCGGTGCCCGAGACCTGGAGCTTGGCCAGCTCCTTGGGCCAGCCGTCCAGTGGCACCGGCGGGAACACCCGCACCTCGGCGGCGGCCGCCGAGGAAAGCCGATCCCCGTCCCCGTCCTCGCCCTCGCCCTCGCCCTCGGCTGTGGTCGTGGCGGGTGCCCGGCCCGTGACCGTGATGCCCGGCAGTCCGGCCGCGCGCCGCCACTCCGCACCGCGCGCCCGCCGTACGACCTTGCGGATCCGGGCGTCCTGCCAGTCCCGTACGGCCTGTGCCCACTCGCCGTCCTCGGCCGTCGCCCGCTCGTCCGACAGCAGCACCAGCACCGCTCGTGCCGCCGTCTCCAGGGCGTCCGTACGCGCCGGGGGCGCGGCCTTTTCGATCCGGACCACCAGGGGCAGGACGAACTGCGGCGCGGCGTCCCGGTCGATCTCGGCGTGCCGGAAGGGGCTGCTGCGGGCGCCGGATCCGGAGCCCTGGTGGGCGGTGGTCCGGGTGCTGGCCCGGGTGCTGGTCTGGGCGCCGGTCTCGGCGTCGGCGTCGGTGCTGGTCACGCGCCCAGTGTGCCAGGAGCGCCGCCAGGGCCTGTCTGGTGGATCTTTGCGCCTGTTGACGGAGCGGCCGACCGGGCGCGCCTATGCTCAACCGGCATGAGACTGCGAGGAGTCGGCCGCCGCTACGGCCTGGGCGGGCCTTGGGTGCTGCGGGGCGTCGATCTCGAGGTGGAGCCGGGTTCGCTGACCCGTGTCCAGGGGCGCAACGGCAGCGGCAAGTCCACACTGCTGCGGCTGCTCGCCGGGATCGACACCCCCAGCGCGGGCCGGATCACCGGCCGCCCGCCCACCGCCTACGTCCCCGAGCGGTTCCCGGCCGAGCTGCCCTTCTCCGCCCTCGGCTATCTCACCCACCTGGGCCGGATCCACGGGCTGTCCCGCGCCGCGGCGGTGCGCGGGGCGGGGGAGTGGCTGGAGCGCTTCGGCGCGGACGGCTACGCCGACACCCCGCTCGCCGAGCTGTCCAAGGGCACCAGCCAGAAGATAGCCGTGGCACAGGCCCTGCTGGCCGCCCCCGGGCTGCTGGTCCTGGACGAGGCGTGGACCGGCCTCGACCAGGCCGCGCGCGGGGTGCTGGACACGGCGGTCGCCGAGCGCGTCGCCGACGGCGGCGCGGTCGTCTTCGTCGACCACGACCCACGCCGCCTGGCCGGGGCGGCGGACCGCGTCCTGCGCGTCATCGAGACCCGGCTGGAGCCGGTGGACGGGGACACCCACGGCGCGCCCGGCCCGGACGGAGGCGTTCTGGACCCGGCGGCGGATGTCGATTCCCCGGCCGCGTACGACCGTTCCCCGGCGACCGACGTCGATCCCCGCGCCACGGGCCTCCGGACCGCCGCCGACCGGCTCCGGGGCAGCGACCCGGCTCCGCGCACGGCCCGCCCGGCACCAGCGGGGGCGCCGGGTCGGGAGGCCACGGTGCCGGGTATGGCCCAGTCGCCGGTGAGGCGGGACCGGCCCGGCGACGGGCCGTGGGCGGGGGCAGAGGCTCAGGGACCGCCGGAGGCCGCGTCGCCGGGTGCGGCTCGTCCGCCGGTGGCGCAGCACGGGCCCGCCGACGGGCCGTGGGTGCGGGTGGAGGCCGAGGGGCCGCCGGGGGCCGCGTTGCCCGCCGGGGTGCCGGGCGCGGTGCTGCGCGAGTGCGGCCCCGCGCCCGCGCGGGGGAGGGCGGCTGCCGGGTCGCCGGGCTCGACGGTGCCCGACTGCGGCCCCGCGCCCGCGCGGGAGAGCGCGGCCGCGGGTCCGGCGGGGCGGGGCGTACGGCTGACCGTCGAGGTCGGTGCCGCCGACTCCGATGCCCTGCTCCGCACCCTCCTGACCGCCGACCCGCCCTGGCACATCCGCGCGGTGACGACCGTCGACGACACCCAGGAGCCCGCCCAAGCGGCGAAGGAGGAGTCATGACCGCGCTGCTGCGCTACCAGGCGGCCCTGCTGGCCCGCTCGCACCGCTGGCTGCCGCCGCTGCTGCTCTACGGAGCGTTCCTGGGGATCGGGGTGCAGACCGGGCAGCCGATCCTCGACTCGCTCGGCTACGCCGCCGCCGCGCTGCTGCCCGTCGCCGCGTGGCTGGTGCGGGTGTGCGTCACCCAGGAGCCCGCCGCGGCGCGCGACTGCGCCGCGGCGGCGGTGGGGCCGGGCCGGGTGCACCTCGCGTCGGTGCTGACCGCGCTGGGCGCGGCGCTGGTGCTCGGTACCGCCGGGACGCTGTTCGTCGCGGCGGTCAGCGATCCGCACACCGCGGACCACCTGCACGAGATTCCCGTGCCCGAGGCGACCGTCTCCGGGCTGCTCACCGCGATCGCCTGCGCCCTGCTCGGCACGGCCGTCGGCGCGCTGTGCAACCGGCCGCTGCTGCGCCGCCCCGGCTGGGCGATCCCGGCCACCCTGCTCGCCGCGCTGCTGGTGTCGGTGGCCGGTGCCTCGCCCGCGAACGCCGCGGTGTCAGGGCTGGTCGACGGCTCGCACAGCGGCACCGTGCCGATGCCCCTGCTGCCCCTGGCCCTGACCGGCGCGGCCGCCGCCGGGGCGACCGCGCTGGTCTGCGCGCTCAGCTCCCGCCGGTCGTAGGGTTCGGGTCATGGACGACCGTACGGACCTTCCCGAGGGCCCGCCGTACGCCGACTGCGTGCAGTGCGGCGAGCCCACCGAGTACCCCGCCTCGCGCCCCGGAGCCACGCTGTGCCCCGTCTGCGAATGGCAGGAGGCCCAGCGCACCGCCTGCTCCGGCTAGCCCACGCTGCTCCGGCTGGCCCGCGCTGCTCCGGCTAGCCCACGCTGCTCCGGCTGGCCCGCGCGCACCGTCTGCCCCGGCCGGGACCGCGTACGGGCGCTCGGCCCTGACCCGGCAGAGCTTCGCGGGTTCGCGGGCCTGGCGCGGGGGCCTGGCGCGGCGCCCCAGCCACCACCGCGAGGCGGCGGCCCCGCACCAACGCCACCGGACGCCACCACGCGGCACCACGAGCCCCCACGCGGCACCACGAGCCCCCACGCGCCAATCCCCGCCGGACAGGCGCTAGTGGCGCCAGGGCCCCGTCACCGCGAACGTCGTGCCCGGGGTGTAGCAGTTCACGTACATCGTGCGGCGGTCCGGCGCGAAGGTGACGCCCGCGAACTCACCCCACTCCGGCTCCTCCGGTGTGCCGATGTTCTGGCGCCCCCGGGCCATCGCATAGACGTCGCCGCGCCGGGTCACCCCGAAGACGTGCTGCGCGCCGTTGCCGTCCTCGCAGACCATCAGGCCGCCGCTGGGCGCGAGCGTGATGTTGTCGGGGGACTCGCCGGGGAGCTGGACGTCCGTCCCGGGGCCGAAGACGATCACCAGCGTGAGGCGTCGCCGGCCGGGGTCGTAGCGCCAGATCTGGCCGAAGTGGTCGGCCGCGGAGCCGTCCGCGCTCTTGGCGAAGCTGGAGACGAAGTACACCGACGTACCGCCCCAGTAGCACCCCTCCAGCTTCTGGGCGTGGGTGATGCCGCCGGGGCCGAAGTCCTGGAAGCGGATGGGGGTTTGGCGGGCGAGCGGGTCGGGGACGTCCACCCATTCGACGCGGTCGAAGGTGGTGCCCGGCTCCTGGATGGTGGACAGGTCGGGCACCCCCGGCACCCGCAGCGCCTGCAGTTCCCCGCCCGCGCGCAGCGACCCGACGCCGCCGAGCGGCTTCTTCGGCCGGAAGCGGTAGAAGAGCCCGAAGGGCTTCTCGAAGGCGTCCTCGGTCTCGTAGACGACACCGCTGCGCGGATCGACCGCGATGGCCTCGTGCTGGAAGCGGCCCA
The DNA here is from genome assembly GCF_016103465.1 of Streptomyces sabulosicollis. Taxonomy (GTDB): domain Bacteria; phylum Actinomycetota; class Actinomycetes; order Streptomycetales; family Streptomycetaceae; genus Streptomyces; species Streptomyces sabulosicollis. Next base: position 3,869 of record NZ_JAEEAP010000089.1, read on the forward strand.
TGGCGGTGAGCGGCACGGCGCCGGTGCGGCGCGGATCGTAGGGGTCGACCTCGAAGATGAAGCCGTGGTCCTTGGTGTAGCCGTTCGTCCCGGCCCGGTCCTCGGTCTCCTCGCAGGTCAGCCAGGTGTGCCAGGGGGTGGGGCCGCCCGCGCAGTTGACCGCGGTGCCCGCGATGGCCACCCGCTCGGACAGCACGTGGTTGCCGGAGTCGAGCTCCAGGGCGGTACAGCCGCCCAGGCCCATCGGGTCGTAGGTGAGGCCGTTCACGGCGGGGACGCGGATCGCGGCGTCGTTGCGGTTCTCATGGTTGCGGACCAGATGCGTACGGCTGCGGCGGCCTCCGGCGCGGCCCGGGAACGCGGCCATGCCGTCGCAGTGGCTGGGCACCTTGCCCTCGCCGGAGCGGAGCTCATCGCCCTCGCGCGAGAGCACCCGGTAGCGGAATCCCTCCGGGAGGTCGAGCAGTCCGTCGGGGTCGGGGACCAGGGGGCCGTAGCCGTCCCGGCCGAGCGGTGCGGAATCCGGTTCGGCGGCCGTGGCGGTCCCCGCGAAGAGCTCGGAGACGCTGCCGGTGAAGGCGATCGAGGCGATGGAGGCGCCCAGTGCGCCGGTGCGGCCGAGAAGCTGACGTCGTGTCGCTGACATGCGGTAACTCCCTGCTGGCGGACAGAGAAGATGACCGCACGTGTGTATCACGCGGGCGGGTGCGCGGGAACCTTTCGATCAGCGATGCGCGGTAACCATCCGATCAGCGCTGGTCATCCGATCAGCGCTGGTACGACGCGTCGGCCAGCCCCTTGGCGTCGCGGGCGAGGGCGGTGAGCCGGGATATCGCCCGGAAGTACTTCTTCCGGTAGCCGCCGCTCAGCATCTCCTCGCTGAAGAGCTGGTCGAACGGCACCCCGGAGGCCAGCACCGGCACCTCGCGGTCGTAGAGCCGGTCGGCCAGCACCACCAGCCGCAGCGCGGTCGACTGGTCCGGCACCGGAGCGACCCCGGTCAGGCAGACGGCCTGGACGCCGTCGCACATCGCGCCGTAGCGGCTCGGGTGCACCTGGGACAGGTGGTCCAGCAGGGCGGGGAAGTCGTCCAGGGAGGCGCCGGGGACGCGGTGCGCGGCCCGGGTGACGGTCTCGTCGGACTGCGGGGCCGGGGCCGCGGGCAGACCGCGGTGGCGGTAGTCCTCGCCGTCGATGCGCAGCGTACGGAAGTGGGCGGACAGCCCTTGGATCTCGCGCAGGAAGTCGGCCGCGGCGAACCGGCCCTCGCCCAGCTTGCCGGGCAGCGTGTTGGACGTCGCGGCGAGCGCCACGCCCGCCTCGACCAGCTTGCCGAGCAGCGTCGAGACCAGCACGGTGTCACCCGGGTCGTCCAGCTCGAACTCGTCGATGCACAGCAGCCGGTGGCCGCTCAGGGTCTTCACGGTCTGCTGGAAGCCGAGCGCGCCGACCAGGTTCGTCAGCTCCACGAAGGTGCCGAACGCCTTCAGCTCGGGGGCGGCCGGGGTGGCGTGCCACAGGGAGGCCAGCAGATGGGTCTTGCCGACGCCGTAGCCGCCGTCGAGGTACATCCCGCGCGGCCCGCCGCCCGCGGCGGGCTTGGCCTCCCGGCGGAACCAGTGCCTGCGGCGCCCGCCCTTCACGTCCGCCCCGCCGCCGAGCCGTGCGGCGAAGGCTCTCAGCGCCTCGACCGCCTCGGCCTGGCTCGGCTGCCCGGGGTCGGTGATGTAGTTGTCGAAGCTCACGGTGGCGAAGCGGGGCGGCGGCACCATCTCGGCGACCAGACGCTCCGCCGGAACCTGCGGCGCACGGGCGGTGAGGGCTGCGGGGGCTTCGGCGGCTATGCGGCCTGCCGAGCCGGATGCGGTGGTTGGTGCAGACACGGATGTCCAGGGTAGTCGCTCTTCACCCGACCACTGTCCGAGAGGGAGGCATGTCACACTGCGGCCTATGCGACGCCTGTTCCCCGTGCCTGCCGAAACGTCTGCCAGTACTGCCGAAACGTCTGCCAGTACGTCTGCCGAAACAGTCACCGAAGACCGCGAATGGGCCCTTGACGAACTGGCCGACGCCTACGCGTATCCGGAGCCGCCGCACGGCCCCTCCGGCGCCTTCCTGCGGGCCAACATGGTGTCCTCGCTGGACGGGGCGGCCCACCACGACGGCCGGTCGAAGCCCCTGTCCTCCGACGCGGACATGCGGATCTTCGGGGTGCTGCGGGGGCTCGCCGACGCCGTCGTCGTGGGCGCGGAGACCGCCCGCCGCGAGGGCTACCGCCCGGCGCGTGCCCGGGAGGCGTTCGCCGAGCGCCGGGCGGCGCTCGGCCAGCCGCCCGCGCCCGCGATCGCCGTCGTGAGCGCGAGCCTGGACCTGGACTTCTCGCAGCCGCTGTTCACCGAGCCGCTGGTGCCGACGATCGTGATCACGGGCGCGACGGCCGCGCAGGAGCGGATCGAAGCCGCCCGTGGGGCGGGGGCCGAGGTGGTCTTCGCCGGGGCGGGACCGTCCGGGCGGGTGGACACGGCGGCGGTCGTGACCGCGCTCGCGGAGCTCGGCCACACCCGGCTGCTCACCGAGGGCGGCCCCACGCTGCTGGCGGAGTTCGCGGCGGCCGGGGTGCTGGACGAGCTGTGTCTGGCGGTGGCCCCCCTGGCCTTCGCGGGGGACGCGAAGCGAATCATGAACGGACCCGTACTGGGGGAACCGGAACGCTTCACTCTCGCTTCCGTTCTGGAGGAAGCCGGGTTTCTTTTCACCCGCTACCGTCGGATTCACCAATAACTTATAAAAAACCGTCCGCAAACCCGCGAAAACGATCGCGAAGGAGAAGGGCATCCGCCGTGTTCACGAGCGTATTGATGATTGAGAAGCCCCTGACCCCCGCCGACGTGGAATTCGTCACCACCCTGCACGGCGATGACCCGGTCTCCTTCGTCGTCCTGATGCAGCCCAGGGGCAGCAAGGACCGGCTGCTGCGCGCGATCGACGACATTGCCCTCGGCGAGCTGGAGCAGGCCGCCCAGGAGGGGGAGGAGCCGGAGGGCAAGGAGGCGCTGGAGCCCGCCGAACGGGCGCTGGCCCACTCGGTGGCGGCGCTCGAGGCGGCCGGGAGCCGGGCCCGGGGCCATGTCGTCCAGCGCCGGCCGCTGGAGGTGCTGCGCGGTGTGGTGGAGGAGACCCAGGCCGATGAGGTGATCGTGCTCACCGCCCCGCACTTCGTGGAGGAGTTCTTCCACCGGGACTGGGCCTCGCGGGCGCGCCACAAGGTGGGGGTCCCGGTACTGAAGCTCTTCTCGCACGCGGTGGACGAGGACCAGCCCACGGCCGGCGGCTGAGCCGCGGCGCCGGTCCCGGTCCAGGCGGCCCGCCCCGGCGGCCGCCGCCTGCCCGAGGCGCGGCGCTGTTCCCCGCGGCCATCGGCGGGGGCGGGCCGCCGGGGGTGCGAGAATCGGGCCGACAGCACACACCGCGAACCAGGGGAGACCCGTACATGGCACCGGCCGGCACCGCCTCCGACACGCTGGATCGACCGCACTTCATCGGCATCGGCGGCGCCGGGATGTCGGGCGTGGCGAGGGTCCTCGCCATGCGCGGCGCGCGGGTCTCGGGCAGCGACACCAAGGACTCGCCGATCGTCGGGGCGCTGCGCGAGCTCGGCGCGACGGTGCACATCGGGCACTCCGCCGGGAACCTCGCCGCCGACGCCACCAGCGTCGTCGTCTCCAGCGCCATCCGCGCCGACAACCTCGAGCTGGTCACGGCGCGGGAGCGCGGCATCCCGGTGGTGCACCGCGCCGACGCGCTCGCCGCGCTGATGGACGGCTCCCGGCCGATCGCGGTCGCGGGCACCCACGGCAAGACGACCACGACCTCGATGCTGGCCGTCTCGCTGCGCACCCTCGGCCTGGACCCGTCGTACGTCATCGGCGGCGATCTGGACGCCCCCGGTTCCAGCGCCCTCCACGGCGAGGGCGAGATCTTCGTCGCCGAGGCCGACGAGAGCGACCGCAGCTTCCACAAGTACGCGCCCGAGGTGGCGATCATCCTCAATGTGGAGCTCGACCACCACGCCAACTACGCCTCGATGGACGAGATCTACGAGTCGTACCAGACCTTCGTCGACCGGATCCGGCCCGGCGGCGCGCTGGTGATCTCCGCCGACCACCCCGGCGCCCGGGAGCTGACCGCCCGGGTCGGCGGGCGGGAGGGGCTGCGGGTGCTCACCTACGGCGAGGACGCGGGCGCGGACGTAAGGGTCCTGGCCATCGAGCCGCACGGGCTGACCAGCGAGGTCACCGTCCGGCTCGCGGAGTCCCTGGGCGGTGCGGAGCTGACCTTCACCGTCTCCGTCCCCGGCCGCCACTACGCGCTCAACGCCGTGGCCGCCCTCACCGCGGGCGCCGCCGCCGACGTCCCGGCCGCCGAGCTGGCCCCCGCTCTCGCCTCGTACACGGGCGTCAAGCGGCGGCTGCAGCTCAAGGGCACCGCCGCCGGGGTGCAGGTGATCGACTCCTACGCCCACCACCCCACCGAGATCGCCGCGGACCTCGAGGCGATCCGCGGCGGCGCCGGGGAGGGCCGGGTGCTGGTGGTCTTCCAGCCGCACCTGTTCAGCCGCACCCAGGAGCTGGGCACCGAGATGGGCGAGGCGCTCGCGCTCGCCGACGCCTCCGTGGTCCTGGACATCTACCCCGCCCGCGAGGACCCGGTCCCCGGCGTCACCAGCGCCCTGATCATCGACGCCGCGGCCCGTCACGGGGCGGATGTCACCGCCGAGCACGACCGGGTCGCGGTGCCCGAGCTGATCGCCGGAATGGCGAAGCACGGTGACCTTGTTCTCACCATGGGCGCCGGCGATGTGACCGACCTCGGTCCGGAGATCCTCGCCCGTCTGCAGAGCCCGGAGAACTGAGGAGGTCCGCCCATGGCGTACGAGATCGACAAGCCGGAGGAGCAGTGGCGCGCGGAGCTGACTCCGCAGGAGTACCACGTACTGCGGGAGGCCGGTACCGAGCGTGCCTTCACCGGTGAGTACACCGATACCAAGACGGTCGGCGTCTACTCCTGCCGGGCGTGCGGGGCGGAGCTCTTCCGCTCGGAGACGAAGTTCGAGAGCCACTGCGGCTGGCCGTCGTTCTACGACCCGGCGGACAGCTCGGCCGTCGAGCTGCTCGAGGACCGCTCGCACGGCATGGTCCGTACCGAGGTGCGGTGCGCCCGCTGCGGTTCGCACCTGGGCCATGTCTTCTCGGGCGAGGGCTACCCCACCCCGACCGACCAGCGGTACTGCATCAACTCCATCTCGCTGCGGCTGAGCCCCGAGGAGAGCTGACCGCGAGGAGAGCCGACCCCGGGGAGAGCCGACCGCGGGGGGAGCTGATCCCGGGGAGAGCCGACCGCGAGAAGAGGTTCGGGCGCCTCGCCCCGGGCCTCGGGCGCCTCAGCGTGAGCCGCAGCGCAGCACGGCGGCGGTCTCGGGCGGCAGCCTCAGCATGCCGTCCGGGCCCGGCGGCTCGATCCGCCGCCAGGCGGCCACCACCTCGGTGATCTCGCCGGTCCGGGGCCCGAGCCAGGTCTTGACCGGCCGGTCGCCCGGGTTGAGCAGGATCCGCAGCGGGCCGCGCTGAAAGCTGAAGCAGCCGTCCGAACCGGAGGACAGGCCCGTGTACGACCAGGTGGGGTCGGTCAGGGCCGGTTCGGCGCGGCGCAGCGCGATCAGCTTCCGGTACCAGTCGAGCAGCGCCCGGTGCGGCTCCCGCTCCGGCTCCCGCCAGTCGAGGCAGGACCGCAGCCGGGTGGCCGGGTCCTGGGGGTCGGGCACGTCCCTCTCCGCCCAGCCGTGGGCGGAGAACTCCCGGCGGCGGCCGGACCGTACCGCCTCGGCCAGCTCCGGATCCTGGTGATCGGTGAAGTACTGCCACGGCGTGCGGGCGCCCCACTCCTCGCCCATGAAGAGCATGGGGGTGAAGGGCGCGCACAGCACCACGGCCGCCGCGCAGGCCAGCAGTCCGGGGGAGAGCCGGGCGGAGAGCCGGTCGCCGACGGCCCGGTTGCCGACCTGGTCATGGGTCTGGGCGTAGCCGAGCAGCCGGTGCGCGGGGGTGGTGTGGGTGTTCAGCGGACTGCCGTGGCGGCGGCCCCGGAACGCCGAATGGGTGCCGTCGTGGAAGAAGCCGCCCATCAGCGTCTTGACCAGGGCCCCGGGCCCCTCGGCGGCGAAGTCGGCGTAGTAGCCCTGCCGCTCACCGGTGAGGAACGTGTGCAGGGCGTGGTGGAAGTCGTCGTTCCACTGCGCGTGCAGACCGTGGCCGCCCGCCTCGCGCGGGGCGGTGGTGCGCGGGTCGTTGAGATCGGACTCGCCGATGAGGAACAGCGGGCGGCCGGTGCGGGCGGCCAGCGCGTCCACGGCGGCCGACAGCTCGGCCAGGAAGTGCCGGGCCCGGGTGTCGCGCAGTGCGTGCACCGCGTCCAGCCGCAGTCCGTCGAGGCGGAAGTCGCGCAGCCAGGCGAGCGCGCTGCCGATGAAGTACGCGCGCACCTCGTCCGAGCCGGGCGCGTCGAGGTTGACCGCCGCGCCCCACGGGGTGTGGTGGGTGTCGGTGAAGTACGGGCCGAAGGCCGGGAGGTGGTTCCCGGAGGGGCCCAGATGGTTGTGGACCACGTCGAGCACCACGCCGAGGCCGTGCCCGTGCGCGGCCTCCACGAAGCGCGCCAGCCCCTCCGGCCCGCCGTACGGCTCGTGCACCGCCCAGGGCGCCACGCCGTCGTATCCCCAGCCGTGGGTCCCGGGGAACGGGCAGACGGGCATCAGCTGCACATGGGTGATGCCCAACCCGGCCAGATGGGGCAGCCGTTCGGCCGCCGCGTCGAAGGTGCCCTCATGGGTGAAGGTGCCGATGTGCAGCTCGTAGAGGACCGCACCGGGCAGCGGCCGCCCGAACCACTCCCGCTCCCAGCGGAAGCGGGAGTGGTCGACCACCGCGCTCAGCCCCTCCGGGCCGTCCGGCTGGCGGCGGGAGCGCGGATCGGGGAGCGGCGGGCCGTCGTCGAGCGCGAAGCCGTACCGCGTCCCGGGCCCGGCCTCGGCCTCGGCCCGCCACCACCCCGCGCGGTCCGGGTCGGGCTCCATGGGGCGGTTCCGCCCGTTCACATGGAGCCCGACCCGCCCGGCGTGCGGCGCCCACACCTCGAACAGCACTGGCGTCTCCCTACCTCGACCCGTCGACCGTCCCCGACCATGCTGCGGGACGCGGCACCGGCGGCGCAGCAGCGCGACACCGGTCAGTGGTGGGGCTACCTGGGTCAGCGGGCGGGGCGACACCGGTCAGACGAGGCTGATGCGCTCCTGGGTGATGGGATACCCCGCCCTGGCGAAGTGCGCGGCCATGGGCAGGTTGGGCTGGTCGGTCGCCGCCGCGATCTTCGTGGCGCCCCGCTCCACCAGATCGTGGGTGCACTCCACGAGCAGGTCGTACGCGTAGCCGTGGCCGCGCTGCTCGGCGACGACCCCTATGAAGCCCACGCAGGGGCCCGACGGATTGTGTGCGGGCACCTGGATGCCGACCAGTTCCCCTTCGGGCGTCCAGGCCAGCCGCCGCCACTCGCGCGGCGACGGGCACCAGGAGAAGAAGTCCATGAGCTCCCGCACCGCGGCCTCGACACCTCCTCGTTCGATGGCGCGCCGGTCGTGGGCGTCGAGCGAGCCCGGCATGATGCGGCGCAGTACGTCCTCGATCGCCGCGTCATCGGGCTCGGGCCGGAACTCCAGCCGCCCCGGGCGGGCGGGCAGTCCGCACTCCGGCGTCCACTCATAGCGGTAGCGCTCGACCAGGGGGACGAGCCCGCCCGCCACGGCGGCGTCGACCCGGGCCTGGGCGGCGGCCCGCACCTCGGGCCGGTCGCGCCAGCCGGGCGGGACCAGCAGGCTGTACTCGGCGCGCAGTGGTGCGGTGCGCAGCAGTTCGGCGGCGGTGTCGGCCTCGCCCTCGGCGAAGTCGAACCAGTCCAGGGCGACGGGCGTGGAGTCCTCGGGCCCGGCCCACCACGCGGCGCGGGCCACGACCCGGCCCTCGCGCAGCGCCACCCAGGTCCAGTCGGGGCGGTACTCGCCGCCCTGGCCGACGGTGGCGTAGGGGTGGCCGAAGGCGCCCCGGCCGACGAGCGCGGGGACGTGCAGGTCGTGGAACAGATGGGCGTCGCCCTCGGTGAGGGGACGGATGACCGGATCGGTCATGGGATTCCTTCCAGGAGAGTGACGCGCTCCCGGTCGGATGCCTGATGGCAGAGGTGCGATCAGACGGGGATACGCCCGGGGGACAGGGGACGGGAGCGCGGAATGATCGTGATGTCCATTGCTCTCGCCTCCTTCCTCGATCAAGGGCGTGCCCGCACTCTACGGGCGCCGATGTCCCCGTGTCCACGCGGTTTTTCGCGGGCGGGGCCGGTCTGCCGCCCGCGAGGGGGAAGGAGCGGCAGACCGGCGCGCGGGATGAGGTGCACCTGACAGATCAATGAGCGGGTCGGAGCACCTGCGTGGACCGGTGTGAGACGCAGACTAGTGCACCATGCAGATCGGTGCGGCCGTTGTGTCCGGAGAGCCGCCGCCGGCCGCATAGCCGAAGGTCGTCGACGCGCCGGTGGCCAGTGAACCGTTCCAGTCGGCGTTGGTGACCGACGCCGAGGAACCGCTGGTGGTCAGCTTGCCGTTCCAGACGCTGTCGATCCGCTGCCCGGACGGCACCGACCAGTCGACCATCCACGAGGAGATGGGCGTGGCACCGGAGTTGGTGACCGTCACCTCGGCCTGGTAGCCGCCGTTCCAGGTGCTGGTCACCTTCTGGGTGGCGGTGCAGGAGGCCGTCGGCGGGTTGCCCGGCGGGTCCGTGGGGTCGTCGCCGCCACCGCTGGTGGCGCCCGGGACCGTCACCTCGCCGTTGCCGCCGTCGAAGACCACGTCGGAGCAGCTGTAGAAGGTCTCCTGGCTGTCCGAGCGCGTCCACACGGTGTAGATGATGTGGCGCCCGCTCTTGCCGGAGGGCAGATTGGCCGTCCAGGTGTACTTGCCGTCCACCGTGCCGACCTGGCCGGACAGCGGCGGGTTCGTCACCGTGTCGAATGGCTGGTCCTCCAGGTCGTTCCAGGTGAGCGGCTTGGTCGGGTCGATGGGGCTCTTGGTGACATAGCTGCGGAACGACCCCGGGTGCGCGGCCCAGGCGTTGTACGAGAACTGCATGGACTTGCCGGACGTCAGATGGGTCACCGGCCAGTCCTTGCTGCCCAGGTCGAAACCGGAGAAGTCATAGACGGTGGCCGCGCCGCTGCACAGCTTGCCGTCCGGGATGAACCCCTTGGTGCGGCCCGCGCCGTCCGAGCGGAGCACCGCGAACCAGTTGTAGAAGGGCGTCGCACCGCTCTTGTCGTACGCGGCCTTGCACGCCGGGTTGGTCGGCTTGACCTCGCCGGTTGAGGACATGCTGTACTTCCAGCAGAGATAGGTGCGGCTGCCCGGCGCCATCGGTGCGCCGTGGGCGGAGGCGCTGCCGCCGGAGAAGAAGACAAGGCCCAGGGCGGGCAGCACCGAGAGCAGGACCAGCAGTACGGACCTGCGCGCGCGGGAGCCGCCCGGCGGGCGTGCGGACAAGGCGAGAGCCAGTGATCGTCGAGGCATTGCGCGTGCTTTCCCTTCGACGTGAACGGGTCAGGAACCGTCGGCGTGGGAGCGCTCCCAATTACTTGGTGAACGTAGCGCGCCCCCGCGCACCTGTAAATGCTTCAGGGCGTGAAGTCCGCAGGTGTTCTGGCGGGCCGTCAGCCAGGGTGTTGAACGGGCCCGTTCCGGCGGGCCCGTTCCGGCGGGCCCGTCAGATCCGGACCAGCAGCGCCACCGGAAGCCGGGACAGCAGCTCATCCAGCGCTGCCGGGCCCTCGGCGGTCCGCCCGGTCAGCAGGTCCCGCCAGCGGCCCGGTGGCAGCGGCAGCCGGGTGGCGCCCCAGCCGCCCGCCTCCGCCAGCCGCCGCGACAGCCGGGTGACCACGGTGACCGCCCCGCCCTCGCCCGTCTCGGGCCCGTCCCCTCCCGTGCGTGCGGAGGGCCCCGTCCGTACGAAGGCCGTACAGTGCGCCGCCGTCGGCCCCTCGGCGGTCAGCGGCGCATAGCCGCTCCCCGGGCCGAACCACTCCGGACGCTCCCGGCGCATCCGCAGCGCGGCCCTGGTCAGCAGCAGCTTCTCGGCGGAGACCCCGCCCGCCTCCGGCTCTCCGCTCAGCGCGGGCGGGCGGCGGTTGTCCGGGTCGACCAGGGCCGTATAGACACGCTCGGTGCCCATGTAGAGGTCGGGCACGCCCGGCATGGTGAGCTGGAGCAGGGCGGCGCCGAGCGCGTTGGCCCGCGCCGGACCGTCGAGTTCGGCGCCGATCGCGGCCCACACCGACGGGTCGGCCGCGCACGGCCCGGCCTCGAGGAAGGCGGTCACCTCCTCCTCGTACGCCGCGTTCTGCTCCGTCCACGTCGTCCGCAGCCCCGCCTCGCGCACCGCCTTGAGCACGGCCGGGACCAGCCGTTCGGCGTCCCCGTGTCCCAGCGCGAGCGCGGTCTGCCAGGCCGTCCAGGCCAGCTGCGGATCGGGGGCGGGGGCCGAGCGGGTCAGCTCCGCCACCGTCCGAGCCCACCAGCCCGGGCATTCGGTGAGCGCCGCGAGCCGGGCCCGGGCGTCCGCGCTGCGCTTGGTGTCATGGGTGGAGAGCACCGTGCCGGTGGCGGGCCAGTCCCGTGAGCGCCGGGCGGCGAAGGCGTGGAACTCCTCGGGGGCCACGGCGGGCCGCCCTGGATCGCCGCCCACCTCGGCCGCCGACAGCAGCGGGGTGTAGCGGTAGAAGGCGGTGTCCTCGACCGACTTGGCGCGCAGCGCGGCCGCCGTCTGGGCGAAGCGGGCGCAGAAGTCGCGGTGGTCCGGGCCGTCCCCGAGCGCGCCCAGCGCCGCGTCCCGCACCACCCGTACCACCTGGGCCTCCTGCGCCACCGTGAACGCCTCCCGGGCGCCCGCCGCCGCCGAGCGCAGCATCACCGCGTCGGCGTCCGTGGCGGGCGGGCCGTCCACGGAGGCGTACGGACGGTAGACCGGCAGCCGCACCAGCAGTTCACGGATCGCCGTGCGCAGCGCCCAGGGCGCGTGGTCGCGCAGCCGGGGGTCGGCCGCGCAGACGCGGGCGGCGGTGCGCGTCAGCCGTTCCACCTCGGCGGCCAGTTCGTGCGTGACCACCTCATGGGCGGCGCGGCGGACCGTGGCGGCCCAGTCGCCGCCCAGGTCGGGCGGGGGAGCGGCGAAGGCGCGGTAGAGGGTGGTCAGCTTCTCCAGACCGTCCGGGTCGACGAAGAGCCCGTCGATGTGGTGCAGCGCGTCATAGCCGGTGGTCCCGGCGACCGGCCAGGTTACGGGCAGCCGCTCGTCCCGGGCGAGGATCTTCTCCACGACGGTCCAGCGGGCGCTCCCGGCCTCCGACGCGGTCGACGGGCCGCCTGCGCCTGCTGCGGTCGTTCGGCCGCCCCCGCCTTGCCCGTCTGCGGTCGTCCGGCAGCCTCCGTCTTCCCTGTCTGCGGTCGTCCGGCAGCCCCCGCCATCTCCGTCTGCGGTCGTCCGGCAGCCCCCGCCATCTCCGTCTGCCGTCGCCGCCCGCACCGCCCCGTCCAGCCGCCGCAGATAGCCCTCCGGATCGGCGAGCCCGTCCGGGTGGTCGATCCGAAGCCCGTCCACGACCCCGTCCCGCACCAGCTCCAGCAGCGTGGCATGGGTGGCGGCGAACACCTCGGGGTCCTCCACCCGCACCGCGATCAGCTCGGAGATGGTGAAGAACCGCCGGTAGTTGAGCTCGGTGCGGGCCAGCCGCCACCAGCCGAGCCGGTACCACTGGGCGTCCAGCAGCTCGGCGAGCGGCAGCCCCTCGGTGCCCGGCCGCAGCGGGAAGGCGTGGTCGTAGTAGCGCAGCGCCCCGCCCGCCACCCGCAGCCGGTCCCACTCCTCGCCGAGCGGACCGCCGAGCACCGGCAGCAGCACCTTGCCGCCGTGGGCCCGCCAGTCGATGTCGAACCACCGCGCGTACGGCGACTGGGGCCCCTCCCGCAGCACCTCCCACAGCGGGGCGTTGAGCCGCTCGGGGGCGGGGACGGCCATGTGGTTCGGGACGATGTCGACGATCAGCCCGAGGCCGTGCGCCCGCGCCGTACGGGCGAGGGCGCGCAGCCCCTCCTCGCCGCCCAGTTCGGCCCGGACGGCGGAGTGGTCCACCACGTCATAGCCGTGGGTGGAACCGGGCACCGCCTCCAGCACGGGGGACAGATGCAGATGGGAGACGCCGAGCGAGGCCAGATACGGCACCGCTCGCTCCGCCGCCGCGAAGGGGAAGGCGGGCTGGAGCTGGAGGCGATAGGTGGCGGTGGGTGTGCCGGGGTCAGCCGTCATAGGAACGTACGTACCCACCCAACGCGCCCTAAGAGAGCCCCGCGCACCCGAACGGACGCGCCCGGCGCCGCATGACGGTGCGTCCCCGTGGCGGGGCTCCGCCCCCGGTGCCCCGGGGCCCGGGGCCCCTGCCATGCGGCGGAGCCGCATATCGATGGTGCGGGAAGGGGCGGGGTGGGGAATGACCCACCGGACGCCCGTAGGCGGGCCCCAGACCTAAGCAGGCCGCTGCAGCACCATCAGGCTGCGGTCCACCAGGGTCAGCCGGTCGCCCGCCGCGACCTTCGCCCCGCTGCCCGGCTCCACGCCCTCCGCCACCGCCGTGTCCACGATGACCTGCCACTGCTTGCCGTGGTCGATGGGCACGACGAAGTCCAGCGGCTCGTGGTGGGCGTTGAACAGCAGCAGGAACGAGTCATCGGTGATCCGCTCACCGCGCGCCCCCGGCTCGGAGATCGCGCTGCCGTTGAGGAAGACGGCGAGGGACTTGGCGTGCGCCGCCTGCCAGTCGCGCGGGGTCATCTCCTCTCCCTCATGGGTGAACCAGGCGATGTCCGACAGCTCGTCATGGGTGCCTTCCACCGGCCGCCCGTGGAAGAAGCGGCGGCGCCGGAAGACCGGGTGGTCGCGGCGCAGCCACACCAGCGAGCGGGTGAAGCGCAGCAGCTCCAGCGCCGAGCGGTCCTCCCACGCGCCGTCCTGCCCCCTGGCGTGGTCCGGCCACCGCACCCAGGACACCTCGTTGTCCTGGCAGTACGCGTTGTTGTTGCCGCCCTGGGTGCGCCCGAACTCATCGCCGTGGCTGAGCATCGGCACACCCTGGGAGAGCATCAGGGTGGCGATGAAGTTGCGCATCTGGCGCTCGCGGAGCGTCCGCACCGCCGGGTCGTCGGTCTCCCCCTCGACCCCGCAGTTCCAGGACCGGTTGTAGCTCTCGCCGTCCTGGTTGGACTCGCCGTTGGCCTCGTTGTGCTTCTCGTCGTAGCTCACCAGGTCGCGCAGGGTGAAGCCGTCATGGCAGGTGACGAAGTTGACCGAGGCCAGCGGGCGCCGCCCGTCGCCCTGGTAGAGGTCGGAGGAGCCGGTCAGCCGGGAGGCGAACTCGGCGAGCGTCCTCGGCTCACCGCGCCACAGATCCCGCACGGTGTCCCGGAACTTGCCGTTCCACTCGGTCCACAGCGGCGGGAAGTTGCCGACCTGGTAGCCCCCCTCGCCGACGTCCCAGGGCTCGGCGATCAGCTTCACCTGGCTCACCACCGGATCCTGCTGGACCAGGTCGAAGAACGACGACAGCCGGTCCACCTCGTGGAACTGCCGGGCCAGCGTCGCCGCCAGATCGAAGCGGAAGCCGTCCACACGCATCTCGGTCACCCAGTAGCGCAGCGAGTCCATGATCAGCTGCAGTACGTGCGGGGACCGCATCAGCAGGGAGTTCCCGGTGCCGGTGGTGTCCATGTAGTACCGGCGGTCCTCGGTCAGCCGGTAGTACGAGGCGTTGTCCAGGCCCCGGAAGGAGAGCGTGGGGCCCAGGTGGTTGCCCTCCGCCGTGTGGTTGTAGACCACGTCCAGGATGACCTCGATGCCCGCCTGGTGCAGCGCCCGGACCGCCGATTTGAACTCCAGCACCTGCTGGCCCCGGTCGCCCCAGGAGGCGTAGGCGTTGTGCGGGGCGAAGAAGCCGATGGTGTTGTAGCCCCAGTAGTTGGCAAGACCCGCGTCGGCCAGCCGGTGGTCGTGGACGAACTGGTGCACGGGCATCAGCTCCAGCGTGGTGACGCCGAGCTCCGTCAGGTGTTCGATGATCGCTGGATGGGCGAGCGCCGCGTAGGTCCCGCGCAGCTCCTCGGGCAGCCGGGGGTGGCGCATGGTCAGCCCCTTGACGTGCGCCTCGTAGATGACCGTGCGGTGGTAGTCGGTGCGCGGCGGACGGTCGTCGCCCCAGTCGAAGTACGGATTGACCACGACCGACGCCATGGTGTGCGGTGCGGAGTCGAGGTCATTGCGCTTGTCGGGCCGCCCGAAGTGGTAGCCGTAGACCTCCTCGCCCCAGTCGATCCGCCCGCTGATCGCCTTGGCGTACGGATCCAGCAGCAGCTTGGCGGAATTGCAGCGGTGGCCGAGCTCCGGTTGGTACGGGCCGTGGGCCCGGAAGCCGTAGCGCTGCCCCGGCATGATCCCCGGCAGATAGGCGTGGCGCACGAACGCGTCGGACTCCCGCAGCTCGACCGCCGTCTCCGAGCCGTCGTCGTGCAGGAGGCACAGCTCGATTCGGACAGCGGCCTCGGAGAACACCGCGAAGTTGGTTCCGGCGCCGTCGTAGGTGGCGCCAAGGGGGTAAGCCTGTCCCGGCCAGACCTGCATACGTCGACTCTTCCACTTCTTCTCCGGGGGCCGCGAGCACCCCAGGCACCGGACGGAACCTGACCGACCCTGCATCCTTTCCCAACTGGCCGGAGTCATCCGCCCTTTCGACAGAACTTCCTCAAAAGGGAGGCAACCTACGGCCATATCGGTTCGTCCTACCGGGTGACCTGACCCATACGCGTATCCCGCTATGCGGTCCATATGACGACAGGGGGGATTGGGGGAGGATGTGCGCAAGGTGATGCACCGCCACCTGGGCAAGGTGGTGGCCGGCGCGGCCGTGGCGATCACCGCCACGGCGGTCATGGTCGGGGTGACGCTCCCGGGGAGCGCGTCCGGCGAGGAGGGCTCGGGCGGGGGGCCCCAGAGCTCATCGGCGGAGCAGGGCCAGGCGGCCCGGCAGCTCCCCGGCGTGGTGGAGGAGGCGCCCGAGCAGGGCAGGACCGGCAGCGGCCGCGATCCGCTGACCGATGACGAGATGAAGCGCGCCCAGACCCTCGCGGCCGGCCGTGACTTCCGCATGAGCAGCGAGGACGTCAAGGGTGCCAAGGGCCCCGAGCGGCTCTCCACCGACCTCGCGGAGCTGAGCCCCGACGAGGTGGGGGCCGCCGACGCCCCGCGCCGTGCCGAGGTGACGTACTACGACTACAAGGACGACACCTACGTCACCAAGACGGTCGACCTCGGCAGCGGCAAGGTCACCGGCACCGACACCCAGCGCGGGGTCCAGCCGCCGCCCAACCGCGACGAGGTGATGGAGGCCGCGCGGCTGCTGATGGCCGACAAGCTGGGCGAGGGGCTGAAGAAGGACTTCAAGGACGCCACCGGCAAGCCGCTGACCCGTCCGGACCAGCTGACCGTCACCGGCTTCGTCTACCGCGCGGGCGAGGGCAGCAACCCCGGTCCGGCCACGGTCGAGGACTGCGGCGAGCACCGCTGCGTACGGCTGTTCACCCGGGTGGTGAACGGCCCCTGGATCGACACCCGGCAGATGGTGATCGACCTGAGCGCCCACAAGGTCGCCAAGCTCGGCTGACGGCCGGAGCGTCCACAAGGTGACCAAGCTCGGCTGACGGCCGGAGCGTCCACAAGGCCGCCGAGCTCGGCTGACGGCCGGAGCGCCCGGCACCGGCGCTTCGCTCACCCCTCATCGTCCCACTACAGGAGTCTCCCCATGCCTGACAGCAGGCTCCGCCGCGCCCGTGCCCGGGTCGCGGCGGCCATCGGCGCCTCGGCGCTGCTCGGCACCGCGGCGGTCGCCGCCGGGCCGGTCGGCAGTGCCCAGGCGGCCCCGCGGACCGCTGCCGCGGCGGACTGCAGCGCCCCGTACAGAATCGAGCAGAAGCTCGACGGCGGCACCACCTGGCGGATGTGCTGGCACTACGAGAGCAAGGCCGGGCTCGTGCTCGACGACGTCTCGTACCAGCCCAAGGGCGAAAGCGCCCCGATCAAGGTGCTGACCTCGGCGAAGCTGGGCCAGATCCATGTGCCCTACGACGACGGCAGCAATGAGTACGACGACCTCACCGGGCAGGACTTCGCCCAGGGGCTGCAGCAGCTGGATCCGGCCGAGTGCCCCGGCGGCACCATCAAGACCGTGCGGGTGCCCGACGCCTGGGACCCCGACCACCCGAATGTGAAGGGTCTGTGCGCCACCACCCGGGCCCGTGGCCACGCCTACCGGATGGGTACGGGGGGCTTCGGCGGCGAGGACAGCAAGGTCTACCAGCTCCAGGGCAAGGACCTGCTGCTCTACACCGTCAACCAGGTCGGCTGGTACGAGTACATCACCGAGTGGCGGTTCGCCGGTGACGGCACCATGACCATGCAGGTCGGCGCCACCGGCACGCTCTCCCCGATGGACTACGACGCGGGCGACGGCCGTGGCTGGCCCATCGGCAAGGGCGCCAAGGACTACGCCACCAGCCACGCCCACAACGTCTTCTGGCGGCTGAACTTCGGGCTGGACGGTTCGCCCAAGAGCAAGGTCGAGCAGTACGACTCCAAGACCACCGCGACCTCCGGGCGGATCCCGAAGACCAGGACCACCCGCACCCCGGTCACCAAGGAGCTGGCCGGTGACGCGGCGGCGGCGCGATGGTGGCGCGTGGTGAGCACGGCGGGCAAGAACAAGGACGGCCATCCGCGCAGCTACGAGATCGTTCCCGGCCACACCACCAAGTACCAGGGGCGCAGCTTTACCCAGCACGACGTCTACTTCACCGAGTACAACAAGTGCGAGCAGTTCGCCAGCAACAATCTGCGCAACTGTGGCGCCGGTGCCGGTAAGAGCGTCGACAGGTGGGTCAACGGCCAGACCCTCAAGCACCCCATCGTGTGGGTCAACATCGGGTTCCACCACATCGCCCGGGATGAGGACCAGGAGCCGATGCCGGTGCACTGGCAGGGCTTCCAGCTCTCCGCGCGCGACGTCACCGCTATGAATCCCCTCACGCCGCCTGCACTGTCCGGACACAACGGCCATACAGAAGAGGCACGTTGACCCGATAGGCAGGACCTGAGTGTCGCACCGCCCCCGCCAGCGCAGTAGTCTGCGGTGATCGTTGGACGGGGGCGGAAGGCGGTGCACAGGTGAGCTCGGGCGGGCTGGAGCTGCCCCCCGGTGACGGAGGTCCCGGGGGTGACGGCTCCACCGACGCACCTCCCGGCGCGGTGTCCCTGGTGCGGCCGATGGAGATCGGAGCGGAACTGGACTGGGGCGCCGAAGCCTGGAGCGAGGTGCGCACGCGCGCACGCCGGGCCGGGCGGGCCTACATCTGGCTCAACCTCGTGGAACAGCGGCTGCGCGCGGTCGTCAGCGCCGTGCTGCGGCCCATCTACGAACCGGTCCACGGCGAGGACTGGGTCATCGCCGCGGCCGGCCCCGCCGGGCAGGAGTGGGTGCAGCGGGCCGTCGCGGTCCGGGAGGTGAGCCGGCGCAAGGGCTATCTGCTCGACCCGGCCGACGACAATGTCGTCAGCTTCCTGACCCTCCCGCAGCTGCGGGAGCTCCTGGTCCAGCACTGGCCGTGCTTCGAGCCGTACCTCGACGACCGCCGCGAGGTGGAGCTGGTCCTGGACGAGCTGGAGGTCGCCCGCAATGTGGTCTCCCGCAACCGCGCCCTGTCCGAGACGGTCCTCGCCCAGGCCGAGCGGGCCTCCGCCCGGCTGCTGGAGATCCTCGGCAGCGGCACCGGCTCCCCCTCCGCCGACCGGCTGCCCATCGACGCCGTCGAGGACCTCGTCGGCGACCGCTACGCCGATGTGGTGGGCGTCCACCCCGACCGGGTACGGCTGCAGCGCCAGCTGCCCGCCGAGGACCTCTTCGGCAACGCCCGTCGCCTCGACGCCGTCGGCATCGGGCTCAACCTCCTGGTCCAGAACTACTCGGGCCGCCGGCTGGTCCGGCTGGCCGAATCCGGCTGCCGGGCCCGGCTGCTCTTCCTCAACCCGGCGAGCAGCGCCGTGCGGCGACGGGAGCGCGAACTGGGCCTGAAGAAGGGCGAGATGAGCCGCTCGGTGGAGATGAACATCCTCCATATGCGGCGGGTGCGCGCCCGGCTGCGGGACCCGGGCGCGTTCGAGATCCACGTCTTCGACGAGACCCCCCGCTTCACCGCCTACCTGGTCAACGGAGACGGCGCGGACGGCCTCGCGGTCGTCCAGTCGTATCTGCGCAAGGCCCGGGGCATGGAGGCCCCGGTCCTGGTGCTGCGCGGCGGCGGGCGGGGCCGCGAGGTCGTCCGCGAGGGCGGGGCCGAGGAGGGCGAGGGCGGGCTCTTCGGCACCTACCGCGAGGAGTTCGAGAGCGTCTGGGCGGACTCCCGGCCGGTGTCCTGAACCGGCGTCGCACCGACGTGGCACCGACGTTGAACCGACGTCATGAGCCCGCGCCCCGGTACGGGGGCCGCAGGGCCCGGGCGGCCCAGCGGCCGTCGGTGCGGCTGATGTGCACCGGGTGATCGAAGCACTTGGTGATGTGGTCCGTGGTCACCACCTCGTCCACCGCGCCCGCCGCCAGGCACTCCCCGGTGCGCAGCAGCATGGCGTGGGTGGTGCTGGCGGGCAGCTCCTCCAGATGGTGGGTCACCAGGACGGTGGCCAGTTCGGGGTGTTCCCGGCGCAGCGTGTCCAGGCTCTCCAGCAGCTGCTCGCGCGCGGCCAGATCCAGACCGGTGGCCGGTTCGTCGAGCAGCAGCAGCCGGGGGAGGGGCATCAGCGCCCGGGCGATCAGCACCCGGCCGCGCTGGCCCTGCGACAGGGTCGGCCAGCGCGCGTCCAGCTTCCCGCCCATGCCGAGGGTGGTGAGCAGCCGGTCGGCACGGTCGCGCTGGTCGGGGGTGGGGCGGTGGCGGGGGACCGGCTCCACGGTGTTGGTCAGCCCGGTGAGCACCACGTCCCGCACCCGCAGCGGGGAGCGCAGCGGATGCCGGGGATCCACATGGCCCACGAACGACCGCAGCTCCCGCAGATCGACCCGGCCCAGGGTGCGGCCGAGGACCTCCACCGTGCCGCGCGTCGGGTGCACCAGCGCACCCGCCAGGCTGAGCAGGGTGGACTTGCCCGCGCCGTTGGCGCCCAGCAGCGCCCAGTGCTCGCCCTGGTGCACGGTGAGCGAGATCGAGCGCAGCAGCGGGGTGCCGTCGCGCACCACGTCCACATCGCGCAGCCTGAGTACGGGGACGGCCGGGGCGGTCACGGGGCCGCCACCTCCTTTTCGCTGTTGTCGCTTTCGGTGTTGTCGCTTTTGCTTCCGCATTCGCTCGTGTCGCTGCCGAAGAGCTCCATGACGGCTTCGAGATGGGAGACGGTGGCCGCGATCGCGGCGTCGGCGTCCCCGCGCGCCAGCCCGTCCAGCAGCTCGGCGTGGGCGCACGACACATCGGGCAGGGCCGGCTCGTGGCTGACCATCTCCACCAGCGCCTCGCGCAGCACCGGCAGGACGGAGGTGAACAGGCCGAGCAGCACGGCGTTCCCGGACAGCTCCACCACGGCCCGGTGGAAGGCCAGATCGGCGTCCACGAAGGCGGACGGATCGCCTCCGGTCCGCTCCTCGCGCAGCGCGAGGCGGTCCCGCAGCCGCCCGATGTCCTCGGGGCGGATGCGCCCGGCGGCCAGCCGGGCGGCCTCGACCTCGAGGGCGCGGCGCACCTCGTACACCTCCCGCAGCCGGGCCCGGCGCAGCAGCCGCCGCATGTCGCCCTCCCCGCCGGGGGCCGGGGGGCGCGCGGCGTAGGTGCCCGAGCCGTGGCGCACCTCCACCAGCCCGTCATGGGCCAGCAGCCGTACGGCCTCCCGCACCGAGGAGCGGCCCACGCCCAGTTCGGCGGCGAGCGCCACCTCGTTGGGCAGCCGCTCGCCGGGCCGCCAGCGGCCCTCGGCGAGCATCGCGCGCAGGGCGCTCTCGACCCGCGGCACCACGGGTCCGTGCCGCAAGCGTGCCGTCTCCGCCGCCACCGCGCCGCCTCTCCTTGAACGATCATCCGAGGACGGCGGGGACTCTAACACAAGTCCTCAGACGTCTGAGGACTCGCTCCGGCGCACCGGCCGTTGTCAGTGGTGCATGGGAAGGTGATGCACACATGGGGGAAGTACGACAAAGGGAGGGGCGGCCATGGGCTGGCACCGGGGGCTGCTGATCGGATTCGACCTGGAGACGACGGGCACCGATCCGCGGACGGCACGGATCGTGACGGCGGCCGTGGTCGAGGTGAGGGGCGGGGAGCCGGTCGGGCGGCGCGAGTGGCTGGCCGATCCCCAAGTGCCCATTCCCGACGACGCCGTGGCGGTGCACGGGATCACCGGTGAGCGGGCGGCGGCGGAGGGCAGGCCCGCGCGCGAGGTGGTCGAGGAGGTCGCCGAGGTGCTGGTGGCCCACTGGCGCGCCGGCGCCCCGGTGGTGGCGTACAACGCGGCGTTCGACCTCAGCCTGCTCGCCGCCGAGTTGGGGCGGCACGGGCTGCGCCCGCTGAGCGAGCGGCTGGAGGGCGCCGAGACCGGCCCCGTCGTGGATCCGTACACGATAGACCGCGCCGTCGACCGCCATCGCAAGGGCAAGCGCACGCTGGAGGCCGTCTGCGGGGAGTACGGGGTGGTGCACGACCGCGCCCATGACGCCGGTGCGGACGCGCTGGCGGCGGTGCGGGTCGCCTGTGCGCTCGCCGAGCGCCACGGCGAGGTCGCCGGGCTCGAGCTGTGGGACCTCCACCGCAAGCAGGTGGGGTGGTACGCCCACTGGGCGGCCGACTTCCAGTCCTGGCTGCGCCGCAAGGGCACTCCGGACGCGGTCGTGGACGGCGGCTGGCCGC
>NZ_JAEEAP010000008.1 GCF_016103465.1 Streptomyces sabulosicollis
CAGTCTTCCACGAGGATCACCCCTTCCCTCCTGACCTTGATCACCAAGGCCAAGAATCAGATGAAGATCCGCAAATGGGTCAGTATTGACACGCCGTCAAAGGGTCAGAGTTCGACCGACGCCGAGACTCGCGCGCCTGTCGTATACGACGGCAGCGCCAACCCCCACCCCCTTCCTACGCGGGACGGCATCGGCTGGTTCGCGCTACTTCCGAGGCTTCTGCCTCATGGTGCTCCATGTCCGCCATAAGGGCGCCACGAGAGACGCTGCCGTATACATAGGCGCGCCTGAAGCATATGAAGGTCTTAATGCCACGGCTAGCGTGAGCGTCAGGCGAGACACCGCTCGCCGTTCCATCACCTTGTCAAGGGAAGTATTCATGGCGCAGACCATCACGCTGGGCGATGTGACCATCACTCGAATCGTCGAGTGGGAGGGCGACATCGCTCCCGCGCTCGACGTGGTGCCCGGCAGCACGCCGGAGCTGTGGGAAGAGAACCGGTCCTGGCTGGCACCCCACTTCTGGGACCCCGAGACCGGGCTGTACCGCGCCCACATGCAGACCTGGGTGGTACGCAGCGAGGGCAAGACCATTCTGGTCGACACCGGCGTCGGCAACGACAAGGAGCGCCCCTACCTTCCGATCCTCAGCAGGCTCAACACCGGCTTCCTCGGCGACCTCGCCCAGGCAGGGGTGCGTCCGGAGGACGTGGACTACGTCATCAACACGCACGTGCACGCCGACCACGTCGGCTGGAACACCGTACTGGCCGACCGGGAATGGGTACCGACCTTCCCCAACGCCAAGTACCTGATCAACAAGACCGACTTCGAGTTCTGGAACCCGATCAACGGCACCGACCGCAAGGCCGTCGCCTTCGGCCTGCCCGCCCATCTGGGCAACCAGAACATGTTCGAGGACAGCGTCGCTCCGGTCCACCAGGCCGGCCAGGCGGTGCTGTGGGAGGACAGCTACGTCATCGACGCGAACCTGCGCCTGGACGTGGCGTCCGGCCACACGCCAGGCTCAGCCGTCGTCACCCTGAAGTCGGGCAGGGACTCGGCGGTCTTCGTCGGCGACATGATGCACAGCCCGGTACAGATCCTCGACCCGGACCTGCACACCTGCTTCGACGAGGAGCCGAAGGAGGCCAGCGCCACCCGACGCCGCGTCCTGGAGTGGGCGGCCGACCACAACGCCCTGGTCCTTCCCGCCCACTTCCCCGGCTCCGGCGCCGCCGAGGTGCGGCGCACGGGCAGCCGCTTCGAGATCAAGGAATGGGCCGCCTTCGGCCCGCAGGCGAACGCGGCCGACTGAGCCGCTGCGGCCTCTCTTGGCAGAAAGAGCCCGGGACGAGCAGCCAGGTGGTGCGCGCCGACGCCGTCAGGAGCCGGCGCGCACCTCGTCCCGGGCGGGTGCTCCCCATCGGCCCGACATTCCACCGCTCACCCGTGTGCGCGCTGCCATGGCGCGCACATGACAGATCCACAGCAACACAGGAGTACGTGCACCATGTCCCGCACCGTCGTCACCTCACCCCATGCACCCAATCCCCCGGCTCCGCTGTCCCAGGCGATACGCAAGGGCCCGATCCTCCAGCTGTCCGGACAGGTCGCCTTCGACACGGCGGGAAACATCGTCGGGACGACGGTCACCGAGCAGACCGATCAGATCATGCGCAACATCACGGCGGTTCTGCGGGCGGGCGGCGCAAGCCTGGACGACGTCGTACTGCTGCGGGTCAACCTGACCGACACGGCGGACTTCGCGGAAATGAACACCGCGTACGAGAAGTACTGGGACTCGCAGTACCCGGCGAGGACCACCTTCTACGGCCCGCTGCCCAAGGGCCTCCGCGTGGAGATCGAAGCCCTCGCCGTCCTCGACGGGTGAGCCCGGCCCATCCGCCGGACTCCGTTTTCCCTCCACCATTCTTGAGGTCCCCTCGTGCCCGACCACCATAGCCGCCCCCGACGCGGGGCGGCACTTGCCTTTCTCTCCCTAGCCCAGCTGATGATCGTGCTGGACTCCACCGTTGTGAACGTCGCCGCTCCCGCCATCCAGTCCGCTTTCGGCATCGGCGACGGCGAGCGCCACTGGATCGTCACCGCCTTCGGGCTCGGCTTCGGCGGCCTGCTACTGCTCGGCGGCAAGCTCGCGGACCTGTGGGGCCGCCGCCGCGTCCTGGTGGCCGGCCTGATCGGATTCTCCCTGGCCTCCGCCCTGTCGGGCGCCGCCGTCAACATGCCCATGCTGATGACCAGCCGGGCGTTGCAGGGCATCTTCGCGGCGCTGCTCTCCCCCGCCGCACTCTCGCTCATCGCGGCCCTGTTCACCTCGCCCACAGCCCGGACGAGGGCGTTGGGAATCTACGGTGCAGTCGGTGCCGCAGGCGGCGGCGCCGGGCTGGTCCTCGGCGGGGTCTTCACACAGTTCGCCAGCTGGCGCTGGACCTTTCTCATCAGTCCGGTGGTCGGCGCCGTGGCGGTCGCCGGGGTGTTGACGACCGTGCGTGTGCCGGAACAGCCACACAGCCACGCTCGCCTGGACCTGCCCGGTGCCGGCCTGGTGGCGGCGGCACTGGTGACCCTGGTCCTGGGCCTCACCGGTGGGGCGCGCCACAGATGGACGGCCGGGACGACCATGGCGCTGTTCACGGCGTCGATCGTCCTGCTGGCTCTCTTCTGCCTGGTCGAGTCGAAGGTACGCGAACCCATGGTGCCGCTGCGCCTGGTCGCCCACCGCAGCCGAGGCGGGGTGCTGCTGTCCCTGGGGCTCGGCGTGAGTGGCCAGTTCGGTCTGCTGCTGGCACTGTCGTACTACCTGCAGTCCGTCAAGGGCTACACCCCCTTGATGACCGGGCTGGCGTACCTGCCCATGATGGCGGGCATGGTCCTGGGCTCTTCCCGTCTGGGACCCGTGCTGACGCGGCGCCTGCAGCCGCGGCTGACCATGGGATCCGGGTTCCTGCTGGCCGGCGCGGGCCTGCTGCTGCTCAGCCAGGTCCAGCCCGCCAGCCCCTACTCCACCGTGCTGCTGCCGGGACTGTTGTTGCTGGGGACCGGGATAGGCACGGCTTTCACCGCTGCCGTCAGCACCGCCACCCACCAGGTCGCCACGGAGGACAGCGGTGTGGTGTCCGCGCTGGTCAACACCGCGCAGCAGGTCGGTGCGGCCCTGGGGACGGCGGTGCTGAACGCGCTTGCCGCGCGCACCGCCGCCGCCTACGCGAGCTCGCACGCGCCGGCCGGCCACAGCAGGGTGTCGGAGGCCGAAGTGCACATCCATGCCGTGGCCCACGGCTGCGCCACCGCCGCCCTGTGGGCGTCGGCTGTCCTGGCGCTGGCGGCGCTCATCGCTTTGGTCCTCATCGACGCCCGGCCGAACTCCCGCACGGCACCGCGCACCCCGTCCGGCCCCGGCACCCTGTCGCGGACCGGCAACGTGCACCGAGCAGCCCAGCATCTGTGAGCTGCCGCGCCCGCTGAGCGGCCGACGCGGGATCCGTCCGCCGAGGACACTCACCTCGGCAGACGGACCCTGCGTCGCCCGGCAACGGTCCAGCCATTACCCAACGCGGGGGGAACAGGGGGCCAGGTGGCGCCAAGCATGCGGACCCCGATGGTAACGGCTCCCGGGGAGCTGGGGCCGCTGTCCCGGCCTGATCACCCGGCGGCCTGTTCGGTGCCGGTCAGTTGCAGTTCGTCGCGCCGGCCCTTGCGGTAACTGCCCGGCGCCAGGCCGTATTCGCGTTTGAAGGCATTGGCGAAGGCGAACTGTGACGAATAGCCCACGCGCGATGCGATGGCGGCGAGGGGTGCCTCGCTCTCACGCAACATGCGGGCCGCCGTGGCCAGCCGCCACCATGTCAGGTAAGCCAGCGGCGGTTGCCCCACCAGCATGGTGAACCGGCGGGCGAAGGCCGCGCGCGACAGCCCCGCCTGGGCCCCGAGTTCCTGGACCGTCCAGGGTTTGGCCGGGTCCTGGTGCATGCTGTGCAGCGCGGTGGCGATTCCCGTGTCCGTCAGTGCGGCCGGCCAGCCGCAGCCCCCCGGCCGGGCGGCACAGTCCTCGGTGTAGGCGCGCATGATGTAGATCAGGAGGAGGTCGAGCAGCGCGGTGAGAGCGGCGCTGCTCCCGGGACGGGCCTGTTCCAGATCCGCGCCGAGGAGGTCGACGGCGCCGCGCAGCGCAGGCCGGCTGCCCACCGTGGCCGGCAGGTGCACGATGTCGGGCATCTCGGCGAGGAACGGATGGGTACGGTCCTGGTCGAGCTGGTAGGCGCCGCACAGCAGGTCCGCCGACACGCCGTCCGTCAGCGCGAGCGGCACCACATGGACGTCGGCCGGAGCAGAGCCCTCGAGAGGAGCGTGGTGGGCCCGGGGGATGTCGGCAACAGGAAGGTCCGGGGAGTAGGCCAGCGCATGTTCCGTGCCCCGGGGCAGCAGCACGACATCCCCCATACCGAGCGCGATCGGCTCACCCTCGATCGGGATCAGCCAGCATCCGCCGCGCAGGACGACATGGAAGCCGGCGCCGGGGAAGGGACCGTGCCGCTCACTCCACGGGCCGCACTTGCGGTCCCGTGCAGTCAGCGGTCGTCCGGTGCGCATCAAGGCGATCACATCACTCAGCACGTCCATGGACGTATACTACCTCCCTCACAGTCGAGACGAATGAATATAGATGCGCGCGTTTCGCGCATAGCTCGTCTACCTTTCCGACCTCTACAGTCAGACGGCAGCCGCCGGGCGGCGAGTTTCAGACCGTGACACCGATGCCTTAAAGGGAGACGACAGCCCCATGCACCACCACGCACAGGTCACCACAGCGCAGGGCACGGTCCGCGGCGTGCAGCACGACGGCGTCCATGCCTTCCGGGGCATTCCCTACGCCGCGCCGCTCACCGGGGCCTCACGGTTCGCCGCTCCCGAGGCGCCCAGGCCGTGGAGCGGTGTCCGCGAGTCAGCCGTCAGTCCCACCGCGCCGACCCCGCCGCCGGGCAGCCGCGTCAACGGTCTGGACCTGACCGCCCTGACCGGCGACGGATGGATCGAGGGACTGGAGTACCTGACCCTGAACGTCTGGACGCCCGAACCGGCGGCCGCCGGTCTGCCGGTGATGCTGTTCGTCCACGGCGGCGGCTTCCTGGCCGGGACCGGGCAGGCACTGCTGTACGACGGCACGAGCTTCGCCCGCAACGGTGTCGTCCTCGTGACGTGCAACTACCGGCTGGGTGCTCCCGGTTGGCTCCTTCTGCCCGGCCGACCGGACAACCGCGGGACG
Organism: Streptomyces sabulosicollis; assembly: GCF_016103465.1. GTDB lineage: Bacteria > Actinomycetota > Actinomycetes > Streptomycetales > Streptomycetaceae > Streptomyces > Streptomyces sabulosicollis. Next base: position 5,288 of record NZ_JAEEAP010000008.1, read on the forward strand.
CTCGACGTCATCGCGGCACTGTCCTGGATCCAGGAGAACATCGCCGCCTTCGGCGGCGATCCGGGCAACGTCACCATCTTCGGCCAGTCGGCCGGGGCCGCCCTCACCGCCACGGTCCTGGCCCACCCGGCGGCACCCACCCTGCTGTGCCGCGCGATCAGCCAGAGCGGTAACGCCATGGGCGCCTTCACCACCGAGCAGGCAACCCGGGTCACCTACGCCGTCGCCCGCCACCTGGGGGTGCGCCCCACGATCGAAGACTTCGCCGACATCCCCGACGCACGTCTTGTCTCCGCCATCACCGGCATCGCCGGCCTGGACCTGACGACCGAAGAACAGCCGGACCCCCTGCTGGGACTGACTCCCCTCGCACCCGTCCTGACAGCGGGAACGCTGGAGCAGCAGCCCGCCGAAGCAGTGGCGTCCGGAGCCGCCGCCGGCATCGACCTGCTGGTCGGCACCAACACCGACGAGGCCGCCCTGTACCTGGCGCCCACCGGTGCCCTGGCCGCCACCAGCGAAGAGGACCTGCTTGCGCTGGCCGCCCGCATCCACCCCGAACCGCACGGCCTGCTGCACGCCTACCGGGCACAGCACCCCCATGCCTCCGCCGCGCAACTGCGCACGGCGATCATGACGGACCACCTGTTCGCCTCCGGCAGCCGACGTCTGGCCCATGCCCACGCGCAGCACCCGGACTCCCGTACCTACAGCTACGAGTTCTCCTGGCGGTCGGCCGCCTTCGACGGAAACCTCGGGGCCTGCCACTGCATCGAACTGCCCTTCGTCTTCAACCGCGCGGACCTGCCCTCCCTGTCGGGCCCTCAGGCACTGCTCGGCCCCGGCCCCGCCCCCCTGGAGGAGGCCGCGGCCGTGCACGCCACATGGGCCCGCTTCGCCTCCACGGGCGATCTCGACGGCCACCACAGCGACGGCTCCACGCAGGCGCTGCGCATCGAGTCGCTGACCCCCACGCCCGTCGCCTCCTGACCCATGTGCCGACGGCGCACCTGCGCCGGTGCGCGGTGACGTCCGCGCACCGTCGGCACCCGCGCCACCGGAACCCGCTCGCAAGCCCAACCCCCCCAGCTTTATGAGCAGTTGCCGCAAGTGCAGTTCTCCCTGCTGGGACCGCTCGAAGTACGGTGGGACGGTGACCTGGCAACCTTCTCGCCGTACCGCCCGAGTCGCTGGACTCGGTGGCCTTCGAACAGGCGGTGGGTGCGGCAAGCCGGCTGGAGCAGGAGGGAAGGAAACGCCGGGCCCGAGCGGAGGCCGAGCGCGCTGTGGAGATGTGGCGCGGCGAGCCACTGGTTGACGCGCGTCCCCAGCAGTTCGCCGAGCGGGAAGCGGCACGGCTGCAGGAGCTGCGCCTGTGTGCCGAGGATCTGCGGGCAGCGCTTCTACTGAGGGCAGTGCCGTGCAAGCCGTCATGCAGGCGGAGGAGATCGTCGCGCGGGAGCCGCTGCGCGATGCCTCGTGGGTGCCGCTGATGCGCGCGCTGTACTTCTCGGGGCGGCCCGCCGAAGCCCTGCGGCTCTACGAGGCCGTACGCTCCCTGCTCGCCCGCGAACTCGGTTCGGATCCCGGTCCGGGACTGCGCGAGACGCAACTGGCAATCCTCCGGCACGACGCCGAGGCGCTGCGTCCTCCGGCGAGCCGCCCGGCACTCCTGTCCGCCGCACACGCCCCTCACCACGGCCACACGTCCGGCACTCTGCATCCCTTGGTGGGCCGGGATGACGAACTGGCCGAACCTGGCCGCCTCCGGTCATACGGCCTGGGGAGTGCTCTGCGGCGAACCCGGCGCGGGAAAGACGCGCCTGGCTCAGGAACTGGCGGCCCAGGGCGGCGGTTGCGTCCTTGGAAGTGGTGTACCGGGTTCCGCCTGATGCGGGGGTTTCCTCGGCGTCGGGGTGAGGGTCCGGATAGATAGACGGCCATCGGCTGATCCTTCGAGAACGACGAAGACCTTGAAGGAGATCAGCACGCTGACCGCCGCCGCCGGGCCGAGCAGGCCCTGGTCTCGGTGGTCGCGACCGCCTACGTGCTGGGTGTCAGCACCCGGCGAGTGGAGAAGCTCGCCGCCTCCCTCGGCGTGACCCAGCTGTCGACGTCCCAGGTGAGCGCGATGGCCAAACATCTGGATGAGCAGGTCGCAGCCTTCCGTAACCGGCCCCTGGACCAGGGCCCGTACACCTTCGTGTAGGTCGACGCGCTGACCCAGAAGGTCCGCGAGGGCGGCCGCATCATCAACGTGCACGCGCTGATCGCCGTCGGCGTCAACGCCGACGGCCAGCATCTCCGACGCGCACACCGGCCTCGTCGACGCCATCGGCGCTGTCCTGCCCGGCGCCTCCTGGCAGCGCTGCCGCACCCACTACGCCCGCAGCCTGCTCTCCCAGGTGCCCAAAAACGCCCAGCCCTGGGTGGCCACCCTGCTGCGGACCGTCTTCGAACAGCCCGACACCGACGCTGTCCACGCGCAGATGAAACACGTCCTGGACGCGCTGGAAGCCAAGTTCCCCAAGGCCGCCGAGCACCTGGACGCCGCCCAGCACGACCTGCTGGCGTTGACTGCCTTCCCCTACGAGATCTGGCGGCAGATCTGGTCCAACAATCCCCAGGAGCGTCTGAACAAGGAGATCCGTCTCCGCACCGACGTTGTCGGGATCTTCCCCGACCGAACCGCCGTGATCCGTCTGTAAGAATCAAGATCGTCTTTGGTGTATCCGGTAAGTCAGGACGGCTCTGGCGCGGCGATCTGTGCGGAGATCCCGCCGAGTTCCTGCACTTCGATCCGGACCGTGTCTCCCGGTGTCAGGTAGGGGCGGTGGCCGGACAACTCCTGGATACAGCCGGTGCCCACGGGGCCGCTGGCGATGATGTCACCGGCTCGCAGCGTGGTGCCGCGCGACGCGTGCGCCAGCATTTCGCCGAACGACCAGTGGATCTCGTCCCAGCTGCCGCCGCCGTACTGCTCGCCGTTGACGTATCCGTCCATCCGCAGCGCATAGCCCTTGCCCGAGCGGTAGGGCTCCAGTTCGTCGGGGGTGACGAGGAACGGGCCGAGGCTGGTCGAGGCGTCCTTGCTCTTGGATGGGCCGTACACGAACCCCATCTCGCTCGCGGAGATATCGCGTGCGCTCCAATCGCAGTAGACCAGGTAGCCGGCGATGTGATTCTCCGCCGTGTCGGCGTCGAGGTTCGAGCAGTTCCCGGCGATCACCGCGGCGACCTCGACCTCGTAGTCCCACAACTGAGCGCCCGGGGCGATGGGCACCTCGTCGTGCGGTCCCTTGATCGCCGCCGGGTTGGAGAAGCAGAAGAGCGGATATTCGTACCAGACCGGGCTGACCGTGCCGTCGCCGACGGCTGCCTTGCCCGCGTTGCTGATGTGACGTTCGAACGCGGCGAAGTTGCGGACCGCCGGGGGCACCGATATCGGCGCCAGCAGGTCGGCCGTGGCCAGCTCGACGATCTCAGTCGGTTCCCTGGTTGCGGCGGCCTCCAGCCCGCCTTCGGCGCGCAGCAGCTCCAACAGGTCCATGCCAACGGCGTGGATCTCGTTGTCGTGCACCACGCCGCAGCGCGGGGAGCCGTCGGCGGAGCGGTAGCTGACCCATCTCATCGGGCAAGCACCTCCCGGGTGTAGTCGTAGAGCCGTCGTGCGTCGGCGAGGGAGGATGCCTGAGGGTCCAGGGGGATGGCGACTCCCTCGCTCACGGCGACGGGGTGGCCCGGCGTGCCGGAATCCAGGAACGGCAGGATCTCCTTGACGGCGGTCTCCACGGGTTTACCGGCCGCGCGTAGACGACCGATCTGCGCGGCCTCGGCCTCGTCGTAGTCACCGGCGAAGCTCGTGGCGACGGCGCCGGGGAAGTTGAGCACGTACCGGATGGAAGGGTGACGGCTGACGAAGTCGACCGCGAGCGCAGCGTTGAGGATCCCGGCCCGGATCATCGCGGTGAGGCCGTGATATTGCGTCCGCTGCTGAAGGTCGTCCCAGCGTGGGGGCCCCAGACGCCCGGCGCCGCCGAAGTTGAGCACGACCGGATCGGCGGCGCGGCCGAGTAGGCCGGCCAGGCCGTGACTGAGCAGGAAACGGCTGAGGTAGGTCAGCGCGAAGTTGGACTCCAGGCCGTCGGCGGTCTCCGTACGCACGGAGCGCTGGAACCGGGCACCCAGGACGAGGACGTCAACCGTGTCGGGCTCGGCGGAGAGCCGGTTGATCAGCCGCCTGTTCACGTCGATGAGTTCCAGGTCGGCCCGGATGCACCAGGCGCCGGGATCGGCCTTGGCCTTGTCGGTGCCGACGACCACGACCCGGTCCCCACGCTCGAGGTAGGTACGGGCGAGGCCGCGCCCGATGCCGTCCGTGCCTCCGGTGATCACGACCGTCTTCATGCGGCCACCGTCCGCGCGAACTTGACGATCTCCTCGACGAACAGCTCGGGCTGCTCCAGGGCGGCGAAGTGGCCGCCTGCGGGAATGTCGTCGTTGAAGTAGCGCAGGTCGTGATAGGCGCGTTCGGCCCAGATGCGCGGGGTACGCGTCAGTTCATCCGGGAAGACGCTGACCCCGACGGGAAGGTCCAGCTCGGTCAGAGCGAGCGGCTGCCGGGCGTACTCCCAGTACAGACGGGCGGAGGAAGCTGCGGTGCCGGTGAACCAGTACAGGGAGATGTGGTCGAGGATCTCATCGGGGGTGAGGGCGTCGGGCCGGGCCCAGTCGAGGAACTTCTCGTAGATCCAGGCGGCCTGCCCGGCCGGGGAGTCGGTCAGGGCGTAGCCGATGGTCTGCGGCCGGGTGCGCTGCACGACGTGGTATCCGGAATGGACGGCGAAGAAGAGGCTGCCCTGTTCGAGTGCGGCCTTCTCCTCAGGGGTCGGGTCGTCGCCGACCGGTGGTGCGGCGAGGAACTCGGGGAAGTTGACGTGGATCGCACGCAGGCCCGTCAGGTGCTGCGCCCCCATGCGGGTCGCGACGACACCGCCCCAGTCGCCGCCCTGGGCCAGGTAGGAGTCATAGCCGAGGCGCCGCATGAGCACGCCGTACGCACGGGCGATCCGGTCCGGGTCCCAGCCGGTCGAGGCGGGTTGGTCGGAGAAGCCGTAGCCGGGCATCGAGGGGACGACGAGATGGAAACCGTGCTCGGTGAGCGGGCCGACGGTCTTGAGGAACTCCAGGAACGAGCCCGGCCATCCGTGCAGCAGCAACAGGGGAGTGGCGTCGGGACGGGGCGAGCGTACGTGCATGAAGTGGAGGCCGAGACCGTCGATGGTCGTGCGGAACTGGCCCAGCTCGTTGAGCCGCCGTTCCAGGTCGCGCCAGTCGTATCCGGTGGCCCAGTACTCCAGCAGCTCCTCAAGGCGCTCCCGCTGCACCCCCTGGCTGCTGTCCGGTGCTGTCTCCCGGTCGGCAAGGCGTATCCGGTGGAGCCGGTCCTTCAAATCCTCCAGGGCACTGTGCGGAATGTCGATACGAAACGGTGTCACGCTGTCCGATGTCATGGTCACCACGGTGCGGCCGTGACGAGCGCACAGTCCAATGATTGTTCCGATACACGTAATACGTTCTGCGTATAACACCAGTTAGAATGGGAAGGCTCCGAACGTTTCCCCGCACCCGTGAACCTCGACCTCCGGCTGGTGCAGTGCTTCACGGTGGTCGCCGAGCACCAGCACTTCTCCCGTGCCGCCGAGGCGCTGCACACCACCCAGCCGTCGCTGAGCCGGCAGATCCGCCGCCTCGAACAGCAAGTGGGCGTCCGCCTGCTCGACCGCACCACGCACGGCACCCGCCTCAGCGAGGCCGGTGAGGTCTTCCTGCCCCAGGCCAAGGAGCTGCTGCGTGCCGCCGTCGAGGCGATGGCCCGCACCCGGGCCGCGGCCCGGCCCGGCAGCATCACCATCGGCTACAGCAAGGGGCTGGTCATCACTGCGGCCGTGCGCGCCCTGCGCGACCGCGATCCCGATGCCGAGGTCCACACCCGCCTGCTCGCCTGGAACGACGCGCGCGGCGCGCTGCTGGAGCACCGCGTCGACGCGGTGGTGACGCGCCTGCCGTTCCCCACCGACCAACTGCGCGTCACCGTCCTCCACGACGAACCGCGCGTGCTGGTCGTGCCGCGGGACCATCGTCTGGTCGGCGAGGAGTCGGTCACCCTCGACGACATCGCCGACGAGCCGATCCCCCACGTACGCCAGTCCGACCCGCTGCTGAACGCCTACTGGCGGCTCGACCCCCGGCCCGACGGGCAGCCCGCGCCCGACGGCCCCCTGGCCGAAGCCCTCGAGGACAAACACGAACTCATCGCCGCCGGGCAGGCCGTGGCCATCGGGCCGCCGCTCGACCACTCGACCGGCCTGCATCCCATCCTCACCACCATCCCGTTGCACGGGGTCGAACCCAGCCAGGTCGTACTCGCCACCCGCACCGGGCGACCGCAGCCGTCTGGTCACCGCTTTCCGCAAGCATGCCGAAGCTCTGCTCACCGGAACCCACCGGGCTGGCCCCATCCGCACGACGTGATCCGCGGCGGCTCCGCCCGACCACACAAGCGATCACCGTCCGTGCCTGATCTGCCGCCACAGCGCCCCGACGAGATCGGCGGTCCCCTCGGCGGATGTCTTGCGCACCGCTGAGCCGGACGACGCCGAGCGGACCGCGCTCGATCCAGGGCATAGGCAGTACGGCGAGCTGTGGTGCTGACCGTCTTCTGCCCGGACGGATCCGTGCTCGGCCAGTTCGCGGCCGACACCCAGGACGCGGAGATCCTGGCCAAGCGCGTGCACAGGATGTCCCCCGACCGGCCGTACTCGCGGCGGGTCTTGCGCTGTCCCTGGCACAGCAGTACCCATGACAGCGTGGAGACCCCCATCCCCTCCATCAGGGAATCGGATGCGCACCGTGCCGCCTGCGGCTGCTTGGTCACGGCTCCGAAGGCCCAGTCCAGGTGCCCGGCCTGTGCCGCGAGGCTGGCCGCGAGCTGACAGGAGAGGGCGAGCTGGTTCCAGACCTTCTCCGCGAGCGAGCGGTCGTCTCGCGGGCGACGGCGCGCCCGTCGCGAAGGAGTAGCGGAAGGGAGCACGCGAGTTCGCTGTACCCGCCTGCCCAGTAGAGGCTGGTTGCCGCACGGACTCTGCTGGCGGTGGATCCTCACTGAGGTCGTCGACGGGCACGCCCGGCAGGCCGCCGATGTCCTGGATGGCGTCGCGCAGAGCGATCAGGCCGCCATCCTCGGGAAGTTCTGTGGTCACGGTCGGCTGCCCCAGTAGTCGATCGAGCTCGGTGTCCAGTGCCTCGCCAGGGCTTGTAACGTGGTCAGGCACGCCGACTGCCGGTTGTTCTGCTCCAGCCTCCGGATGGTGTCGAGGTGAATGCCGGAGCGCTCCGCCAGTTATTCCTGGGTGATGTTGCGGTAGCCGCGGAGTTCTGCGAGACGGTCGCTGATGGTTTGATGGCTCATGTTGCCACTTCCGGCTGAGTGAGTCCTGTCTATGACGATTCCCGGGAGCATGTGGAACCACTGGTGGTGGCGCCCCGGCTGGGAAGTGGGGCCGCCGCTTCTACACCTGACACCTCACGTTCGAGTCGTCGAACATGCCGCCACCCTCGGCATCGACAGGGAAATCACCACTCGCACCCCCGGGACCAGGGGCTTCATCCCGATACCGAAACGGTGGGCGGTCGAGCGGACCTACGGCTGACTGATGCTCCACCGGCGCCTTGTCCGCGACTACGAAGCCCACCCGCACCGCTCCGAAGCCGTGATCCACCTCGCCATGACCGATCTGATGGCCCGCCGCCTCACCGGCGAGGCCACCATCTCCTGGCGCGACCCGACATCAATGGATCAAAAACATGTCCGGAATGAAGCAACGAGAAAACGATCTCTAGGCGACGAGGAACCTCTTCGCCGAGACCGCCGACCGCCTTCCAGACCTTCCTGGACCAGAACGAGATCCCCCGGTCGAAAGTCCTGGCGGATCCTCGGCAGTTGAGCCCGACCATCCAAGATCCCCGACAGCTCCAGCCGCTTGACGATCTATAGGAGCTTCAGAGTCAAGTGAGGAACGCAGGAAGCCCCGTCGGGGCAGGGTGACCAGTTGGGGCCCCTGCCCCGACGGGGCTCGGTCGGCCGGGCGGCGGGTTACCGGCGCCCGGCAGAGGCCGGTGCCGTGTGCGGTGCTTTGCGGCTCAGCCGAAGTTCACGTCGCTGCACCACATGTATGCCTGGTCGAGGTGCGATGCCTGCCAGATCACGAACAGGATGTGGTGTCCGGTGTAGCCGGAGGTCTGGACGGGGAACGTGATGTCCTGTGCCGGGGCGAAGCGGCCGGTCTGCGTGATGAAATCGAGGTTGCTCCAGCCCAGGGTCTGCGTCTTGGGGTTGAAGCCCTGCTTGCTCACGTAGACCTTGAAGTAGTCGGCACCGTGGGACGCCTGGTCGTACAGGTGGACCGAGAAGTTGTTGCCGACGGTGGTGGTCTTCCACGGCCCGGGCTTGTCCAGGCTGGCGTTCCTCGAGAGGCTGTTGCTGCAGAGTGTCCCGTCGGGGGTCCGTGCCTGGAACTGGCCTCCGAGACCGTCGCGGAGCGCGCTCATCCAGTTCCACATGGTGTCGGGGTTGGCCTGGAATGCCTGCCAACACATGGGGTCTTGCGTCTGCATGGCCGGGTTCGTGTGGTCGTTGCCCCACGTCTTCCAGCATTGGTACGCGCGGGTGGCGGGGCCGACGACGGTGCCGTGAGCCTGGGCGGGGGTCGACCAGGCGAGGGCGCCGACGGCCACGGCGAACAGCATGACGAGCGCCTGGAGAGGCCGGCGGAGGGACGCCCGCGAACGCCCGGTTAACGGACTTTTTTTGCGCATGTGGGAGGACTCCTTCCAGTTGCGAGGCTGCTATGGGAGCGCTCCCAAAGGTAGGTCTTCTGAGTGAGATGTCAATGCAGCAGACGGAGTTGATTACGGGGATGGGTGGCGAACAGGGAATCTGCCGTGAGCCGGGAGCCAGAATTGTTCGCGGGACCGGAAAACGAGGATGCGGCCTGGACCGGTGTGCCTGGCCGGCGACGCCACCCTCTCCTGGCGCGACCCGACACTCGAGGATCAAACACTCATTCCGGGATAAAATATCGGAAGAACATCACCTCTCAGCTTGTCATTTAACGACCGGCGTCGAACGCGACTCGAACTTGATCAGCGTTTTCGCACTTCAGCGGACATGTAGGCGGCCCCGGAGCGGTGGAGAGGGCGTGCGATCGGCGGTCTCGGCTTGCCGCAGCGGGAAGAACCTGGACGAGGCGTTCGATTTTCAGCCAACCTGGTCGGCCCAGATATTGGCACCCGTCGTTCGTGAGTGCCAACCGTAATGATGTGGGGCTTGAGGCTGAGCACTCTTCGGCTGCCCTCGAAGAGCAACCCGCGCAGCGGGCCCAAGTGGGGAACAGGACGATGCTGGAGAGGTGCGCTGGTAGCGGGCGAATGTATCGCCCGAGCTGCCATGTGCAACAAGTAGATGTAATCCACACCTCAACAGGACGATGTCGACTCGCTGCATCATCAGGAAGCGGCCCCGCTCACGACGGAGGGCCGCTGATCGATGACCGTCCCGAGCGAGGAGGAATCATCAACATCCAGCCCACGCGCCGAGAATCCGCTCAGCCGCCTGCAGCCAGCCCGCCGAACCGCATCAGCCTCCCAGGTCCTCTCACGGTCGCAGGTGGTGGCGGAATCATGGCACTCCTGACAAGCACAAGCAGCGGCATGGTCCCCGCGCTCACCATCGAGATCCTCATCCTCGTCCTGCTCCTTTTGGTCGCCGTGCCAGCCGTCTGGTCCCGCAACCCCGAACGGCGCGCGGCCTCGAAGGAGGTGCTTAGCAGCCTCCTTGGTCGATGACCTGGAACTTTCGCCAGCTGGGCCCGCTTCGCTCACTGGGCAGGTGTCGCTGCCACACCGTCAGCACACCTCGCCTATGGGGAGAGAGGACCGCGAATGAGCAACATTGCTAGATGCCTGGTCTCTGACCCGTCCTGCGGCACCTACCGAAACGCCGACTTCCGGACGACGGCGTACGGCAGCCCACACCTCCCCGCGGTGGAGGCCGCCGCCGCTTCCAGCGGGAACCCACAAGGCGCGGTGGCCCGTCGCGCTGAGGCGGGCGCGGCAAGCTGGTCCTCGCCGTGATCGACGGCGTGCGTGGGCGGACGACGCGGCGGATCAGCTGCTGGCGTACTCCCTGACGGTGATCTCCAGCTCGGTGAGGGTCTCCGCGACTGGTCTGATGCCGAGGATCTCCAGCATGGACACGCAGTCGGCGGCGTAGCGGCCCAGCTCCACGATCAGGTCGAAGAACGCGCCCTGGTCGCGGCCGAAGAGATCCACCAGGAGTTCAGCCATGCGTCGCATGTCCTGGGCATGGATGGCACGGAGCAGGTCGAGTAACGGACTGCCGCTGCCGACGTTGCGGTGGCCGGCGGCGAGTTCGTCCAGGAGCTGTTCGGTGGAAACGTTCTTGTGACCGGCCAGGACGGTCGTCAGATCGTGCGCGCAGATCGCGGTACCGATCGCGAGGGACTCCAGCCGTCGCATGCCGCCCTCGTCCGCATCCGCTCGCGCGGCTCGGCTAACGACCCGGCAGTCGGGTGCATCGATGCGCCGGGCTGGTTCGGGTCGGCCGACAGCAGCGTGGGAAGCGTGCAGGAGTTCCATCACCATCATGTGGTCAACGGGCATACCAGCATCCTTCCGTGCGCCACGACGGCGCGGGGCAGAACGCTGGAACCCGCCCGCGGTGCTGTTGAAACGCCGGGTCCTCAACAACAGGGGCCCGGCAGATGCCGTACACGTCCCCGGGCCCGACGACGCGGCACACGGCAATCGAGACGGCATCGGCGAAGACCCGGCGGGTGCTGCCCAAGCACATCGCCCGCCGGCTCGACACACTCCTGAAATCCCTCGCCTCACGGAACAGCCCGAAGAGTGCGACACCCCGGACGCCGGATGTCGGCTGACAGGCCCGAACAGTTCCCCGCCGGGGCGGTTTTTCTCCTCGTGTGACAGAGCCTCCGCACGGTGAGCGATCGACCGCCCCGGACCGGTAGCGGTCACCTCCTGTCCTCCATTCCTGTCGCAGTCCTCCGTCGAGTGCGGGTCCGATCATCCGCGGCGCCCCTCGTCGGAGACGAACTGGAGCAGCTGCAGAAGCATGAAGATCCGTCCGTAGTGGGTGAGCGCGTCGCCAAGTCCGGCTGCCGCACCGGTGCTTGGAGCCTGGTCGGGCACGGTCGGCGGGACTCGGTCCGGTTGGGCCGCTCTCGGGGCCCGCGCGGAAAGGCCGTCGATCATCGCCCTGGACGAGTCCGGCGCGCCGACGGCATGCAGCTACGGCCGCGCCGCTGTCCCATTCCCGCGCCACCGCGTCCCCGACCGAAATGATCGTCGGCTACGAGGAACTTGAGGGGCCGCTTCCCCCTGTGTGGTGGGGCCGGTTGTACCGGCGCATCGGCGGGCCAGGCGCTCGAACGCGTGGGTGAGTTCGGGTGGGCCGACGACCGTGGTGTCGGCGTCGAAGCGGGCGATGGCGGCGGCGAGGCTGGTCCAGGACCACGATCCGAGGGTGAGTCTGCATCGGCCCGGGCCGAGTGCCTCGAGGACGCCGTCACGGATGTACGGCGCCAGGGCGGCGGCGTTCAGGCCGAGGATAACGGTGCCGGTGCACGGCCAGCCGCCGGTGGTGTCGGTGGCGCCGCGGAACCGGCCGGTGACGAAGGTGGCCGCGTCGCCTCCGGGCAGTTGTCGTGGGCTGAAGCGGGGTCCGTTCGGAGTGCGCAGGGTGATCCGGTCTGCGCGGTAGATGCGCCAGTCCTGGCGGTCAAGGTCGAAGGCGACGAGGTACCAGCGCCCGCCCCAGGTGATGACATGGTGGGGTTCGACGCGGCGCGGGGGCCGGTCGAGGTCCTCGGCGCCGTAGTCGAAGCGCAGGATCTCGTGGGCATGGGCGGCGGCGCTGAGCGCGAGCAGCACGTCGCCGCCGACAGTTGCGGCCGGCCGCGTGGTGGGCCGTTCGACGGCGGTGACCCGCAGGGCTGTCGATGCGGTTGCGCAGCCGGGCGGGCATGACCTGGCGGATGGTGCGGAGAGCCTGGGCGGCTGATTCGGCGTGGCCGCTTCCCGGGGTGGTGGCGGCGACCTCTAAGCGACGGTGAGGGCGATGGCCTGCTCGTCGTCGAACAGCAGCGGGGGCAGGTCGGTGCCGGCCGCGAGCCGGTAACCGCCCTCGGGGCCCTTGGCCCCGGCGATGGGATAGCCGAGTTCGCGCAGCCGGTCGACGTCGCGGCGAACGATGCGCAGGCTGATGTCGAGCCGTTCGGCCAGCAGGGTGCCGGGCCAGTCGCGGCGGGTCTGCAGCAGTGACAACAGGGCCAGCAGGCGCGCGGAGGTCTTCGGCATGCTTCTGATTCTCCCTGGAGAAGGTGACACAACCTGTCACCTTCCTCTGTGAGTCTCCTCCTGTTGGCAACACACCGTTCGAGCAGGAGAAACACCATGAGCGTCACCACCACCGTGCACGTGAACTTCCAGGACAAGGCCCGCGAGGCGCTGCAGTTCTACCAGTCGGTGTTCGGCGGGCAGGTCGTCGCGTTCACCTACGGCCAGGCCCAGGACGTGGAACACCCGGCGGACACCGACCGGATCTTGTGGGGCGAGGTCCGGGACGACAACGGCTTCCACGTCATGGCCTACGACGTTCGCGAGAGCCAGACGTACGACGCGGGTGACCGGCCGTTCTTCGTCTCGATCCGCGGCGAGGACGCCGAGGAGATCGCCAGCTATTGGAAGGGCCTGTCCGAGGGCGCCACGATCATGACGGACCTCGGCCCGTCCGGGTGGGCGCCGCTCTACGGGATGCTCAAGGACCGATACGGCGTCATCTGGACGCTCGACGTCGCCGCCCCCTACGCCGGCTGATCCGGCCGCGAGTGCACGGCACGGCAAGCCCTCGTGCCGTGCGCCCGCGCAGTGTCCGATCGCTTACCTTCCCTGGAAGGCACCTTTCGTGCGTATGCGTACCCTGGGCCGCACCGGTATCCAGGTCAGTCCCTACTGCCTGGGCACCATGAAACTCGGCCCCTACGGCAATCCTGATTCCGACGACTGCGTCCGGATCATCCACCGGGCACTCGACGCCGGCATCAACTTCATCGACACCGCCGACGTCTACGGCGGCAACGGCGAAACCGAACGGATCGTCGGCAAAGCCCTGCGCGGACGCCGCGACGACGTGGTCCTGGCCACCAAGTTCAACGGCCCGATGGGCACCGATCCCAATCGGCAGGGCAACTCCCGCCGCTGGATCGTCACCGCCGTCGAGGATTCGCTGCGCCGCCTCGGCGTCGACCACATCGACCTCTACCGGTCCACCACGTCGACCACCGCACCGACGTCGAAGAGACCCTCGCCGCCCTGAGTGACCTGCTGCGAGCGGGTAAGGTCCGGGCGATTGGCACCTCCGGCGTGCCGGCCGCGCAGATCGTCGAAGCACAGTGGGTCGCCGAACGCCGCGGGCTCGCCCGCTTCCGCACCGAGCAGCCGCACTACTCGATCCTCAATCGCGGTATCGAACGCGACGTCCTGCCGACCTGCGAGCAGTACGGCCTGGGCACGATGATCTGGAGCCCCCTGGCCGCGGGCCTGCTCACCGGCCGCTTCCGCAAGGGCGGCGAACAGATCCCGGCCAACAGCCTGCACTGGCTGCCTCAGCACATGACCGACGCGCGCAAACACGCCGCGGTCGACCACCTCGTCCCGGTCGCCGAGCAGGCCGGCCTGTCCCTGACCCATCTCGCCCTCGCGTTCGTCGTCAACCACCCCGCGGTCACCTCCGCGATCATCGGCCCCCGCACCATGGCACAACTCGACGACCTGCTCACCGGCGCCTCCACCACCCTCGACGACGACATCCTCGACCGGATCGACGACATCGTCGCGCCCGGCACCGACCTGGGCGCGATCGACGTCGCCCACGTACCGGCCGCGCTCGTCCAACCCGGACTACGCCGCCGCAGCCCCGGTGACCGCGCCGCAGCTTGATGCCCGAATACCTGGCGAACGGGCGCGACTCCTTCCACGTCGACGATGCGGCCCGCCCGTTCGCGCCCTGGACAGGGACGAGGCGGAACACGTTTCCTTTCGGCGCTGTCGATAGCGGCCCCTGTCATTCCCGTTTCGATCCCCACCAAGAGCCCCACGTTCTCCGGCACCGCTTCTGTGCCAGATACGGACGTAGTTCACTACTGCCTCTCGTGCCTCCTTCGGCGGCGGCCGTAGGAAGCACCCACCCTTGGGACACCGCACCGTGGGCCCCCGGGTCGGCGGGGAGCGGGTCACCGGATGCTTCGGTACTACCGACGCGGAGTTCGTCACCTGCGTCCGTCCGACGTAGCGGCCCTGACCAGTCTTGCGTCTCCCCCGCCCTCAACCGGTTTCCCCGTACTGGTCACTCGCCACCGGCACCCGCAACTACTCGGAGATCGGCTGGGGACCGAGGTCCGCGTCGGTACGCAGGATCGCGGACGAGCTGCGTTTCGCGCACTCGGCCGTCGCATTCGTCGACGATCAGCCCGCCGAGCGCGCGGAGGTCGCCTCCCCCGCCCGAGGTGCGCTGCTATGCGCACGAACAGGTGCCTGCCCTGCCCGACATGCCCGAGTTCACGTCGGCCACGGTCACCGAGGGCTCGCGTCAGCGGCGCCGCATGTACCAGGCCGACTTCCGCCGGACGGCCGGGCAGTCCGCCTTCACCGGCCCGGACGAGGACTTCTCGCGCTCGCTGGAACTGGTCATGCGAATCTCCAGCGCGAGTGCGGACGACCTGGCGCGGATCGAGGAACTGACCCCGCGCACCAGCCAGATGAACGCGACCGGCGTGCACTACTCCGACACCTATTGCGCGAGCTGTGCGCCGACTCCGCGCACGGCGTCCTGGTGATCAACATGGGCCTCCGGCCCCTCGGCCCCGGGTGAGGCACCCCCACGACACGGCGACTACCCCGGCCTTCGGCCCGAGCCCAGGTCCCACCCCAGCTCGGGCCGAAGGTCCCGAACCCACCTGTCCTTACGACACGTCCGCCACCAGTTCGGTGTTGATGATCGCCTCGACCAGCGTCTCCCCCACCGGCGTCAGCGTGACCGTCCCGGCCTGCTCATCCATCTCCAGCAGGCCCCGTCGCCGCAGCGAGTCGAAGCCCGCCCGCCTCCGGGGGGAGAACAGCGATCCGCCGGGGAAGCGCCGCCGGTGCACCTCCTCCCGCAGGGGCTGCAGTGTGGTCAGCGCCATGTTCACCGCCCGCGTCTCCTGTGCCTGCTCGGTGAACCCGGTGGCCGAGCCGAGTGGCACACGCCCGACATCCACCGCGGCGCCGTACCGCTGCCAGTCGACGTTCGTCATCCCCTCGGAACGGCGGCAGCTGGAACTGCCGCCGAGGCCGATGGCGACCTCCGGCTGCTGCTGGTTCTGGTCGGCCATGATCGCCTTCCACTTCTCCGGACCCGCGCCGGGCCGGGCGAAGTACATCGTCGGATGCTCCGTCCACCCCGCGTCCCGTAGGCCGCCGGTGAGGACCTCCCGCATTTGATACTGCTCGCCGAGCGTCGGCCAGCGGTGCCCGCGCGACTCCAACCGGGCCCGGTAGTCCGGCAGCTGCCAGGCCGCGGGCCGGACTCCGGACACGCCCGTGCGGGTATCGCTGTAGTCACGCAGGTGCAACTTGGTGCACACAACAGCCGTCGGCTCAACCTCCAGGACTGTCTCCAGGTCACGCCGGACGCTGTCCAGCGTCTGGTCCAGCAGCCCGTACATCAGGTCGATGCTGACCCATTCGAATCCGGTGGCCTTCGCCCGGCGGACGAACTCCCGGCAGTCGGCCGCGGTGTGTTCACGCCCGCTCAGCCGCAACACGTGATCGTCGAACGACTGCACCCCACTGGAGACCTTGGTGCAGCCGAGTTCCGCAAGCAGTTCCAGCTTCTCGGCCGTGAAGGTCGTGGGATCGCCCTCGAACCGGACGGTCGTGTCCGGGCCGAAGGCGAAGTGCTCCCGGTAGAAGTCCAGCAGCCGCCGGATCTCCCCGGCCGGCAGGAGTGAGGGCGTGCCGCCGAACACGTTGAACTCGCCGACCGGCGCGCTCGCCAGGTGAGGCACCCTGCGCAGCCACAGCCGCGCCTCCCTGATGTTCCAGTCCACCCACTGTGCCGCCCTCCGGGCCACCGTCTCCTCGGGCCCCTTGACGATAACGACCGGGTACTGGCAGAAGCGGCAGCGGTAGGAGCAGGTCGGGATATACGCCCACAGGTGGATCGGCGGAGTGGTGCGCAACTGCTCGTCCAGGTCGTCCAGGAACCGCTCGGGGTCATAGCCCTCGATGTTGCCGGGGAAGACGTGGGCGCCGAACGGGTCCTCGCGCACGTACTCCAGCAGGTGCCGGTTGTCCGGTGCCGCCAGCGCCTCGACCGCCGAGGGGACGGGGGCCGACGGGTCCATCGCCAGGAGCGAGGCCAGAGCGGGGTCCGGTGTGGATACAGCCGACGTCGGTGCCCGCATCAGAACACACCCCCGTTTCCGAAGTAGTCGTGCGCCTCTCCGGACTCCCGGTCCTCGCAGTAGTAGTGGACGAACTCCCGGAACCGCTCGCGCGGGACGTCCGCCAGGCAGTCCGGCAGCGGCGGCGGGAAGCCGATGTCGTCCCCGACCGCCGCCCGCAGCCGCGCGAACAGTTCGTCGGCGAACTCGAAGTACAGCCGGAACGAGGGCGTCTTGTATGCGTGGATCGGGGTGAAGTCCACGATCCGCATCTCGTCGACGATCTCCGCGATACGCCGCCGCAGCGCGTCTGCCAGCTCATCGCCGAAGAACTCCCGGACAGGCGCCGTCGCCAGCAGCTCCGGGTCCAGCAGCAGCGGCAACAGCAGGTTCTTGGGCAGGAAGTCCTTGATCGAAAACTGCCAGGCGCGTAGTGCCTCCTCCTCGGTGAGGTCGCGTACCGGGGCCGCCTCGCCGCCGCAGTCGTCGGCCTCCGGCCGGATGTCCCGCATGACGATGGTGCCGTGCGATCCGTACGCCTTGCCCTCGATCACCTCGTCCAGGGCGTGGTCCACCCGGCGCGGGTTGATCTCCACCCTTGAGCCGGGCACATATACCCGGCTGCCGCCGAGCGCCGACACCTTGATGCCGAAGTCCCAGTCATCCGAAAGGTGGTTGACGAACCGCCCGCGCTCCAGCTGGTAGAAGATCTCGATCCCGCCCGCCCTGTCGTGCGCCTCCCGCTCGACGGCGAACCCCTTGCCGTCCGGGAACCCGCCGAACAGGGAGAAGGCCACCGCTCGACAGCGCAGAGTGCGCTCGATCGCGTCCCATAGCCGGGGACGGCCGGCGAAGTGCTCCTCCCGGTAGAAGTAGTCGCACACGCCGATCGCCGCCCCCGAGTCGTCCATCGCGGACAACAGGGTGGACAGCCATCGCGGGTCCACCTTGCAGTCGGCGTCCGCCGAGACCAGGTAGAACCGCTCCCCCGCGGCCGGGGCGGTGGCGGGTCGGCCCGTGCTGCGCTCGGAGGCGAACAGCATGCCGGTGCGGCGCGCGCACGAGACGCCCTGCTCGGGTTCGTGCACCACGTGCACGGCGAGGTCCGGGTGCTCCGCAGCGTATCGTTTCGCCAGGGCCACCGTGTCGTCGGTGGAGTTGTTGTCCACGAGCACGATCTCGTAGAGTTCCGGATCCAGGCGACCGCCGTCGAGGTCGCGCTGACCGTACAGCGAATCCAGCACGGCGGGCAGGTTGGCCGCCTCGTTGTAGACCGGCAGCACCACACTCAACCGCGTCCTCGCGCCCATGGGGGTCAGGACTAGCCGATCCAGCAGCCCCGCCGCCGTGATGCGCCCGAAGTGCTGTTCGCCGAGGCGGTGGTTGTGCTCAGCCGTAGCCGCCCGCAGGGTGTCGTCGTTCAACAACTGCGCCACCTCGCTCACGAAGGTCGGGGTCGGAAGGTCGTCACGCAGAACGGGCGCGCGAAAGCCCTTGTCGCCGTACACCGTCGAGTACAGCTCGTAGTCACTGGTGAGATAGGGGACGCCCGCGGCGATCGCCTCGCCGATCGGGTTGCCGTAGCTCTCGTAGTCGTACGACGTCAGGAACGACACCAGGTCGGCGTGTGCCAGCAGATCGCGGACCGACCAGCCACCACCCGCAGACACCCCCGTCGCCTCGGGGTCCGGCGTGAGCCACCCTCCGAACACGATCCGTTCCGCGACGCCGAGATCGGCGGCGAGCGCCGTCAGCCGCCGGTACTCGCTCGGGTTCTCGCCGGTGTCCCCCGCGATGAACAGCGCCACGTCCATCGTCGGTGCGAGGGCGGCCACCAAGCGGATATCGCGGTCGATGCGCTTCTGCGGGATGATCCGGGTGGTGCGCGCGATCAGACGAGCCCCCGCCGGGATCCCGTGGGCGGCGCGGAAAGACGCGTTCGCCGGGGTGACTTCGGCCAGCCGGCACGGGAAGGCGTTCGGTAGCACGTCGATGTGCCGCACGTGCGGGGCCCAGGCCCGGGTCAACTCCCGTGCCCGCTCGTGCAGCGCGAGGTAGCGCACGTGGGCCGAGTCCAGCAGCGGCGGCACATTGGGGTACGGTGGACTGCCGTACTTGCCGTCGCCCGGCTCGCTCTGCCACATCAGGTCGTGGTCGCGCCATAGCACGAAGCGGCCAAGGCCGTAGCGAGCCCCGTAGACGGTGATCGCCCGCTGCAAAGCCCGCGTGACCATGATGTTCTCCGGCAGCGTGCCGTTCTCGACCAGTACTCGGGTGACGCGGAGTTCCTCCCACAGCGTCAGCAGCCGCTCGCAGATGGCGTCGGTGATCCGCTCCACCTCCGGCATCAGCCGCAAGTCGCCCTTCTCCACCACCTCTTGCAGGACCGCGGTCACCAGGGAGGCATCGTAGCCATCGATGGTGTCGAGCGCCGGTATCCGCGATAACCGCACCCACGGTGGCAGCAGCCGGGCCTCATCGTGGTAGGGGCGGAAAAACCGGTTCTTATCCGCCTTGATGTCGTAGCCGAGGTCAAGATGTGTCTCGTAGCCACGGTCGTGGAAATGCCGGGCGGTTTTCACGAATTCGACGACCACGCCAGATATGGGGGTTGCATCGAAGGAGACACCCCATAGCATAGCCATGCTTCGCCTCCATCCCCCTGACAACGTTGCCAGGGCTTGTCGGCCAACTCCTCGATCTTAGATAGCCCTTGCCGTGATCGTACAGAGCCCGATCAGATGTGAACCCAACGCGAACGAGACTCGACACGGCTTCCGGATGCCCTACGGCGACTCACCCCTCATCGGCTGGACCGCCACAGCCGTTGGTAATCTCCGCCTCCGTACCCAGCCTCGGGTCCGGGCAGGCCACTGCCGGGGCAACCCTCTCATTCGTCGCTGGTCGTAGCGCGGGGTACCCCAGCGGGTACAAGACGGCGTCGTACCGCTCGATGTGGCCCCGCGGTCGAGGCATTGGCTCTGCTGGGCGGTGCACAGGATGCGGGCGGGGCTGTCCGGGGCTGCTGAGGTGGGTCTGGGCATACTTACGGAACGCGGCGACCAGGCGACTGCGTCCGTCGGCGCGCGTGGCCGGTACGACGTGGGCCGGATCGACGCCGTCGAGCGGAATCGAGGTGAGGTCGGGACGCAGCGCCCGGATGTTGCGACCGCCGAAGATCGAGACCCAGGAGCCGGTGCAATTCGGCGCCGATCAAGTCGACTTCGCGCAGGGTGACGAGTTTGAACGCGCGGACCGCCTCGAGTGACACGTTGCGCTCCAGGTTCAAGGGGGCCTGAGCAAGGAGGTCGCAAAATACGGGACGTGTTGCGAGTGCCGAGGGGAAAACCTCGGCGACGCCGGCGGGGTCCGCCTTCCTCCGTGCCCGCAGCTGGGCACGGAGCTCTGCGGACCATTCGCGCCAGCCTTTGGCAGTGAGCTCGAGAAAGATCTGCTCCCTGGTCTCGAGGTAACGCAGCAGGGCCGATTTCTGCATGCCCACTTCGGCGGCGATGTCGGTGAGGGTGACTTCCCGGATGCCGCGTTCCCGCCGAGCCTGCGGGCCGCTTCCAGGATCACTGTCTCGCGCGCCTGTTTGGCTTCCGCGCTGCGGGCCCGCTGGAAGGAGACTGGGTGCGTCATAGGGCCATCATAGGAACATAACGCAACGATGTTGCCTTATTAAGAGAACGGTGTTTCACTACTTACATGAGTGAAAACATTGACAAGCGCAATGCACACCAGCGGGTCTGGTTCGTCACCGGTTCGTCACGCGGACTCGGACGCGCCTTGATCACCGCCATCCTCGAGGCGGGTGACCTCGTCGTCGCCACCGCCCGCAACCCCGAGACACTCGCCGAGGAGCTGAAGAGCTACGGTGACCGAGTTCTCGCGCTGCCGCTGGACGTCACCAGCGCTGACGCGGCCCGCGCGGCGATCGACCACTTCGGCCGCCTTGACGTCGTGATCAACAACGCCGGCTACGCGAATGTGTCGCCGGTCGAGACCTCGGACGACCATGATTTCCGCGCCCAGTTCGAGACCAATTTCTGGGGTGTCTACCACGTGACCAAGGCAGCGCTGCCGGTTCTGCGGCAGCAGGAGTCGGGCACCGTGGTGCAGATCTCCTCGGTCGGCGGACGCGTCGGCGGCTCCCCGGGTATCGCCTCCCACCAGGCGGCCAAGTTCGCCGTCGACGGCTTCACCCGGTCCCTGGCCGCGGAGACCGCACCGCTCGGGGTGCGGTTCATGGTTGTCGAACCTAGCGGCTTCGCCACTGACTGGGCCGGCTCCTCCATGACCGTCCACGCCGCACCGGAGGCATATGACAGCACCGTGGGCGCCATGAACCGCAGAGTGCGTCAAGGAGCGGTCGGCAGTGCGGGCGGCCCGAAGCGCGCCGCCGAGATCATCGTCCGCACCGTGCGGCGCGGTGAGGTTCCCGGCCACCTGCTTCTCGGGGTCGACGCGGTGAACCTGGCGCTCGACTACTCCCGCCGCCAACTCGCCGAGGCGGGCGCATGGGAGGCGGTGAGCCGCTCGGCCGATTTCGCCGAGCCGTACCCGGTCGGGCTGCCGCCGCCGGGGCACTGATCCTCGTTCGGGCCGGCTGCACGGACGCGGTTTCCGTGGATGACGTAGTGGAACGTCGCCCAGGCCCGCTCGAGACCTTTCAAGACATGACGCAGACGCCTTTTCCCTGGCTGTCAGAGCGGCATGAGAGCTTGACATGAGCTACGACCTTGCTGTCCGGGACGGCGAGAGGCCGGCGGAAGACAAGACCGCCGACGAGCTCCTGAGTGACCTGCACGACGGCTGAGACAAGTGAGATGGAAGGGCCCCCGCCTCAACGCATCGCAGCCCACGTCGCCGTGCCGCGTGGGCGGTGCCATGCCCTCACCGAGACAGTCCGTGAGCGGGGCCGCCAAGCGGCGGTGACCGATCAGGACCGCTGTTATGCCGATGACGGCAATGAGGCATCCGGCTCCCGCTCCTCGAAGATCGCCCGCGTCCGGCGCTGGGCCAGCGGCAACGGCCGGATGGCGGGATGCCACCGCACCAGCAATCTGCAGGCTCTAATCGGCATGCATGTTCGCGCCAGAGACGGCCAGGGACAACGGCATTCATTCCCGTTCCAGTCATGAAACGGGTGGATCCACGATCCCGGCTTGCCGCGAGCAACTCATCCCGCCTCTCGCCAGTCGGCATCTCACTGCGCCCTGAGCGGTTGGGCAATCCCCCCACACCCGGTGGGGCAGACCGACGGCAGTAAGCCCCTTTCGCACCATATTTGCACCGGAGGCCACCCTCCAGTAAAGTGGAGGCAGACCTCCACTAATGAGAGGCATCCTCCTCCAAGCCGGGCAGTGCGTCTCCCGGTGTGTCAGCACCGCGGTTGCACACCTTGTTCGGCATGTATCCAGCACGGCACGCATCTGCCACCGCACAGAACGAAAGCGAAGTGACATGGACTACAAGCTCAGCGACAAGCGCACCCTGGTGACGGGCTCCAGTTCGGGCCTCGGAGCGGCGATCGCCACTCTCCTCGCGGCCGAGGGCGCGACTGTCGTGGTGCACGGCCGCGACAAGGAACGCGCCGAGGCCGTGGCCCGGACCATCCGGGACGACGGCGGACGCGCCGAGGTCGTCCTGGGCGACCTGGCCACCGACGAGGGCGCCGACGCGGTCGCGGCGGGGGCTCTGGCGAACGGCCCGATCGACATCCTGGTCAACAACGCGGGCTACTACCGGCACGTCACCTGGACCGACGCGACCGTCGACGACTGGCGCGAGACCTATGAGACGAACGTGCTGTCCGGAGTCCGCATGATCAAGCGGCTGGTCCCCCAGATGCGCGAGCGCGGCTGGGGCCGCGTCATCCAGATCGGCGGCGGGCTCGCCATCACGCCGATGCCGGGCCACCCCCACTACAACGCCACCCTCGCCGCCCGGCACAACCTGGCCGTCTCCCTAGCGCGGGAACTCGCGGGCACCGGCGTTACCTCCAATACCGTCGCCCCCGGAGCGATCCTCGTCGACGCCGTCAAGGACCTGCTGACCGGCATCGCCCCGGATCGCGGCTGGGGCGAGACCTGGGAGGAGATCGAACGCGACGCCACCGCCCACCTGCTCCCCAACGACCGCGGCCGACTGGGCCGTCCGGAGGAGGTCGCCGGCGCCGTCGCGTATCTGACCAGCCCTCTGGCTGACTATGTCAGCGGCGCCATCCTGCGCGTCGACGGCGGCCTCATCCGCTCGCTGTGACCCCATCCAGCCGGGCTTGTCCGAGAACGTGCACAACCCGGCACATAAGAGCGGAGCCGCATCGCCACGGACCCATGGCCTCCTCGGCGGCTCTCCCACAAGCGGCTGGCACGCGGGCAGGACGGGGTCCGAACCCAGCCCGGCGGATGATTCCGGGCCGCCGGGCGGTAATCAGCCGCTGGCTCCCGCCCGACGGCACCCGGTACTCGGCCCGTGGGACGCCCTCCGCCACCATGGCAGAAGTGCCGGATACGCCGCACGACCAGTCTCAAATTTCGAAGGTGCGCACCCAGGGCTCATGGTGGCGCGCGGCTTCCGAGTGTGCCCGCACGACAGGAGACGGAGCTGGGCGTCCGACGGCAGTGTGGTGCGCTCCACTGCTGAACAAACGCCGGTGATCAGTACGCCGTCGTCCGATGCAGGGGCGCAGCCCGGCGAACGCGGCGACTGTGCAGGCGAGCACAGCCACGATCAGTCGCTGGGAGGAAGGCGGGGCCTGCAGTGTTTTGACGGGCGGCCGTGAGGACCGCGGTGGGCGGAGTCCGACCTTGGTAAAATTGAGCGATCTCCGAAAAAAGCGGAGGAAATACTCCTCTACAACGGAGGTATGCCTCCAATCCCATCGCGCCAGGAGACCCGAAAAGATCATGGTGGACGACAGGACGCCCTCGGCTCCCGGCGCGGTCGTGCGCCGCCCGCACCGAGCCGACGCGCGCCGCAACTTCGACAATCTCCTGGCTGCCGCGCGCACGGCGTTCGCCGAGCAGGGAACCGGCGTACCGCTCGAGGACATCGCCCGTGCAGCCGGCGTCGGCATCGGCACGCTCTACCGCAACTTCCCCACGCGCCAGGCACTCTTCGACGCCGTCTACGCCGGCGAGGTCGAGGAGCTGTGCCATGCCGCCCAGGACGTCGCGGACCTGCCTCCGTGGGAAGCGTTCAGCACCTGGCTAGACCGGTTCGTCTCCTACGTCGGCACCAAACGTGCGATCTCCGAAGAACTCAATCGCGACTCAGCGATGTTCCGCGACGCCCGTAACGCCATGTACGAAGCGGGGGAACCCTTGTTCACACGAGCACAGGAGGCGGGCGAGGCTCGCCGCGACGCCTCCTTCGACGACGTCCTGCGCATGATCACTGGCATCATCGCCACCGGCTACGTCAGCGACGAGCAGCGCGGCCGGGTACTCCGCTTCGCCCTGGACGGCATTCGGACCGGCAAGGACTGATTACAGCCGCATCCCGCCAACCATGCGCCGACAACTCCACCTCCCGCGGGCTCGCCCGTCCAGGCCGATCGGTACCGGTAACTCCACCCCCACGGACACCGAGCCGGCTCCCCCCCTCGGCGGGCAGAATTGTTCCAGAACGGTCAGCCCGGGACTGCGGTTGCCTACCTCGTGCTGACCGTGGACACCTCCATGTGCGGGGTACTTCTGGGAGTGGCGTGCGTTGCGGGCCTGCTGCAGGTCCGGCGAGGAGACCCGGACAAGAGCCAGGGGTGTAAGGGCTCCTGATTGTGGATTGGATTCTCGTGCTGGCTGGAGGTGCTGTTGGTGCGCCCGTCAGGTACCTGATCGGCACAGCGGCAAAGGCCCGTAAGCGCTGGACGTTCCCATGGGGCACGCTCTTTGCCAATCTGGGCGCGTGGCTTCTCCTGGGCTTCTTTGTCGAGGCGGGCACGGGCGGCGCGTTGGACGCGTCGGGGCAGGCTTGTTGTCGACCGGCTTCTGCGGCGCGCTGTCCACATGGCCCACCCTTTCCCTACGAGCTCCTGACCTTGGCCGGTGGACGCAAGAGCCCCGAGGCTGCCGGGTACCTGCTGGTGAGTGTCGTGCGGGGCCTGACAGCCTCCTTCGCCGGGGCGGGGGCCGCCCGAGCCCTGTGGTGACGGTTCGCCGCGCGGTACGCGCACCGAGTGGCAAGCGTTGCTGCTGATCGGATGCCCCCGTCGGCTCGACGCGCTGAGGCGGGCGTCCCCTCCCTTGTACACCGGGCGGGGAGCTTGACTCAGTTGAGGGATGCCGCATCCGGTTGTGCTGGGTGGCGACCAGGTCAGAAGCTCGCTCTGTCGAGATGTGGATGCCAAGTGATGTCACTGCTTCTCGGCGGTGGCTCCCGGGAAGGCATGGACCGGCCAAGGGAAGCCGCCATCGTTCTGCCCCGCCGCTACCCCGCAGCCGTGATGGCCGCGCCCCGAAGAAGCGAGTCGATCTCAGGCCGTCAGGCGGTCGACCGCGAAGGCCGCCATGCGGTGCATGCTCTCGAGGTCGGCCCCGCCTCGGGCAGATACCTGGAGGCCGATCATAGTGAGCAAGACGAACTCCGTCGCCTGTCGGGCGTCCAGGTGTGAGTCGATCTCGCCCGCCGACTGCCCTTGCTCGATTCGCGCGATGACACCTTCGAACAGCACGCGGTTGACTGCGTCCCGCATGCGGCAGAGTTCCGGATCGCCCGCACCGAACTCACTGACCGAACCGATGCCCATACATCCCAGCGCGCGGGTCTCGTCGTCAACGGCTGCGATGCCTGTCAGCAACGCCCGGATCCCGTCCAACGGAGACGCCGGGGTGTTCAGTCTGTCCAGGTGCCCGGCCGTCACCTCGTCCAGGTAGGACTGCATCGACTGCAGGTACAGCCGGCGCTTGTCACCGAAGGCGCTGTAGAGGCTCTGACGCCCGATGCCCATCTCCGTCAGCAGGGCATCGGTCGACGTGGCGGCGAATCCCTTTGCCCAGAAGAGGCGAGTGGCCTTGCGCACCGCTTCCGTCTTGTCGAACTCACGTGGCCTTGCCATTCTCCCACCCTACAGGAATCTGGACTGATCCATCAGTAACCGACTCCCGCCCGATGCGAGGAGAGAGTCGGCCCACGCTCCCGCCCACCGTTCGAGTCGACACTCTCACAGGCACACCTCACGACTGACACGCGCGGACGGCGTGCGGTCACCGGCGACTCGCGTTTGACATCGCCGACACCACATGAGAGTTATTGATAGATCAGTCAACAATTATGACCGTGAGGTCGCTTCCGGTCACGCGGCGCGACAGCTGGCGTGCGGGCCCTGACTGACGTGCCCCACACGCCTACACACGAAAGGAACCCTTCGATGGATCTACGACCGACCGGCAAGCGTGCGCTGGTGACAGGGTCGAGCAGCGGCCTGGGAGAGGCGATCGCGAAGCGCATGGCCACCGATGGCGCGGAGGTGATCGTGCACGGGCGTGACCGAGGCAGTCACCAAGGCGATCGAGGCTGCGGGCGGAAGCGTCACGTTCGCCTTGGGTGATCTCACGACGGGCGAGGGCGCCGACGCGGTACACGCCGCCGCTCGCTCGCGGACCTGTCGACATCCTCGTGAACAACGTGGGCGTCTTCGATCCGAGCACAGTTGGACCAGTTCCTCGGCGTCGGACTGGGCCGACATCTGCAACACCAACGTGCTCACCAGCGTACGGACGATCCAGCGCTTCGTGCCCGCCATGCGTGAGCAGGGCTGGGGGCGGGTCATTCAGATCAGCAGCATCACCGGTGAACGGGCCGGCCGCCTCGCAGCCCCACTACGCGGCGTCCAACGGAGCGCGCAACTCCCTCGTCAGGTCCCTCGCCGGGGAGATGTAGCTGGACTGAGGGCCGGCGAGGAAGGTGACGAGAAATGACCATCCGGTCATGTTGCGGCCACCTAACATGACCGATCAGTCAAGATACGTGGTACGTTCAACCCGACCATCTGGTCCGCTCAGCTGACGGCGGCCGCTCCCGAGAGCCTGAGCCGTACGTCGAGACTCCCCGCCTGCCGCGTCAGCCGAGCACCTCACCCGAACGAACGGACAGTGATCAAGCATGGATGCTGTCGAGCGTCTGAGCATCATCGAGGACCTGCGTCGCCTCATGGCCCGCTACGTCTACTACGCGGACCACCATCGCTGGCAGGACCTGGCGGACCTGTTCACGCCGACCGGCACGTTCACCCCGCACAAGCCGGACGGCTCGGTGTGGCTGCACATGGAGGGGCGTGAGCAGATAGCGGAGACGGTGGGCGCGAGCGGCGGTCCGGACGACGTCCTCATCCATCACCTGTTCTCGGACGAGACCGAGGTGGTCTCGACGACCTCGGCACACGGCGTATGGGCGATGGAGGACATCATCGTCCGCGCCGAGGACGCCGTGGTGAACGAGGACTTCCCCTTCAAGGGCATGCACGGTTTCGGCCACTACCACGCGCAGTTCGTCAACGTCGACGGCCGCTGGTACATCGCCGAGCTCAAGCAGACCCGGCTGCGCCTGGACTTCACCTATTGAGAGAGGCGAGGTCCGTCGGCCTCCTGTCTTCCTGAGAAAGCGAGTGAGAACGTGAGTGACAGCAACAGCCGTTCGCCGGAGCGGTTCACGATCGACGTGGCGCAGGACGTCCTGGACGACCTTGCGGCGCGCCTGAAGGCGACCAGGTTCTTCGACGACCTGGACAACGAGGACGAGCACTACGGCGTCAGCACGAGCTACATCAAGCCCTTGGTGGAGTACTGGGCGGACGGTTTCGACTGGCGCGCGGCGGAGAGACGGCTGAACGCGTTCGAACAGTTCAAGATCGAGATCGACGGCACCCCGGTCCACTTCGTCCGCAAGGCCGGGAAGGGGCCGAACCCCATCCCCCTGCTGGTCCTGCACGGATGGCCGTGGCCCGGTGAGTTCAGCTACCCCCTCATCGACCCCCTGACCAACCCCGCCGCACACGGGGGCGACCCTGCCGATGCTTTCGACGTCATCGTGCCGACCCTCCCCGGGTTCGCCTGGTCCACTCCGGTGACCCGGGGAGATCTGAACTACTGGAAGATCGCCGACATCCTCCACACGCTCACGACCGAGGTGCTCGGCTATGCGAGGTACGGGTCGCTGGGCAGCGATTACGGGGCCCTGGTGAACAGTGCACTGGGCCACAAGTACGGCGAGAGCATCATCGCCCTGCACTACGGCCACGACCTGCCCCCGGGCATGTTCCAGCATGACCGCTACTGGGACCTCACGGGCGGGCAGCCGATCCCCGCGGACGCTTCACCCGAGTTGCGGGCCGACATCATGAAGTTCCACTCCACGTACGCGTCCCATGTCGCCGTGCACATGCTGGACGCCTCGACACTCTCCCACGGACTCAACGACTCCCCCGTCGGGATGCTGGCCTGGCTGCTGCAGCGGTGGAAGAAGTGGAGTGACAAGAACAACGACTTCGACGCGGTTTTCTCCCGCGACTTCATCCTGACCCAGGCCACCGTCTTCTGGGTGACCCAGTCGATCGGCTCCTCCATCCGCATGTACCGCAACACCATCCGTCACCCCTGGACGCCCTCCCACGACCGGCAGCCGACGGTGGAGCCTCCGGCCGGTTTCACGTTCCTACTCGGCGACGTCTACCCGCCGGGCGTCCGCACCGTCGAGGAGCGGATCGCCGCCTTCGAAAACGGGCCCACCCGCAGCCTGTTCAACGTCGTCAACGTCAACGCCCATCACAAGGGCGGGCACTTCGGCCACTACGAGAATCCGGCGGCCTACGTCAACGACCTCCGCGAGACGTTTCGCAAGGTCCGCTGACCCCCGGGAAACACTCCGGACGCCCTCCCCCCGGGGGGACGCCCGCGCCGGACAGGCGATCCGGGTGACGGGCCCCGAGCGTATCTGCGGACTGGGGAGCCGTTGCAGCCGGGCGGCAGCAGGACGAAGCAGGACTCGCCCAGTCGGCGATCCTGACGGAAGCAGACCACTCGGCATTCTATACTGACCGTTCGAAATATAATCGGGGCGTGGTCACGGCCGGCGGGCTCAGCTGCGACCACGCCCTCAGGAAAGGAAACAGCTATGAAGGCTGTAGGAGTGTTCCGCTACGGCGGTCCTGAGGTACTCGAGGCCGTCGACCTGCCGGTACCGGAGGTCGGCCCCGGACAGATCCGCATTCGGGTCCACGCGGCGTCGGTGAACCCGTCGGACATCCTGCTGCGCACCGGTTTCACCGACCCCATGCTCGCAGGGCGCCTGACTCCCCCGTACCGGCCCGGCATGGACGCGGCCGGCGTCGTGGACGCCATCGCTCCGGACGCGGCCACGGACCTGCGCGTGGGTGACCGCGTGATGGCGATCGTCATCCCCATCGATCCTTCCGGGGGCGCCTACGCGGAGTATGTCGTCGTCGACGCGCGACAGGTCGTGAGGGCACCGGCCGGAACGACACACGCCGAGGCCGCCACTCTCCCGATGAACGGCCTGACCGCACGCCTCGCCCTCGATGTGCTGGACCTGGCTCCCGGCGGATGGATCGCTGTCACCGGCGCCGCCGGCGCGCTGGGCGGATACACCGTGCAGCTCGCCAAGGCGGACGGACTGGCCGTGGTGGCGGACGCGGCGCCCGCCGACGAGGAACTGGTCCGGTCCCTGGGCGCGGACAAGGTGGTCAGCCGGGGACCGGACGTGGTCGACCGCTTCCGCGAGGTCGTTCCGCAGGGCGTCGAGGCGGTCGTGGACGCCGCCGTCATGGGACCCCGGGTTCTTGGCGCCATCCGTCCCGGCGGACAGCTCGCCTTGGCCCGCAGCGTCGGAGAACCTGGCACCGTTCCGCTCGGTGACACGGGAGACGTGATCGTGCGGAACGTCTTCGTGCCCGAGTACCGCTACGCGTACGACAAGCTCGACGCCCTGCGCGTGCTCGCGGAGGAGGGCCGCATCACGTTGCGCGTCGCCGGTGAGTACCCCGCGGACCAGGCGGCCGACGCCCATCGGCGTTTCGAGGCGGGTGGCGTGCGGGGCAGGCTGGTCTTGACGTTCTGACCACCGCAGGGCCTGCGGCGGCACAGCCCTGGGCGTAAGCGACTGGAGGCGACGGCGGGTTACCGCTCCGGGCGGGAGTGCGCCCGCCCACTCCGCCGCAGACGCTCCCGGCTTTGTGCGGGCTCGCATCGACAGCCGCCGACGCGAGCCCGTGGCACGGGAAGCCTGTCAGGCGCTTGCGTGGCGGCACCCCCTTCGGCCGGGTCTCTCGCGAGCCCGGACAGGCACTTCGTGTCAGGCACCGGGTCCCAGTTGTCGAGCGGATCCATGCGGAAGCGCGTCAGGTCCACCGAGTCGATCAGCCACCGACCGTCCACCTTGCGGCAGGTCTCCCGGTATTGGCCGTATCCGTCGTGCCCCCCGGGGCGTCCTTCCCAGCCGGGAAGGTCAGCAGATCCTCCATCGCCCAGATCCCCGATGCCGTGTCGGGCCCGGTTATCTCGATCTCCGGCATGTGGCCGTGATGCACGGACGGCGCGGCACCAGTCAGGTCCGGGATGGTGTTGCGAACTCCTGCGGCGACTTGCACACGATCCCGTCGGTCACGAGCTTGGCATCGGGCGTGAAGAGCGCGACAAGGTCGTCATGCTTCTTCTCGTCCACAAAACGGAAGTAGCGCGCCTTCAGTTGCTTGATGCGCAGGCCGCTCCGCTGCGTCACGGCAGCGTGTTCGGCAATCACCCCGGACCGGCATGCCGGTCATGCAGTTCATGGGAGGTGCTCGGCCTCCGGTGACATCCGACCGCCGCCGTCCCGCTGTTAGTCACCCGCTGCCGCCCCGCGGTGGCACCTGCGGTAGACGCTGGGAGACACTCCCGTAACCCGCTTGAAAGCCGTGCTCATCGCGCTCTCGGAGCCGTAGCCGGTGTAGTGGGCAATTGCGGAAAGAGTCTCGTCGCTCTCGCGGAGTCTCTGCGCCGCGAGTTGGATGCGCCAGCGGGTCAGGTATTCCATCGGCCCCTGGCCCATGGTGTCCTTGAAGCGTGCCGCCAGGGTGGAGCGGGAGACTGCACCGGCTCGCGCCAACTCGGCCACTGTCCAAGCGTGCGCCGGGTCCGTGTGGAGCGATGTCAGCGCGGCGCGGACTGCCGGCTCGGCCAGCCCTGTCAGCAGCCCCGTGGCCGCACGCGGTTCACGGGCGAGGTGCAGGCGCATCACGTGGATGAGCATGACGACCGCCAGGTGCTCGGCGACGAGCGACGAAGCTGCCGGTCTCGACATGAGTTCTTTCTCGATCACAGTGAGTGCCCATTCCACCGTTTCGGCGTGCGGTGTGCCCGCTGGGACGTGGATGACCGGTGGAAGGCCCGCCAGAAGCAGTTCGTGGCCAGGCTCGCCGAAGGTGAACCGCCCGCCGATGAGCAGCACGTCGTCGCCTGTGCCGGTGTGCGCCATTCCGTTCTCGGCTCTGGCGAAGATGGTGTGAGCGTCGGTCTCGGGGCCCGGAGGGTCGCTGCGTAGGGTGAACGGCAGTGGTCGGGTGAGCAGGTAGCAATCGCCCGGCGCCAAGGCGATCGGACCGTCCGATTTTTCTACCTCGAGCCAGCAGTACCCCCGTCGCAGGGTATTGAATTTCACTCCGGTCGGCGGCTCGAACCGGACGGCCCACTGCCCTCCGGCGGTCAGTCCCGCCGAGAGATGACTGCGTGTTCGGAGCAGGGACAGCACGTCTTCAAGCGGGTCTATTCTTCTCCTGGACGATGGGTAATCTCTCACGGACTTCCAATGATGTTCCATGCGTTCGCGGGGCCATACAGTCGAATTGAATCCGCTCCACCGATGATGAGGTTCGCCATGAGCACAGAGAAGCTATTGACCACCCCTTTCTCATCCCGGGCGACGTCCGCCGAAGTGATTTCTGGTGTCGATCTCACGGGTCGACGGGCCATAGTCACCGGCGGGGCCTCAGGAATCGGTGTCGAGACGGTCAGGCCCCTGGTCGCAGCCGGCGCCGAGGTGACCATCGCCACCCGTCGGCCGGAATTGGCGGTGCCGCTGGTCCGCGAACTCAACGAGGCCAAAGGATCAGGAAGCGCTCATATCGCCCAGCTCGACCTCTCCGACCTCGAGTCTGTGCGGTCCTTCGTGCAGGACTGGCAGGGGCCACTCGACATCCTCGTCGCCAATGCAGGAATCATGGCGCTCCCTCAGAAGGAACTCGCTCCAAACGGCTGGGAGCTGCAGCTCGCTACGAATTTCCTTGGTCACTTCGCTCTCACCACCGAATTGCACACCGCGCTGAAGGCGAGCGGTTCCGCTCGTGTCGTGCTGGTCAGCTCCGGCGCACACATAAACGTGCCTTTCGACTTCGAGGACCCGCAGTTCGAGCGGCGCCCGTACGATCCATGGGCAGCCTACGGTCAGTCCAAGACGGCGGAGGTCCTGTTTGCGGTGGGCGCTCGCCGCTGGGCCGGAGACGGCATTACCGTCAACGCCTGCAACCCGGGGTATATCTTGACCAATCTCCAGCGGCACCTCGACGACGACACCATGCGGGCGTTCGGAGTCATGGACGTCGACGGCAATCTCACTCCTCTGCCCTATTACAAGACACCGGCCCAAGGGGCGGCGATTTCCGTTCTTTTGGCCGCCTCGCCTCTGGTGAGCGGAGTGACGGGCCGCTATTTCGATGACAATCAGGAGGCTCCGATCGCGGTGGAGGGCGCAGAGAATCCGAGCGGTGTGGCGGCACATGCGCTCGACCCGGTCTCGGCGCAGCGGCTGTGGGAGTACGCGGACCGGGCCCTTCAGCGTTGAGGCTGACGTTGGTCAGCAGCCTGCGCTTTCGTCAGGGCGGTGGTAGACGTTGTACCAGTGGCCGCGGGCGAGTTCCGCGGCACGGCGGCGTCATCATGGCTGTCGCTCATGGCGATCTGCTGCGCGATGACGTGTCCGCCGTCCCGCACGATGAGCGTGGCGGCGAGATGCGGATCGATGTCTGGCGCGGTGCGACTGGCCTGTTGCTCGTCTGGCAGGACAGCCACCAGGTTGTCGGTGAAACGTCCTTGATCCGCTGCCAGTTTCCCGGTTCCGGGCCTGGGGTCGAGACCCGGAACCGGGGTGTCGCCCGGTGGTGAGCCTCAGATCATGAGGCTCACCCGCTCCTCGACGCCGAGGAGGGACTTGCCGTAGACCTCGTACCCGACCGCCGGCACCAGGCCGGCGTGGCGGGCCGCGGCGTTGGCATCCCGCCAGATGCGCTGCAGCGGGCTCGCCTCGGCGAATGCGGAGGCACCGTGGACATTCAGGAGGGTCGTGATCGCTGCCAGCACCTGCTGGGCCGCGTAACCTGCCTGCGCCCGCAGCCTGGCGCGGGTGGCGTAGTCGAGTGTGCCCTCGGCTGCCGACCGGTCCACTTCGTCGGCGGCGGCGTAGATGTGCAAGCGCGCCGTCTCCAGTTGCAGGGCGGCTTGCGCGATCTGTGTCTGAACACCCACGGAGTCGGCCTGCCGTGCGTGGATCGTGAATGACAGGGACTTGGAGCCGGCTTGGTCGACCACGGTGTCAAGAGCGGCTCTGCCCATACCGAGCAGAGGACCGGCCAGACACAGCGTCAGCATGGGGCCGAAGGCGGAGGAGAAGAGGACTCCGTCGTCAGCCGTGCGCGGGTAGCTGCCCTCCGCTGCCGCCGGCACCGACAGCACTCGGTGGGCGGGGACGAAAACGGATTCCACCGTCAAGGTGTTGCTCGCTGTCGCCCGCATCCCCGCTGTGTGCCACGTGTCCTCAACGGACAGCTCCGAGGCGGGAATGAGCACCAGTGCCTGGTCGGCGACCGCGCCCGTCTCGTCTTTCAGCAGTGCTCCCACAGCTGCCCAGGTGGCGTGTGGGGCGCCGGAGTTGTACGACCACCGGCCGGTGACACGCCATCCACCTTCGACCGGCTCGCCCGTGCCGGTGGGGGCGGCGACGCCCGTCACGCGCGCGTCCGGGTCGACTCCGAAAATGTCCTCCTGGGCCTGGTCGGGGAACAGAGAGGCCAGCCAGTTGGTCACTGCGATGATCATGCCGGTCCACGCAGCCGACCCGTCGCCCTGTCCCAGGACCTCGGAGACGGTGGTCAGGGTCCTCAGATCGGTCTGGTGTCCACCGAACCGCTTCGGCGTGAGCAGCCGGAAGACACCCGCTTCGGTCATGGCCTCGACTGCTTCGGGCGACACCGTGCGCTCCTGCTCGCTGCGAGCCGCCTGGGCTCGCAGCACCGCCGGGAGATCGGCGGCCCGGGCGACGAGCTTCGCCCTTCGTTCTTCAAGGGACGGCGTGCTGGTGCCGTCGACGGGATGTTCCACGTCCCCTCATCTTCTCAAGGTGTGACCGGGCCACAGTCGGGCCCGTCGTTTACTGGGTGTCGGCATTCCCGGCCGCTGGCCGGCCGGGACCGGTACATAGTTGGAGGCGGCCCCTCACAGCTCGCACCCTGCGCAACGCGCCTTTGCGGCTGCGTGGGTGAAGGGGGTTGGCCGCGCTGTACACGGAACAGTGCTTCCGCCACCATGTCCAGTCGGGGGGCTGCAGGGTGGAGCCCTCGACGGACACCGTCACCACACGGACCGGTCGAGCCAGGAGAGGACACGGTCTGCCACCTCGGTCCAGCGAGGCTCCAGGATGAGGCTGTGAGCCCGGTCGGGGAGGAACAGGTAGTCAGCTCCGAAGTGATCTGCGTGCCTGCGGACCAGATCGGCCGGTGACACGATGTCGCGGCCTCCGGCGACCATCAGTGCGGGGCCGCTGATCCGCGTTCGGTCGAGCGCGATGGCCGCGCCACGCTGAGCAGCTTCCCAGACAGCCTTCGGAGACTCGTCCGGCATGAGGCTGTAGTAGCGACGCGCGTCGTCGTCCGAGCAGCCGGCGAAGAACCACTCCACGGCCATCTCGTACGGCATGGGAGGGAAGGGTTCGCTCAGGTCGACTTCCAGAGGAAGAGGCGCGCCCGCGGTGTGCTGCGAGGGCACCGGGGCCAGGAGCACCTGCGCGGCGACCGGGAATTGCTCTGCGTACTTCTGCACCGCAGCCGCGCCCATGCTGTGCGCGACGAGCACGGGGGTGTCGCCGACGTGCGATATCACCGTCCGCAGTTCGCGCGTGACGTCGAGCATGCTCCGTCGCACGAACTCGTCCTTCGGCAGGTTCCGCGAGTTGGTGTGGTTGTACCAGCTGAAGGCGTAACTGTGCCGGCCGGCGGCCGCGAAGTAGGGCAGCCACTGTTCCCACAGCCAACTGCCGTGGCTGCCGCCGTGCACGAAAACCACCGGGGGTCCTTCCATTGCACCCTCGGGTGCTACGTACTCGACGAAGATGCCGTCCACGTGACGGCTCTCGACCACCACAACTAACCTCCATACGAAGAAGGGCCCGCGCGGTCGACGTGACCGGAGACCTGCCGGGCCGACAAGAAGATCGATGACATCGTGTGCGCTCCCACGGGTGCGCACACGTTGTCGGCAGAGCGGAGCACAGAACCGCCGCCGTCTCGACGCGCACGTTTTGCACGCGGCGGAAAGCAGCGGTTCCGTGGGTACGAAGTGCGGGTGTGTGAGCTCACTCGAACTGCAGCCCACATACCTCACTTGGCGGGGGCGGTCTGTGAAGGAGCGCCCTCGGAAGTGGCGGCCTTCGGGGGGTTCCAGTTCGGGATGGGATCCATCCGGAACCGAGTCAGCAGCACCGAGTCGATCAGCCACTTGCCGTCGACCTTCCGATAGGTCTCACGGTACTGCCCGTAGCCGTGATGGCCTTGCGGCGCGTCCTTGCCGGCCGGGAACGTGAGCACGTCCTGCATCGACCAGATACCCGACGCCTTGTTCGGACCGGTGATGGTGATCTCCGGCATCATGCCCGAGTGGGCGGAAGGCGCCTTGCCGGTCAGGTCGCGGATCGTATAGGCGAAGTCCTTGGGGGATCTCCAGGTGATCCCGTCGGTCACCAGCTTTGCGTGCGGGGTGAACAGTGCGGCCAGCTCGTCGTGCTTCTTCTCGTCCACGAAGCGGAAGTAGCGAGCCTTGAGCTGGTGGATCTCCTCGATGTCCTCCAGGCGCTGCACCTTCGCGGCCAGTGACCTCGACGGCTCACTCGCCGACCGGTCGTGTGCGTTGGCCGACGGCGAGGTCAGAGCCACGGCGCCGAGACCCCCCGCCACCAGCAGTGCAGCCGCTATCGCCGATACGCCGATACGGGAGCGCCACGCCGCCGTGTTTCGGGCTTCCTGTGCGTGCATGTTGATCGTTCCTTTCGTTTCCGCCCGGGTAGCCGTGGCTTCGAGAGGCAACTGCCCATGAGGCTGCGCGGAGCAAGCCCGTGCGAAAAGTGAGTCTTTACGGTCCCGGTCTTGCGGCCGCGTCGTGACGCCTGCAGGGGGCGGCAAGACCGGGTGCCGGTTCCTCGTCACCCGGTAGCGGGTGGCGCGGGAACAGTGAACAGTAGATACTAAGAGGAACGTTCAGTCAATAATTCCGTGAGCTGCCCCCTTATCGACGTGACGCAGGCCACACGCTAGAGAGGAGTCGACCCATGCGCACGACTCAGGCCCTGCCACCACGGCGGACCTCGAAGGATGGACGGCGGCACCGACGCGGACACCAGTCGCGGCCACTCCGTCATCGCCATAGCAAAGCGGACGAGTATCGTCCAAATGTGTTACTTTTCTCAATCGGACGGATATCGTCCGCTTGAGATGCTGAAGGAAGGAGGACGGGCTCATGCCGGATCACGAAGAGACCCTCGGACGCCTGCCCGGACTTCACAAAGCCCTGGGTCCCGGAGGTGGCCCGGCATGAACGCCACTCCCTCCCCACGCGCAGACGCCCGGCAAAACCGGCGCCGCCTGATCGAAGCCACGCGCGAAGCCATCTCCTCTCGCGGCCTGGACGTGTCGGCACTGGACATCGCACGGGCAGCAGGCCTGGGCGTCGGAACCCTCTACCGGCGCTTCGGCACCAAGGAAGCACTCCTGGACGCCGTGGTACTCGGTCTCTACGACGAACTGTGCGACACGGCACAGGCGTGCATGACGCGTGCCGACGCCTGGGAGGGACTCTCCGAGTTCGTCATGGAACTGGCCAAAGCCCACCGCGACAACCTAGGGCTTGCCACCGTCACCGCCGCCTGTGATCAGCAGCCTTCACCCGAGCTCGCCCAACGCACCGCTGCGCTGCAGGAAGCTGTCACTGATCTCACCGCACGCGCCCGTGCCACGGGCTTGCTGCGCGCCGATGTGACCTGGCAGGACATCATCATCTGCTCCCGGGCCGCCCTGGACACGCAACACTGCCTCGGTGTCGACGCCGGCTCCGAAGGATGGCGCCGCATCATCACCATCCTCCTCGACGGGCTTCGCACTCCTGGGCACACCACACTCACGGGCCCCCCGCCCCACACCACCGGCATCTAGCCGGCCGGGTTCACACCGTCACACGACACGGTGCCCGTCCTCCCCAGAGCCCATCGGCCTCCCGGCGAAGGACGCGGCTGCCGGCGAAAGGACACCATCATGCGCGTCGACATCTGGTCCGACATCTCCTGCCCGTGGTGCTTCATCGGCAAGGCCCGGTTCAAGCAAGCACTGGCCTCCTTCCCGCACCGTGCCGACGTCGAAGTCGTACCGTTCCTTCGAACTCGACCCGCAGCTGGACGAAACCCGTCCCACGACCGGGGAGGCACACGCGCAGAAGCACGGCATGACGCCGGCACAGGCTCGCGCGGCAGAGGAGCGCATCGCGCGCGTCGCCAGGCAGGAGGGACTCGGTTACCTCGTCGATCACCGAGACCACGGAAACACCTTCGACATGCATCGGCTCCTCCACCTCGCCGCCGCCCACGGCGTGGCGGAGGAACTGTTGTCCTTGTTCTACGACGGCAACTTCGCAACGGAGCGCACGCTCTACGACTCCGAGCACCAGATCCAACTCGCCGTGCACGCGGGGCTGGACGAGGACGAGGTACGCAGCGTGCTGGCCGACAAGCAGGCGTACGCCGGTCACGTACGCAAGGACGAGGCAGAGGCGGCGCGACTGGGCGTCACAGGTGTGCCGTTCTTCGTCATCGACGGGAAGTACGGCCTGTCGGGCGCTCAGCCGACGCACGCCTTCACGGAGGCGCTGGAGCAAGCGTGGGCCGAGCAGAAGCCGGAACTGCAGGTCGTCGGCACAGCGCCCGACGGCGGGTGCGACGCAGACGGT
This sequence comes from Streptomyces sabulosicollis, assembly GCF_016103465.1. Classification (GTDB taxonomy): domain Bacteria; phylum Actinomycetota; class Actinomycetes; order Streptomycetales; family Streptomycetaceae; genus Streptomyces; species Streptomyces sabulosicollis. The sequence goes on from NZ_JAEEAP010000008.1 coordinate 43,125, forward strand.
GCGTGCGCGGTGCTCTCGCCCCGGCCATGAACCCACCCGCGCAGCGCAACAGGCCGGACGTGACGACGAAGACGGGAGACGTACAGGTGTCGATCAGTTTCGGTGGGGCGGTCGCCGACTCCGCCTACACGCACGTGCGGGCGTCCTCGATCCCGCCATTCTCAACCACAGCATCCGGGTGTGGCTGGTGGCCGAGCACCTGGGTCGCCAGCAAGGCATCGGTGAAAGGGCGCGAGAGGCGCTCGCCGTGGCCTGCCTGTTCCACGACGCGGGCACGGCCGCGCCCTATGACGGACCGCAACGGTTCGAGGTCGAGGGCGCGGACGCGGCCCGAGCTTTCCTGCAGGACCACGACTGGCCGGCGCCACTGATCCAGGAGGTCTGGGAAGCTGTCGCGCTTCACACCTCTCCCGGCATCGCGGAGCGCATGGGGCGGCTGCCGCAGCTGGTGCGGCAGGCCGTCCTGGTCGACTTCGGCAGGAGCGACCTGATCGACCCCGCCAATCAGGAACCGTTGCTTTCGGCCCTAGCGCGCTTCCCCCGCCTGGACATCGAGACCGTCCTCGGCGACGCGGTGGTCGCTCAAGCCGTCCTGTGTCCGCAGAAGGCACCGCCGTCCAGCTGGCCCGGTGGCCTGCTCGCCGCCCATCTGGCGAATCCGATGCACGGCGGCGTCAACCCCGCCTTCTGAGCCGACCGTTCCCGCGGCTCCGGGTCGGGGAAGCTCGGATCCCGCTCGTCAGCAGGACGAAGGAGACAGGGAGCGGACACGACCGGCGGCCGAAAGACGGGTTCGGGGAAGGGCTCGGAGCCCTTCCCCGAATCAGGCGTTGCCGCCCCGTGTGACCGAGGTCCCCGCAAGCCGCTCACGACGATCGGCAGGTGACCGAGTGCGTGACCGCAGTCCGACGGGCCGGCCGACAAGGTGATCAGTAGCCCGCGGTGAGCGCGCCGTCGATCGCCAGGGCAGCGCCGCTGATGAACCGGCTCTCGTCGCTCAGCAGGAAGGCGGTGAAGGCGGCGATCTCACTGACTTCGGCCGAACGACCCGTCGGCTGCTGGCTGAGGATGGTGTTTGCAGCTTCCGGGTTGCTCGCCGTGAAGCCCTGCCACAGCGGCGTGTTGACCAGACCCGTGAGGAGGGCGTTGACCCTTACACCGTCCTTTGCCGCGTCCAGCGCCGTCGAACGGGTCAGACCGACGACACCGTGCTTGGCGGCCGAGTAGGCCACGGCCGACGGGTCACCCGCCGCACCGACCACAGAGGCGTTGTTGACGATGGAACCTCCGCCGCTGGCGATGATTGCCGGGATCTCGTGCTTGAGGCTGTAGAAGACACTGGTCTGGTTCAGGGAGACCACGCTCTCCCAGAAGGCGGCGTCCACCTCACGGATCGATCCCTGGCTGTTGCCGCCGCCGGCGTTGTTGAAGGCACCGTGCAGGGCCCCGAACTCACTGACCGTGAAGTCCACCAGGTGCGCGACGTCCTCCTCGCGAGTGACGTCCGTGGGAACGAAGACGACCGTGCCGCCGTCGGCCGAGACCTCCGCCGCGACCGCCTCGCCACGTGCCTTGTCCCGCGCCCCGATGACCACCGTCGCTCCCTCGCCGGCGAGTCGCTTCACCGTGGCCTCGCCCATCCCGGAGGTGCCCCCGGTAACGATGATGATCTTCGAATTCAGGCGGTTGGACATGGGTGCTCCATTCTTGCCCCGGGGTGACACAGCCACGACTCCGGAATGTTCGAGATGACGGGCGAACGCCCTGAGCAGGCTGGAGGCTTCTCCCCCGAGCCTGCCTCTTCACCCTACATTATCAGGAATGAATGGTCGATAAAGAAATTCGGTGCCCCGGCCGCTGCACAGGGAAGCCCGCCGCCGGCCGCGGCGACGCGGGCACCCTTCCGTTCCGCCCAGGACGGCGAGGACAAGCCCTGCACCCGTCCGCTTCGCAAGGAACGGACGGCGGTGTTAGCCGCGAAGCTCCTCGGAACGGTCCAGGTCCCACCGGGTATGGAAGGTGCCCGGCCGATCGTTGCGGCGGTAGGTGTGCGCGCCGAAGAAGTCCCGCTGGGCCTGCGTGAGCGCTGCCGGCAGGCGAGGGGCCCTCTGCGTGTCGTCATGGGCGAGTGCCACGGCCATGGCGGGAACAGGCACACCGCCCCGAGTGGCATGCGACACCACCAGGCGCCAGGGCAGTTGGGCGGCGCCGAGCTCACGGGCGAAAGACGGATGCGTGAGAAGGCCCGGGAGATCCGGATGGGCCGTGAAGGAATCGCGCACCTGGTCCAGGAAGGAGGCGCGGATGGTGCAGCCGGCACGCCACACGTCGGCCACGGCTGCCGGGTTCACGTTCCATCCGTAGGCATGGCTCGCCGCCTGGATCTGGTGGAACCCCATGTGCAAAGGCGACGAGCTTGGAGGCGTAGAGGGCCTGTTCGACCTGAGTGACCAGACGTTCCGCATCACGCTCGTCGAGGATCGTTCGCGCCGACCCCGGCAGCACGGATGCCGCATCGCGCAGGGCCGTGTGAGCCGAGACCGAGCGGGCTAGACTGCCTCCGCGATACCCGAGACAGGAACCCCCAGGTCCAGAGCAGTCTGCACGGTCCAGCGTCCGGTGCCCTTCTGTTCCGCGGTGTCGGCGAGGACATCGATGAAGGGCAGGCCCGTGTGCGCATCGCGGTGCGCCAGGATCTCCGCCGCGATCTCGATCAGGTAGGAGTTCAGTCGGCCCTGCTTCCACTGCCGGAAGACGTCGGCGATCCTCCGGGGCTCGTAGTCTGTCGAGTTACGGAGCAAGTGGTATGCCTCTGCGATGAGTTACATGTCCGCGTACTCGATCCCGTTGTGCACCGTCTTGACGAAGTGGCGGCACCGTCCGGGCTGAGGTGGGCGACAGCGGGAGTGCCATCCGGTGCGACGGCGGCGATGTCGTTCAGCACGGGAGCAAGGAGACGGTAGGCGTGGGGCAAGCCGCCGGGCATGATGCTCGGCCCTTTCAGCGCACCTTCCTCACCTCCGGATATCCCGGTCCCCAGGAAGTGGATTCCCGCATCTCGCAGGGTGGCCTCACGGCGGCGGGTGTCGGCGAAGTGGGCGTTGCCCCCGTCGACGATGGCGTCTCCGGACTCCAGCAGTCGGGAGTACTCGGCGATCACGTCATCGGTTGCCTGTCCGGCCTGGACCATGACGATCAGGCGCCGGGGCCTTTCCAGTGCGGCCACCATTTCCTGAGCGCCGGCCGTGAGAACGAACGCGCCTCCATGCCTGAAGTCGCTGATGAAAGCGTTGGTGCGCTCCAGCGCCGGTTGGTGACGGCTACGGTGAGCCATGACGTGCCAGGTTGCGGGCGAGGTTGCGCCCATGACGGCAAGGCCGACGACACCCATCTGAGCACTCGTCGTTCATGATTCTTTCCTCATCGATCGAGAGGTGCGGGACGCGAAGATCGATCCGCTTCCCCGATACCGAGAGCACCCGGGGCCGACGGCCATCCGATATCCAGCGGTCCAGGCCGGCACCGCGAAGGGGCCGTGGCTCCGGGGGGTCGTACGGGCCACAGTCGCGACACCGATGACGGGCTTTCGGGTGCATTAGTAGACCAGATGCGGAACGTTCAGTCAAGATAACGCGTTCTCGACCGCAAATCTGTACCGTTCGTTCTAATGAGCGTATACTCACGGGTATGGCACGCACCAGGGAGTTCGACACTGAGAAGGCCGTGGAGGCGGCGATGAACGCCTTCCGGCTCAATGGTTACGACGGCACGTCGATCCAAGACCTCGTCGAGGCAACTGGCGTGGGCCGCGGCTCGCTGTACGCGGCGTTCGGGAGCAAGGAAGGCTTGTACCTGGCGGCTATGGACCGCTTCAAAGCGAATTACGCGTTGCCGCTGGTCGAGCTGCTCCGAGACGGGGCCCCGGGACGAGAGCTGCTGCGGGAGGTTCTGGTAGCCGCCGTGGACGAGATCGTCTGCGACGGAAGCCGCCGGGCCTGCCTCATGGTCGGGGCGGCGGTCGGCCGGATAGCTCACGACCCCCAGGTGTCCGCCCATGTGCAGTCGACGTCGGCCATGCTCGAGGATGCGCTGGCTCAGGTTGTGGCGGAGGCGCAGGCCGACGGCCAGTTCTCCAAGGAGAGGGACGCCCGTATCGTGGCCCGCTACCTCGTCACGACGATGCACGGGTTGCGGGTCATGGGAGCGATCAACCCCCATCGCGAGTCACTCACTGAGGTCGCCGAGCTCGCGCTCGACACGCTCGCCCCCTCACCGGCTTCGTAGCCGGCAGCCATACCCGCCTTCGCCACCGCGCCGCGACGCCCGCACAGAGCTGGTTCAGGCCGTCACTGACACGCGGTGGCGTCCCTCGCAACCAGGCCGCGGGCTGTCTGCTCGCTGAGCAGGCGAGGCCACAGACGCTCAATGTCATGTGGGAATTCGTCCGAGACCCACACGCGTGCGGGGCCGGAAGACAGGAACCGGCCGGGAGGCAGACCACCGGCAAGGGAAAGGGCAAATGACGTGGTCGCACCGTAGGCGGTGGTGCTGACAGTGCAGCCATTCGCGGCACCCAAGGATGCCTCCGCGACCAGTGATCCCAAGCGAAGCACCCTAGCTGTCGGCGTCCGCGGTGATCAGCTCCGCCAGGTCGGTCGCCATGGAGAGAAACGGGGAGTGGCCTGAAGGCAGCCGGTACAGGCGGTCGGCGCGCTTGCCCATCGACTCCTGGTAGGCCGGGGGAAGCATCTCGTCGTGCTCACAGACGATGTACCTGGAGGAGACCGTCTTCCATGCCACCGCAGTGAGCGGTTCACTGAAGGACCGTATGCTCTGGGGGACCAGCCGCTGCACGACCCGATCGGCCTCCTCCGCAGCGATGTCGTTGAACAGCGCCTTCGCCGGGTTGTCGGGAACCGGCAGAGTTCCCGTGTCGCCGCTCGGCAACTGTCCCCCGCTCTGGCTGACCAAGGAATCGCCCTCGTCCAGCTGGAAGCCGGCGAGATAGAGGATGCGCGACACGTGAGGAGCCACAGCGGCAGCTTCCGTGACCGGCATGCCCCCGTACGAGTGCGCGAGGACGGTCACCGGCCCGTCGATCTCTCCCCGTCGGGCACGGATGACACGCGCGTCGTCGTACATCCCCGCCGTCTCGTTGCTGCCCGCCGACGCACTCGGCAAGTCGACCGTGAGGGTGTGCCACCCCTGGGCGGCGAGCGCCGGAACAAGCTCGTCCCAGCACCAGGCGCCGTGCCAGGCACCGTGGACAAGCAGGATGGTGGGTTTGCCGTGTACTGCGGTGGTCATGAATCGGCCTTCGAACAGCAACAACCGGGGCCTCCCCCGGCAAGGACGCAGAGCCGTACGCGGACCACGGCCCTTCACAGCGGCTGAACCACAGGGGCGTGACCACGATCGGCTCCCCGCCGACCCTAGAAGGGCCACACCCGGCGGGCCATGCTTCATCGTCCACCGCTCTTGTTCGACCGTCCGAAGGCCCGGGTCGACCTCTCAGCAGGCACAAGCCTCCCCTCCGCAGGTCAGGGCAGCGCTACCCGTGCCACGGATCACGCCATGGCATGCTCTGCATCCCATATGGCCAAAGACAGGCGAGGATCAGGAAGACTCAGGGAATGAAGCCGTCACCGTTTCGCGGCCTCTCCTAGTGTCCTGCGTCGGAGATCCGTCGGCAGAATTGGGCGAGGGATTCGAGGATCTCTTCTGCGGTCTTGGTCCAGATGAACGGCTTGGGGTCTGCGTTCCAGTTCTTGATCCAGGTGCGGATGTCGGCTTCGAGGGTGTGGACGTTCTTGTGTGCGCCGCGTCGGATTTTCTGGTCGGCCAGGAAGCCGAACCACTGCTCGACCTGGTTGATCCATGAGGATCCGGTCGGGGTGGGGTGCATATGGAAGCGTGGGTGCCTGGCCAGCCATGTCTTGATCGCGGGGGTCTTGTGCGTGCCGTAGTTGCCGCAGATCAGGTGGATCTGGAGGTGCGCTGGAACCTCCTTGTCGATCTTGATCAGGAACTTCTTGAACTCCGCCGCGCGGTGGCGTCGGTGCCAGGAGCTGATGACCTCGCCGGTGGCGACATCGAACGCGGCGAACAGTGTGGTCAGGCCGTTGCGGACATAGCCGTGGGTGCGCCGCTCGGGCATACCCGGCACTATCGGCAGCACCGGCTGGGACCGGTCCAGAGCCTGGATCTGCGACTTCTCGTCCACCGAGAGGACTACCGCGCCCTCGGGAGGGTTGAAGTACAGCCCGACGACGTCATAGACCTTCTCCACGAAGAACGGGTCCGTCGACAGTGTGAACGTGTCCGTCAGGTGTGGCTTGTCGAAGGCCGGGGGTCGCCCGCCGCGGCTGCCGCGGCGGAGGCGGTTGCGGACCTGGTAGGTCCGCTCGGGGACCATGTGCCCTATACCCCGCCGGCGGAGCCAGGCACGGATCGCCTTCGAGCTGTAGCCCTTGCCGCCGATGACATGAGACGGCCTGGTCCGGGGGCGGCCCGGGCCCATGCGGGGCACCCGGATCGCTTCCATGACCGCGGTGAACTGGGTGCAGTCGTTGCTGTTGCCGCCCGTGATCACGAAGGCGAGCGGGCGGCCGAAGGCATCGCAGACCAGATGAGTCTTGCTGGTCAGCCGCCGCGCGACCGTCCGAGTGCCCGCGTCCCCTTTTCGGGCTCCGGCGGCGTGCTGGTGGACCCGCACGACCGTGGAACGGCATGGAAGACCAGCTCAGCGCGCTCGGCCTGGTCCTCAACGCCATCGTGCTCTGGACCACGAAGTACATCGACTCCGCTGTGGCCCAGCTCCAGGCCGAGGGGCACGAGATTCGGGAAGAGGACATCGCCCGCCTGTCCCCGCTCAAGCACCGCAACCTGAACCTGCTCGGCCGCTACAGCTTCACCGCCAGCGTCCCGGCCGCCGGCGCTCTGCGTCAGCTGCGCGATCCGGACGCGCCGGAACTGGACGAGGACGACGGCGGCGAGGATTAAGAACGTCGTGCAGACCTTGCAACGCGCTGATCGGCTTGAGGCCCGACTCTCCCCCTCGTGGGAACCGGTCCGCGTAGGTCGGCGTCCTTCCATGAGTCCGCAAGATCGACTTTGCCGAGGGGCACATCTATGACCGGTACGGCCGCCCGCTACCTCTATCTCGCCCGTCACGGTGAGGCATCGCCGGATGAGAGTGAATTGACGGATGCGGGCCGCCGCCAGGCTGCCCTGCTGGGGGAGCGGCTCCGTGGGGTTCCGCTGACGGCGATCCACCACGGCCCTCTCGCCCGTGCCGAACAGACCGCCCGGCTGGTCAGTGAGCAGCTTGACGGAGTTCCCTGTCGTCGTTCCGAAGCGGCCGGCGACTACCTCCCTTACCTGCCGACACGCGAGGAGCTGCCACCGGAGGCAGCGGACGCCTGGATCGAGTTCCTGCACCAGTTCACGGTCGAGGAACGCGAGCAGGGCCCCGGGCTCGCCGCAGCGGCACTTGCAGAGTTCACAGGGACTGTCGTCGGAGACGAACCGCGGCATGAGCTTGTCGTCACCCACAACTTCCTCGTCGGCTGGCTCATCCGAGCCGCCCTTGACGCGCCCAAGTGGCGATGGCTTGGCATCAACCATGCCAACGCGGCCCTGACCGTCATCCGCTACACACGCGACCGTCCCCCGGCGGTCCTCCTCTTCAACGACACCGGCCACCTCCCCGTCGAGCTCCGCTGGACCGGCTTCCCGCCAGAGCTCCACGTCTGAGGCCCGTAGATGAGATCGATGTTGAACCGTCGGAAGAAGCATCTGCCCCTGTCGGCAAACGATGGCACCCTCAAGTGATCAACGCACCACCCACGGATGATCATGTGATCGTGGAGGCACAGGTGCGTGACTACGGGTTTTCTCCGGCTCAACAGGACGAGATCTGGAGACGCTGGCGCGAGGGGCAGTCGTTCAGCTTGATCGGGCGGGCACTTGGGGCACCGATGCAGCACGCCCGTCGCTTCCTGTACCAGAGCGGCGGCGTCCGCCTCACCCCGCAGAAGCGGTCAGAGCGGCATCTGAGCGGCAGCGAGCGCGAGGAGATATCCCGCGGTATCGCCGCCGGGGAATCGGCCCGGCAGCTGGCCAAGCGGCTGGGCCGATCCCCTTCGACCGTCTCCCGCGAGATCGCCCGCAACGGCGGCCGGGACCGCTACCGAGCAGCCTTGGCCGATGCAGCCGCCTACGAACGCGGGCGCCGCCCCAAGCAGGCCAAGCTCGCCCAACGTCCCGCTCTACGCGCTCTGGTGGAAGCCAAGCTGGCTCTGTGCTGGTCACCCGAGCAGATCGCAGGATGGCTGCGACGGCAGTTTCCTGGTGACGCATCCATGCAGATCTCGCATGAAGCGATCTACCTCTCCCTCTACGACCCTCGCCGGCGTCAGGCGATCGACCGCAGCCTCACCCAGCGGCTGCGGTCAGGCAGGCCCATGCGTCGTCCGAAGATCGCCCGTCGGCCCACCGGGCGGGGCATCATCCGCGGCATGGTGCCCATCACCGCCCGCCCCGCCGAGGTCGAGGACCGCAAGGTTGCCGACCACTGGGAGGGCGATCTCGTGATGGGCACCCGGCCCTCGGCCGTCGCCACGCTCGTCGAGCGCACCAGCCGCTACACGGCCATCGTCGCGCTGCCCGACGGCATCAAGGCCGAGCAGGTCACTCCGCACCTCACCAGGAGGCTCCTCGGCATCCCGCCCCAGCTACGACGAACGCTCACCTGGGACCGGGGCCGGGAGATGGCCGAGCACCAGGCCATCACCGCCGAGACCGGGATGCCGATCTACCTCTGCAAGCCGCGCAGCCCCTGGCAGCGCGGCACCAACGAGAACACCAACCGGCTGCTTCGGCAGTACCTGCCCAAGGGCGCGGACCTCCGCACGTTCAGCCAGGCCGACCTGGACGCCATCGCCCACGAGCTCAACCATCGCCCGCGCAGGACCCATGGCTATCGCACTCCGGCAGAGGTCTACGCTGACCTCCTGAACAGCGGTGATGCGCTGACCGCTTGAGCTCGCCATCCTTTGACGACAGGCGACCGGCGCGTCCAATGAACCCCTGCAATCCGTCGGTTCGCAGCGCCGCGAATCCACTCAGATCCGATGGTGACTGCTGACAGGGTTTGACGACAGATAGGGTCCGATCTTCCGTACGGAAGGGGCTCTCGGTGGCGAACCTGGTCTACAAGCGGGTCTCGACCGACCAGCAGTCCACCGCCCGGCAGGACCTCGTCCTGGACGAGGCCGCATCGAGGACCCGGTCGTCTTCGAGGAGGACGCGGGCACCTCCAGCCGCCTCCACCCGCTCCAGCGCCCGAAGTTCCGCGAGCTGCTGACGTACGCCCGGCCGGGCGACACCGTCCACATTTCCGAGATGTTCCGCCTCGTGCGCGGCACCGAACACGTCCTCGACGTCCTCCACAGCGACCAGGTCGCGCTACGCATCCACGACGGTGCGTTCTCCGCGATGGACCTCACCGCCCGCCACCCGCGCACCGGCGAGCTGCTGTCCACCGTGAAGTTCATGGTGCAGACCCTCGCCGCCGCCGGCGAACTCCAGCGCGACCTCCAGCGCGAGCTGACCTACGACGGACTGCGCGCCGCCGAAGCCGGGCACCGGTAAGAACCGTGTCATCAGCCGCAAACGGTGTTGATCAGTCTCCTCATCAATCGGTCGACTGATCACCGGCCGCATACCCCGACTCGCCCCGCCACCAGGCCAGCTCGCTGCCGGTCGTCAGGGTGTCGGGGTGGTCTTCGCCCAGCACCCGCGTCACATCCGGCAGCAGCTCGGCGAGCGCGGCCACGGCACCGGCCGCGTCCCCCGACTGCCCCCGCCAGCGGGCCAGCTCATGGCGGGTGGTGAAGGTGTGGGGATGGTCGTCGCCCCGTACCCGGGCCATGTCCGGCAGCAGCTCGGCGAGTGCGGCCACGGCACCGGCCGCGTCCCCCGACTCGCCCCGCCAGCGGGCCAGTTCGCTGCGGGTGGCCAGGGTGTCGGGGTGATCGTCGCCCAGCACCCGGGCCATGTCCGGCAGCAACTCGGCGAGCGCGGCCACGGCACCCGCCGCATCCCCCGACTCGCCCCGCCAGCGAGCCAGCTCATGGCGGGCGATCAGGGTGTCGGGGTGGTCGGGGCCGAGGTGGCGGATGGTGGTGTCCGTCAGGTGCTGGAAGTGGGTGGTGGCGGCGTTGGCCTGGCCACTGTCTCCGAGGCTTCGGCCGAGGCGGTACAGCACGCTATGGGCGTCTGGCCGGTACAGGGCGTCTTCGGCGTGGCGGGTGAGGGCGTCCGTGTTGGCGCGCAAGTTCTGGGCGAGGGCGGTGTTGCGTTCGATCGCGGGCCAGGCGGCCATGAGGGCATCGGCGGCGGTGCGGGCGTACTGGTCTTGCTGTGCGGGGCTGAGGGTGTCGCGGGTGGCCCGCTGGATGAGCTGGTGGACGCGGACGGCCTGGTGGGGGGTGCCCGGTCGGTGGTCGATGAGGCTGAGCCGGTCCAGGGCGCGCAGGGCGCGTACGGCATCTGGGCGGGAGACGGGGGCCGGTTCCGCGGTGGGATCGGGGCCGGTTGCGGTGCGGTGTGAGGCGAGGTGGGCACGGGCCGCCTCGCCGGTCAGTACGTCCTGAGGAATGCCGGAGGCGTCGAGTAGGGAGGCCAGGTGGAGCATGGGCCGGGCCAGGCCGGCGGGGCGCAGGGTGTCGGCGCGGGTGATGGACAGGGACCAGGCGGCGGCGAGGGCGAGGGCCTGCTCGTCGGGCAGTGCGTCGGGGGTGAGGTCGGTGAGTGTGGTGGTGCGGTCGGTCAGCAGGCGACGGTAGGCGGCCGCGGTTTCGCCGGAGTCGATGAGGTAGGCGGCGGCCTGCGCCAGGGCCAGAGCCAGGTGGCCGAGGTCGGCGGCCAGGGCGGTGAGCTGGTCGGCGGGCTCGGCCCGGCCGTGCGCGGCCAGTGACGTGGTGAGGTAGGCGAGGGCTTCGGCCTCGGAGAACAGGCCCACCTCGACCAGGCGGCGGCCTTCCCCGGTCAGGGCGGCGTCGCGGCGGCGGGTGGTGACCAGGGTCCGGCCGTACGGGCTGGCCGGCGGCCACAGACCGCGTAGATCTGTGGGGTCGGCGACGTCGTCCAAGACGATCAGCCACCGGCATGGCGGAGCGCCGGACTTGGGAGTCAGCCAGGCCAGGAAGGAGTCGGCGGCCTGTTCCGGGTCGTCGGGGTCAGCCCGGCACAGCTCGATACCGGCCTGCGCGTATCCGCTCACGACGGACGAGCGGCTGCTGGCGGTGATCCAGACCAGGACGTCGAGGCTGCCTGTGTCCCAGGCGGTGCGGGCGTAGTCGGCGGCGAGCTGGGTCTTGCCCACCCCTGTGTCTTATACACATCT
>NZ_JAEEAP010000900.1 GCF_016103465.1 Streptomyces sabulosicollis
TCACCGGCGCTTCTGTCGGCCACCGTGCCCTCTTCTCCCCGGCGGTAACTTAATCGCCGGGCTAAGTCCATTTAACGTGAGGATTGAAGGATGCAGCAGGCAAGTACAGCGATACCGGCCGGACCGGGCGCCGTGACGACCGTCCGTCAGCCGGAACTGCTCCTCACCGACTATCACTTCGACGTACCGCTCGACCATAAGGCTCCCGAGGGCGAGCTGATCCGGCTTTACGCACGAGAGGTCGTCGCCGCGGGCAAATCCGCCGGTGAGCGCGAGCGGCTCCCGTGGCTGGTCTACCTCCAGGGCGGGCCCGGCTGCGGCGCGGACCGCCCGGTGGGCCGCTCCGGCTGGCTGGACCGCGCGCTGGACGAATACCGCGTGCTCCTGCTCGACCAGCGCGGCACCGGCCGCTCCACCCCGGCCAACCGCCAGACGCTGCCGCTGCGTGGCGGACCCGCGGAACAGGCCGATTACCTCTCCCACTTCCGCGCCGACGCGATCGTCCGCGACTGCGAGCTGATCCGGCGCCGGCTCATCGGGGACCGCCCGTGGACCGTGCTCGGCCAGAGCTTCGGCGGCTTCTGCGCCGTGAGCTATCTGTCCCACGCGCCCGAGGGGCTGGACGCGGTGCTGATCGCCGGTGGACTGCCCGCGATCGACCCCGGTACCGACGCGGACGCCGTCTACCGGACCGCCTATCCGCGGATGGAGCGCAAGAGCCTCGCCCACTACGCCCGCTATCCGCGGGACGCGGACGCCGTCCGCGCCCTGGTGCGGCATCTGACCGACCACGAGGAGGTCCTGACGGACGGGACCCGGCTCACCGTCCCCGCCCTCCAGCAACTCGGCTTCCTGCTCGGCTCCGGCGACGGCTCGCACCGGCTGCACTACCTGCTGGAGGACGCGTTCGTGCCCACCGCCGGCGGGCCGCGGCTGAGCGACGCCTTCCGCGAGCAGGCGGCGGCCGTGCTGTCCCGCGCCGCCACCCCGCTCTACAGCCTGCTGCTGGAGCCCACCTACGCCCAGGACGGCCGGGCCACCGACTGGGCCGCGGAGCGGATCCGCGCCGAATTCCCCGCGTTCGACGCGGGTACGGCGGTCGCGGAGGACCGTACGGTGCTCCTTACGGGCGAGACGGTGCACCCCTGGATGCTCGACACCCACGCGGCGCTGCGCCCGCTCGCCCGCACCGCCGAGCTGCTCGCCGCGCGCACCGGCTGGGGCCCGCTGTACGACACCGAGCGGCTGGCCCGCAACACCGTGCCGGTGGCCGCCGTGATCTACCACGACGACCTGTACGTGGACACGGCGCACTCCCTGGCCACCGCCCGGGCGATCCGGGGCCTGCGCACCTGGGTGACGGACGAGTTCGAGCACGACGGGATCCGGGCCGGGGGCCGCCGGGTGCTGGACCGGCTGCTGCGGCTGGCGCGTGACGGGAGCGGGTGCACGGGAAGGGGCTGAGC
>NZ_JAEEAP010000901.1 GCF_016103465.1 Streptomyces sabulosicollis
GGTCAGCGGTGTGCGGGGGTCCGGAGGGTCCCGGCGGCGTCGGCGGCCGCGGCGGCGGGCCCGTGGCGGACGATGACGTCGATCAGTTCGGAGACCCGGGCGGCGAAGTCCGGATGGTCTCTCAGCCCGTCGCCGAGCAGTCCGCTGTCCAGGACGGCCTCGACGAAGGACGGCCCGGAGTAGGTGGCGCTCCGCCCGGCGATGGTGGCGAGGGTCTCCCGGGCGGGGTCCGCCATCGCGGTGGCGTGGGGACCGGGGGAGAAGCCGGGGCGCGGTGTCACACAGCACAGATAGGCGGCGACGGTGAGCGCCAGATGGTGGGGCATGCGTCCGGCCCGCAGGTGGAACAGGGCGGGTTCGGGGACCCGTTGGCGCAGTTTGACCGAGCCGTCGGAGCCGACCTGCCGGGTGCGGTGGCCCAGGGCGGTGTTGGCCCAGCGGTCGAAGAGCTGCCCGATGTAGTGGTCGAGGTCGATGTCGGTGGGCACGGCGAGGGTCGGCAGGTAGTCGTCGTGGAGCACCGCGCGGGCGGCTTCGGCGATGAACGGCCGGGCGGTGGCGTCCGGGATGGTCTCCCGCCCGTCCAGCGCGCCGAGGTAGGCGATGAGGGAGTGGGTGCCGTTGAGCAGGCGCAGCTTGAGCAGTTCGTAGGGTTCGACGTGGTCGGTGAAGAGCGCTCCGCCGGTTTCCCAGTGCGGGCGTCCGGCGGTGAAGCGGTCCTCCATGACCCACATGCTGAAGGGTTCGGCCGGTACCGGGACGGTGTCGCGTACGCCGAGGTGGGTGGCGACGGCCTCGCGGTAGGTGTCGGTGGTGGCGGGGACGATCCGGTCGACCATGGAGTTGGGGAAGGTCACGGCGGATTCCAGCCAGGTTGTGAGGTCGTCGCGTTCGGCCGCCGGGAGGGCCTGGGTGAACTCGTGGACCAGCCGCCTGGTCTGGGCTCCGTTGCCGACGAGGTTGTCGCAGCTGAGCACGGTGACGGGCCGGGCGTGGGCTCGCATGCGGCGCTGGAGGCCGCGGACGATCCGGCCGATGGTGGTCCGGGGTGGTGCGTCGCCCCGCAGGTCGGCCCGGACGGAGGGGGAGTCGAGGTCGAGGCCGCCGGTGCGCGGCGAGAAGGTGTAGCCGTGTTCGGTGACGGTCAGGGTGATGACGGCCGTGGCGGGTGCCGCGAGGGCGTCGAGGACGTCGTCGGGCTGCTCGGTGGCCACCAGGGCGCCGGTGTGCACGGCGGGGACGGTGACGCGGGTGTCGTCGGGGGAGATCTCCACGACCGCGTAGGCCATCTCCTGGTCGCGCATCGCCCGCGCCACGGTGGGGGAGTGGCTGGCCACGCCGAGGATGCCCCAGGGGCCGTCGGCGTGGCGGAGGGCGGCCGCGGTGTGGACGGCCTGGTGGGCGCGGTGGAAGTTGCCGAGGCCGAGGTGGACGATGCCGGTTTCGGCGGACGGGCGGGGG
>NZ_JAEEAP010000902.1 GCF_016103465.1 Streptomyces sabulosicollis
GAGATCGTGCGGGCGGCGGGGCGGTCGGCGACGTTCGCGGACGTCGCGGCGGAGTCGTCCGGGCGGGCGGCGGCGCTGCCGCTCTGGAAGCCGACGCCGATCATCGCGGCCGCGACGACCAGCACACCGGTGGCGATGGCCCGGTTGCCCGGGGCGCGACCGGATCCGCGGCTGCCGGGTCTGAGGTGCCGTTGGGGGAGGGATCTCACGCTGACTCCTTCTGCGCTGGCCGCGCGGTGGCACGGCCGGGACGACCGGGCGGCTGGGTCGCCGTCCGGGCAGGGCAGGGCAGAGCGGGGTGCTTTCCTCTGGCGTTGCCGGGTGCGCCCGGCCGCGGATGAGCGACTGGGCGCGGCCGCGGTGCGACCGGGGGTGTGGAGGGGGGCTTTGGCTTGGGTGCAGCTGGACGCTTCAGGAAGCGCTGCGCCTCGGCCGAGGGAAGAGTGCCACCCCTGGACTCGACCTGTCAGGATCGCGACAAGAACTTGTCTGGAAAGTGTCCGTTGACAGGTGTGCCATGTTCATATGGCGGTGATTTACGGTCAATTTCGGTAAGGGGCGATGTCGGTGGCGTTTCCCGGCATCACCCGCCATATCCCACACCCCCCGAACCCGGCGGACTCGATCCCCGTCGTCAGCGCGCGGCGGAGTCGAAGCGCGGCTCCTCGCGCAGCAGGGCGCTGAGATCGGCGCCGGGGCGCAGCTCCGCCGGGTCCTCGCCCCGGCGGAAGAGGATCGCCCCGGCGTCGATGCCGCCCAGGGTCAGCCGGTCCGCGTCCCGGCGCAGCCAGGTGCCCTCCCGCAGCCCGACCACGGGGACGTCGTTCTCCTCGAGGAACTGCTCGAGCCGCTGGGCCCGGGTTTCGCCCATGTGGGCGGTGTCCGGTTTGGCGTCGAGGTAGTGCGGGTTGATCTGGAACGGCAGCAGGCCCAGCGCCTCGAAGGTGGGCGGCTGGACGATGGGCATGTCGTTGGTGGTGCGCAGGGTCGGGCAGGCCATGTTGGTGCCCGCGCTGGAGCCCATGTAGACCGCGCCCGCGGCCACCCGCTCCCGAATCGCCCGGACCAGATCGCGCTCGTGCAACGCCTTGAGCAGCCGGAAGCTGTTGCCGCCGCCGACGAACACCGCCCGCGCCCCGCGCACCAGCCCGGCCGGGTCGTCCGCGGTGTGCGCACCGGTGACCTCCACGCCCAGCGGCTCCAGGGCCGTGGCCACCTGGGCGGTGTAGCCGTCGTGGTCGGCCAGCGCGTACGGCACGAAGACGAGCCTGCGCACACCGTCCAGCGCCGAGGCGATCTCCTCCCGCGCGTGTTCCAGATAGCCGCGGCCGGGCGCGGCGGAGTTCGACAGCAGCAGCAACTGCATGACGGGGCCTTTCCGAGTGGGGTCACGAGGTCCGAGTGGGGTCACTGGGTCCGAGTGGGGTCACTGGGTCCGAGTGGGGTCACGGGGTCCGAGTG
>NZ_JAEEAP010000903.1 GCF_016103465.1 Streptomyces sabulosicollis
TAGCGAGTGTCTCGTGGCCTCGGAGAGGTGTATAAGAGACAGTCCCACAACTGGGGCTCCGCCCCGGACCCTGAGCCGGGGCTCTGCCCCAGACCCCCGGGCCGGGGTTGTGCCCTGGCCCCCGGGCCGGGGTTGTGCCCTGGCCCCCGGGCCGGGGTTGTGCCCTGGGCCCCGGGCCGGGTTGTGCCCCAGACCCCGGGCCGGGGCTCCGCTCCTTCCGTGGACCCCGAGCCGGGGCTCCGCGGCATCGTTGTCTCGCTCCGCCGCGTGGCAGGAGCTCCGCCCCTGGACCCGGCGGGGCTGCGGAAGGTGCCCCGGAGGGGCGCGGGGAACTGCGCGACCAGCCACGATCGCGCGGCAGACGATCGGCGGCAGGTCAGGGCGCAGCCCGCCGCAGGCGTCACGGTCCGTCGGATACCTCTAGCGCGGGGCCGCCGCCTCCAGCTCGTCCACGCTGCCGGACATGATCGTGCGGACATGGCCGGTCAGGTGCTCGATCGGCCAGTCCCACCAGGCCAGGGCCAGCAGCCGGGCAATGTCCTTGTCGTCGTAGCGGCGGCGGATGAGCTTGGCCGGGTTGCCGCCGACGATGCCGTAGTCGGGGACGTCGTCCACCACCACGGAACCGGAGGCGATGACCGCGCCGTGGCCGATGCGGACGCCGGGCATCACCATCGCCCGGTACCCGAACCAGACGTCATGGCCCACCACGGTGTCACCCCGGCCCGGCAGGCCGGTGATCAGGTCGAAGTGGTCGGCCCACGAACCGCCCATGATGGGGAAGGGGAACGTGGAGGGGCCGTCCATGCGGTGGTTGGCGCCGTTCATGATGAACCGCACCCCCTCGCCCAGCGCGCAGAACTTCCCGATGACCAGCCGCTCCGGGCCGTAGTGGTACAGCACGTTGCGGGTCTCGAACGCGGTGGGGTCATCCGGGTCGTCGTAGTACGAGAATTCCCCGACCTCGATCAGCGGTGAGGTGATCAGCGGCTTCAGCAGCACCACCCGTGGCTGCTCGGGCATCGGGTGCAGCACGGTCGGGTCGGCGGGTATGGCCGGCATCGCGCATCGCCCTTCCTCGTCCGGGGTCCAGGGTCCGACTCCAGGGCCCAAGCCAGGGGCCCAAGCCCAGGGGCCCAAGTCCAGGGCCCAAGGGCCCAAGATCCAGGGCCCAAGCGGAGTTCCCCGTCATGATCGCAAGCCGGGCGTCCGATGTCGCGGGTATTCCGCGGGGGCGTCCGCGAGGCAACCCGGGAGTGCTCCCTTGAGTCCTTGAGCGGTGAAGCCTTCATCCCTGAGCGGTGAAGTCTTCGTCCGCGTCCGTTCGATCCGCCTCGCGAGGTGTCGCCGTGCGTTCGTCCGTTCCCGTCGCCGCCGTGGCCGTGTCCGTGCTGCTGCTCGCCGGGTGCAGTGAGGGCGGCCACGGGGCCCGGAGGCCGGTGGAGGGGGACACGA
>NZ_JAEEAP010000904.1 GCF_016103465.1 Streptomyces sabulosicollis
GCAGGCGCCCCCGCAGAGCCCCCCGCCGGCGCCCCCGCACGGCGCGGGCCCGGGCGCGCCCGAGAGCGTCATCCCCTGGAAGCCGCCCGTCGACAACCCCTTCCTGCTGGCCGCCCAGGCCGAGGGGCGCCCAGCCCCGCTCGGCCGCCGCCTCGCCGCCCGGCTGATCGACTCGGTCGTGCTGCTCGGGGTCGTCGGCGCGGTCGCGTTCCCGCTGTGGAGCAAGGCGAGCGACCACATCGACGAGAAGGTCGAGGCGGCCAAGCAGAGCGGCGAGACCGTCACCGTCTACTTCCTGGACGGCACGACCAGCGGCTATCTGGGCATCGTCCTCGGTCTGCTGCTCGTCCTCGGCGTCGTCCTGGAGGCGCTGCCGACCGCCAAGTGGGGCCGCACGCTCGGCAAGAGGCTGTGTGGGGTGCGGGTGCTGGACATCGAGGAGCACGACACCCCGTCCTTCGGCTCCGCGCTGCGCCGCTGGCTGGTCTACTCGGTGCTGGGAGTGCTCGTCGTCGGCGTGCTGAACGTGCTGTGGTGCCTGTTCGACCGCCCGTGGCGGCAGTGCTGGCACGACAAGGCGGCCCGCACCTTCATCGCGTCGGCCGACTGAGCCGCCCTCCGCCGAACCGAACGTCCGGCCCGGCTGACGCGGATGGACGATCCCGGTCGCCCGAACGGGGCGCGCCGGATGCGGCAGCCCCGGCTCCGGGGTCGACTCGGGCCATGAGCACCGACCAGCCGCCGCCCGGGCCCGATGAGCCCCGGGACCGGGACAGCAGCGATCCGTTCGCGAAACACCCGCGGGCGAACGGCTCCCCGTACGGGGACCACACCGCGGGGCCCGAGCCGTACGCCGGGATGCCCCCGCTCGCGCACCTCGGCCGCCGTCTGATCGCCCGGATCATCGACGCGCTGCTCATCGGCATCCCGGTCGGGCTCGTCGTGACCGCGCTCGCCGGGGGCTATGACCCGATCGAGGGCAACGCCCGCTCGACCACCGTCACGCTGGTCTACGTCCTCGTCTACTTCCTCTACGAGGGGCTGATGCTGACCCGGGACGGCCAGACCGTCGGCAAGAAGGCGATGAAGATCCGGGTCGCCATGCTGGAGGACGGCCGGCCGCCGACCGGCCAGGCGGGCTGGCTGCGCGCCGGGGTGTACGCCCTGCCCGAGATCGTGCCCTGCTGCGGCTTCCTCTTCTGGCTGATCAATGTGTTGTGGTGCACCTGGGACCGGCCCTACCGGCAGTGTCTGCACGACAAGGCCGCCAGGACCGTGGTGGTCTCGGCCGTGCCCTGAGCCCCCGAGGCGCCCCCTGAGCTTCCGGTCCTCCGGGACCGCTGATGTAATCGGGGGCATGGCCCCCGATCCGCTGTCCTCGCCCCCGCCTGTGTACCCCCCAGGGATTGTCTCATATACACATCTCCGAGCCCACGAGACACTCGCTAATCGC
>NZ_JAEEAP010000905.1 GCF_016103465.1 Streptomyces sabulosicollis
CACCCCAACCCCGCCCGGATCGGCAAGCACTTCATGGGCAGCATCCGCCCGGCGGCCGAGGGCCGGACGGTGCAGGAGACCTTCACCGGCACGCTCGGCCTGTCCGTACGGTCCGTGGTGCCCGTCAAGGACGCCCAGGGGAAGGTCGTCGGCCTGGTCGCGGCCGGTATCACGATCAAGAAGGTGAGCGGCGCGGCCGACCACCAGCTGCCGCTGCTGTTCGGCGCGGCCGCGGCCGCCATGGCGCTCGCCACGGCGGGCACGGCGCTGGTCAGCAGGCGGCTGCGGCGCCAGACCCACGGGCTGGATCCGGCCGAGATGACGCGGATGTACGAGCACCATGACGCGGTGCTGCACTCGGTGCGCGAGGGTGTGCTGATCGTGGGGGGCGACGGACGGCTGGTGCTCGCCAACGACGAGGCGCGGCGGCTCTTCGATCTCCCGCCGGACGCCGAGGGCCGTCTGGTGTCCGAGCTCGGCTTCGATCCGCACACCGCCGCGCTGCTGGCGTCCGGGCGCCCCGCCACCGACGAGGTCCATACGGCGGGTGAGCGGCTGCTGTCGGTCAGCCACCGCCCCACCGACCGCGACGGCGGCCCGCCCGGCAGCGTCGCCACCCTGCGCGACACCACGGAGCTGCGCGCCCTGTCCGGCAAGGTCGACCTCGCGCGCAACCGCCTCAAGCTGCTGTACGACGCGGGCGTCTCCATCGGCACCACGCTGGACGTGGTGCGCACCGCCCAGGAGCTGGCGGAGTACGCGGTGGCCCGGTTCGCCGACTACGTCTCGGTGGACCTCGCGGACTCGGTGCTGCGCGGCGAGGAGCCCCCGGGCGGGGCCTCGGGCACCGGCGGCCTGGACGCGGGCTCGTGGGCCGGTGTGGTCGCCGCCGACGGCGGACGCACCGTCCTGCGCCGTACGGCCCTCAGCGGCATCCGGGACGACGGCCCGCTCTACCCCCTCGGCATGCTGATCGAGTTCGGCCCGAGCGCGCCCCAGGCCCGGGGCTTCCGCAGCGGAGCGGTCACGGTCGAGCCGGTCCTGGGCGACTTCGGCGGCTGGCAGGAGCAGGACCCCGAGCACGCCCGCCGGATCGTCGACTACGGCATCCACTCGATGATCACGGTCCCGCTGCGGGCCCGGGGCGTCGTCCTGGGCGTGGCCAGCTTCATGCGCGCGGAGAAGCCGGAGCCCTTCGAGGAGGACGACATCTCCCTGGCGGAGGAGCTGGTCACCCGGGCCGCCGTCAGCATCGACAACGCCCGGCGCTACACCCGCGAGCACACCATGGCGGTGACCCTCCAGCGCAGCCTGCTGCCCCGGATGCTGCCGGAGCAGAACGCGCTGGATGTGGCCTTCCGCTATCTGCCGGCGGAGTCGGGTGTCGGGGGTGACTGGTTCGATGTGATTCCGTTGCCGGGGGCGCGGGTGGCGCTGGTGGTGGGGGATGT
>NZ_JAEEAP010000906.1 GCF_016103465.1 Streptomyces sabulosicollis
GCCACCAGCAGAAAGGCCCCGAAACCACCGAAGTAGCCTGCGAAAGCCAGCGCCATTCCCGCGATCATGCCGACCACGGCCATGCTCATCGTGTGCTCCTCCGCTGGAGCCAACCGGAACCGCTGCCGGCCTACTGAAGCCGCGGCTCCGGCGATTCCTCTTCCTCGTCCGGCAACTTCACATCGCTGACCGCGATATTGACCTCGACGACCTCGAGGCCGGTCATCCGCTCGACCGCCGCGATCACGTTCTCCCGTACGGCCCGTGCGACATCGGCGATGGAGACCCCGTAGTCCACCACGATCTCCAGGTCGAGGGCCGTCTGTACCTCCCCCACCTCCGCCTTCACCCCACGGGTGACCGACCGGCCGCCGGGCACCCGGTCCCGTACGACCCCGAAGGTACGCGCGAGGCCGCCGCCCATCGCATGGACGCCGACCACATCGCGGGCCGCCATACCCGCGATCTTCTCCACGACCCCGTCGGCGATGGTGGTCCGCCCCCGCCCGGCCGGGTCGCCTCCGCCCCTCCGGGTCCGTTCGGTGGCGGCGGCGGCCGGGGCGACGCCGGTCCCGGCGCCCAGCGTCTTGGGCGTACCGGCATCGGGTTCCGTTGCGGGGTTCTCGGGTCGGTTCCGTGGTGTGGTCTCGGACATCACCGATCGTCCCTTCCGAGGCGAAGAGCGGTGGTAGCGGTTTCCGCTCGCTCTACTTGCCACCTTAAAGGGACCTTCCCCGAACCGCCTCGGAGATGCGGCACTCGCGCGACCGATACGGCAGGCTGAGAGCGGTAGGGCTCACATCCGTACGGCGGTAAGGGGTGACACGGTGGTCACGGACCGGCTCGCGCAGACCGTGAGGGAGCAACTGCGGCTCGGTCGGCTGCTGCCCCTGGGCGAGCGGGAGGACGGCTCCTGGATCACCGAACGCGCTGCGGGCGAAGTGCTCGGGCGGGCCGCCGCCGAGGTCCCCGAGGCGCACCTGGGAGCGCTGCGGATCGGGCCCGCAGACCCCGGCACCGCCGGGACGCCCGCGGTTCCGCCCCCGCCGAGCGCGCTGCCGCCGGGGCCCCTGCGCATCGCGGCGGAGTGCGCGGCGACGCTGGACGCACCGCTTCCGGCGACGGCGGACCGGTTGCGCGAGGTACTGCTCGACGCGGCCACGGACCGGCTCGGCCTGCTGGTGGA
>NZ_JAEEAP010000907.1 GCF_016103465.1 Streptomyces sabulosicollis
GGGTCGGGGGCGTCGTCATCGGACATCGGGGTCGGTGGCTCATGGACCCGGCGGATGCCACTCGATCATCAAGATCGTGGCGTCGTCGCTGAGTTCGCTGTGCCGGTGGTCGAGGATGGCGTGGATGAGCAGGCGGAGCACCTCGGGGGCGTTCTGCCCGGCGGCCGTCGAGCGGATGATGTGGTCGGCGAAGCGCTCCAGACCGAACTGCTCGCCCCCTTCGTCGCGCGACTCCACGACCCCGTCGGTGTAGAGCAGGACGCGGTCACCGGGCTCCAGAGCCGTCTCGTGGACCTGCCGGGGCGCGTCCGACAGCCGCGCGGGCAGCCCCAGCGGCGGTTCCGAGGGCCGCTCCAGCTCCTTGTCCAGCAGCCGCTGGCGGCGGATGACCAGCGGGGTCGGGTGGCCGCAGTTGGACCAGCGCAGCGCCCCGCTGGGCATGTGCAGCTGGAGGAAGACGCCTGTGCAGAACTGGTCCGGCAGCCATGTGGCCAGGGCCTCGTCCACGGTGGTGACCAGCGCCGCCAGATCGGCGCCGGTGCGCCGGGCGTTGCGGCTGCCCGCCATCGCCACGGAGGTGGTCAGCCCGGACGCCAGGTCGTGGCCCATCGCGTCGAGGATCGTGGCGTGCAGGACGTCCTCGGTGAACGAGTGGTCGAAGGCATCGCCCCCCAGCTCGTACGCGGGCTCCACGACGGCCGTCGAGACCACCCGGCCGGTGCCGATCGAACGCGGCGGCAGGAAGGCCCGCAGCATCTCCGTGGGCAGCTGCATGGACCGGGTGCGGGTGCGCTGCGCGAAGGTGTCGATATACGTCCGCTTGGACGTGATGACCAGGGCGAGCAGCGAAGCCAGCGTCCGGCAGCGCCAGAGCGTGAGCCCGTCCAGCGAGGACATCCGCAGCTGCAGCACCCCCAGCCGCTCCGCGCCGTTCATCAGCGGCAGCCATACGGTGAGCCCGCCGGTGCCCTCCTCCTCGATCCGCACCGAGTCGGTGCGGTAGGCGAATCCGGCCGGCGAGTGGTCGAGCTCCAGGCGCGGCTCGTCGTCGTCGAGCGGCATCAGCAGCCGCTGCCGGAGGTCGATCAGGAAGACGACCGCGCGGCCCATGTTCATGGCCTCGGTGTAGCGGTCCAGGGCCAACGGGAGTTCCGCCGGTGATGCCTCGTGGGTGGCCCTGAGCAGCTCGTCCAGCAGCTGCTCAGCGGTCTCGGCCGAGGTCGACACGTTCGCGTCCACCATGCGGTCAACCTTACGGCGGCGGGCCCCGCGACGCCCGGGCCCAGCGGATCACGGGCTGTCTCTTATACATATCTAAAAAAAAAAAGAGCAAGTTGAAATGTTACTTGGAATAATTGAGCAGATATACATGCATTTAGGAAGCTGTTTGT
>NZ_JAEEAP010000908.1 GCF_016103465.1 Streptomyces sabulosicollis
AGATGTGGATAAGAGACAGAGCCCGGGTTGAGGTCCAGCGCGGCCTTCAGGTGGCGGCGTGCCGACCGGTCGTCGCCGAGGGACTTCTCGATGACGCCCCGGTGGTAGAGGAACGCCGCGTTGCGGTAGCCCGGTCCGGCGGCGTGCTCGGCGTACTTCAGGGCCTCCTCGTCCTTGCCGTTGCGGTGCAGGGCCCAGGCCAGCGCGTCGGCGGTGTGTACGGTCCGCCGCCGGTCCCACTCGGCGCGCGCCGCCTTCAGCGCCTCCTTCACATCGCCGTGGTCGGCCGCGACCAGCGCGCTGTCCAGGTCGGTCGCCACCCCGTTGGCGCGGGCGAGCGCGATCCAGGTGTCGACCACCGCGTACTGCCCGCGCGCCTTGGCACGGTCGCCCCGCGCCTCGTACGCCTCGCCGAGCGCAGCGAGCTCCGCGGGCAGCGGATAGCGCCGTACGACCGCCTCCAGGTCGCGGATCCCCGCCTTCTGGCGGCCGTCCGCGACCGATGTGCGGCCACGGCCCTCAAGCGCCGGGAGGTAGTCGGGGACGGCGCGCAACGCGGTGGCGTACGCCCGCCGTGCCGCCTCGTACTCGCCCTGGTTCCAGGCCAGTTGGCCGAGCGCGGTCGCCACGTAGGCGATATCGCTGGGTGAGGTGGCGGAGTCCTGGGCGCGCAGCAGCACCCGGCGCGCCCCGGCCGGGTCGCCGCGCAGTTCGCGGACGTAGGCGAGGCGGGTGAAGACGGGGATGCCGGGGCGCAGGGAGTCGGCCTTCTCGGCGGCGGTGTACGCGTCCTCGTAGCGGCCCAGTTCGACGAGGGCGTCGACCCGGACGGCCAGCGCCCCCTGGCTGTAGGAGTTCACCTTCAGGGCCCGGTCGGCGTCGCGCAGCGCGCCCCGGAAGTCATGGCGGGCGGCGGCGAGCGAGGCGCGCCCGGCGAGCGCCACGTCGTTGTCGCGCGGCTGGAGGGACAGGGACCGGGCGAACGCCTTGTCCGCCTGCGGATAGCGGGTGGGGTCGCCGCTGGTCCTGGCCTGTTCGACATAGGCCGAGCCGAGACCGGCCCAGCTCTCCGCGTCCTTCGGCTCGGCGCGCAGATGGGTCTGCATGGCACCGATCTGCCGGGCGAGGCCGTCGCCGCTGAGCTGCTCGTACCGCGCGGTGGCCGGGAGCACCGCGCGGACGGCGTCCTGGCCGCCGCCGGACCCGCCCGGCCCGTCCGAGGCGTCGATCACGATGGAGGCGGCGGTCAGCCCGGCCGCGAGCGCGAACACCACGGCCGCGGTCCGGGCCGTAGGGGGGAGGGATGGCCGAAGAGCCATGGTGACAGCTGCCTTTCGCTGAGCTACGAACGCGCGGAAC
>NZ_JAEEAP010000909.1 GCF_016103465.1 Streptomyces sabulosicollis
GGTGGCGGGGGCGGCCGGGGCGGCGTCGACCGCCGAGATAGGGCGCCGGGTGCTCAGACTGCGCACCGAACGCGGCTTCACCCAGCGGCAGCTGGCCGAGCCCGCGTACACCGCCGCCTATGTCTCCACCCTCGAGGCCGGGAAGGTGCGCCCCTCCGAGGCCGCGCTGCGCCATCTCGCGGACCGGCTGGGCGTCAGCTACGAGGAGCTGAGCACCGGCCGCTCACCCCGCGACGCCACCCGGCTGCGGGCCGCCGTCACCGACGCCCGGCGGGCGCTGGCCACCGGCGCCGCCGAGGACGCCGCCGGGCTCTTCGCGGAGGTGCGCGGCGAGGCGGAGCGGCTGGGGTTCGCCGAGGAGCGCGCGGCGGCCCTGCTGGGGCTCGGCGACTGCGCGCTGGAGACCGGCGACCTCACCGTCGCCCGCGACCACTTCGAGGCCGTGGAGGGGCTCCTCGCCGGGGAGCCGCTGCCCCGCCGGATCCCGGCGATCCGCGGCCGGGCCGTGGCCCATCTCCTCGCGGGCGAACTGCGCTACTCCTGCTATCTGCTGGAGAGCGCCATCGACGAGCTCAACGCCTCCGGCCTGCACGATCCGTACGCCCTGCTGCTGCTCTATACGGCGGCCATCGCGCCCTATATGGACATGGGGGCGCACGCCCGTGCCGTCCGCGCCGCCGAGTTGGCGCTCGCGCTGGCCCCGAGCGTGGACGACCCGGGGCTCATCGCCCGGATGCACCGCGGAGTGGCCCGCACCCTGATCGCCGAGGGACGGACGGCCGAGGCGGACGCCTCCCTGGCCAAGGCGCAGGAGCTGTACGAGCAGCTGCGCATCCACACCGACCTGGCGCACTGCCACTGGATGCGCGGCTATGTGCACGCCCAGGACGGCAATCTGGAGCGCGCCGAACGCGAACTGCGCACCGCCCGGGACATGCTGGCCTCCAAGCGGGCCGCGCTGTTCACCGTGCAGGTCGAGGTCGAACTGGCGGATGTGCTGCGCCGCCGCGGCCGTACGGCGGAGGCGGAGGCCCTGCTGCTGCCGCTGCTGGCCCGCTCGGCCGACGCGGGGGCCGCACACGCCCCCGAAGGGCCGGACCCGGCGGCGGGCGAGGCCGGGCCGGGCGAGGCCGGGCTGACCGCCGACCGCGGCGCGGTCCACGCGGGAGGCGCCCACCGGCTGCTGGGCCTGATCGCGGACGAGCGGGGTGACGTCGAGGCCGCCGAGGAGCACTACTGCGCGGCGCTGTCGCTGCTCGAACGCACCGGCGCCGCCGGTGACCTGGCCGACCTCTGCCGGCTGCTGGGCGATCTGCTGCGCCGGGAGGGCCGTCTGGAGGCCGCGATGGACGCCTACCGCACCGGGCTCGGCCACCGCGCCGCGCCCGGCACCACCACCCTGGGCCCGGCCCCCGCCGAGCCC
>NZ_JAEEAP010000090.1 GCF_016103465.1 Streptomyces sabulosicollis
CACCTACCCCTTCCAACGCCAGCGCTACTGGATCAGCGAATCGCCGCGTGCCGGGCTGACCGATCTGACCGCGGCAGGACTCGAGCCTCCCGCGCACCCGCTCATCGGCGCTGGCGTGCAACTCGCCGACCTCGACGGGCACTTGTTCACCGCCCGCCTGTCGCTCGCCACTCATCCGTGGCTGGCCGACCACGCGGTCGGGGCGGAGGCGGTCCTCCCGGGCACCGCCTTCCTGGAACTCGCCCTGCGGGCAGGGGAGCAGGTGGGTGCCGAATGGGTGGACGAGCTCGTCCTCGAGGCCCCGCTGGTGCTGCCCGACGACGACACCGTCCAGGTCCAGCTCACCGTCGGCGCCGTGGACGAGGAGGGAGGGCGCGGCATCAGCGTGCACTCCCGGCCCGGTGGCATCGGCGACTGGACCCGCCATGCGACCGGTGCGCTGGCCCCGTCGTGGGAGCCCCCGGGCGGCGGGTTCGCCGAGTGGCCGCCGACCGGTGCCGAGCCGGTGGATGTGGACGCCGTGTACGAACTCGCCGCTCAGGCAGGGTTGTTGTACGGGCCCGCCTTCCGTGGCCTGAAGAGTCTGTGGCGGCGTGGCGACGAGTTCTTCGCGGAATCGCGCCTGCCAGCGGAGGTCGCCCCGGACGCCGATCAGTACGGTTTGCATCCGGCACTGACCGACGCGGTGCTGCACGGCTGCCTCGCCGCGATGGCGGACAAGAACGTACTCGAGAAGGACGTGGTCCTGCCGTTCAACTGGACGGGGGTCGGCCTGTACGCCTTCGGGGCCGCCGCGGTGCGCGCGCGCATCAAGGCGACGGGCGACACCGAGTTCAGCGTCGAGCTGGCCGACGACGAGGGAAACCCCGTCGGCCGGATCGGGACGCTGGCCTTCCGGCCCGCCGGGCCCCTCATGCGGGGGACGACGCAGGCACTGTCCGCGGTCCGGTGGACCTCCCTGGCGGCCCCTCACACCGACGCCACGCACGGCGGCCTGCTCCGGGTGCTCACCACCGGCGGCACGGCGCTGATTCGTCAACTAACCGCCAGTCAGGTCGAGTTCGACACCTGTGAGGACACGGTGTCGGCCGCTGCCGGGCCAGGCCCGGTGCTGCTCGACGTGGCCCCGGCCACCGACACCACCGGCGGCGACGGCCGTGACACGGCCGCCGGCCTGGCCCGCTCCGCTGTCGAGGACGTACTACGCGTGCTGTCCAGCATGAGGCAGTGGCTGACCGCCGCCGGGGACTCCTCCGCCCGGTTCGCGGTGATCACGCACCGCGCGATCGGGACGGCGCCCGACGAGGACGTGACCGATCTCGCGGGCGCCTCGGTATGGGGTCTGGTCAGAACAGCTCAGGCCGAGTATCCCGGCCGGTTCGTCCTGGTGGACCTCGACGATGAGCCGTCGTCCGCCCACGCGCTGCCGCTGGCCCTGCAGACCGCGGAGGAACAGATCGCGATCCGCGGTGGCCACCTGAGCACGCCTCGGATCGGGCCGCTGCGCACCGAGTCGACGGCCCCGCCGCTGGTCGGCCCGGATCGGACCGTGCTGATCACGGGGGGAACGGGCGGACTCGGCGGGCTGCTCGCGCGGCATCTGGCGGCGGAGCACGGAATCCGGCACCTGGTGCTCGCCGGCCGACGTGGTGAACGAGCCGCCGGGGCCCGTGAACTCGTCGCGGAGCTGGCGGAACTCGGGGCATCCGCCCGGATCACGGCCTGCGACGTCGCCGACTACGACGCGGTGTCCGAGCTGCTGAGCTCCCTTCCCGCCGACCGGCCGCTGGGGGCGGTGATCCATGCGGCCGGAGTCCTCGACGACGGGACCATCGAGACGCTCACCGATGCCCAGATCGAGCGCGTCATGCGCGCCAAGGTGGCCGGCGCCGTGAACCTGCACCAGCTCACCAAGGACTGCGAGCTGTCCGGATTCCTCATGTACTCATCCGTGGCGGGTGTCCTCGGCACGCCCGGGCAGGCCAACTACGCGGCGGGCAACGCCTTTCTCGACGCGCTGGTGCACCACCGCCGGGCGCAAGGGCTGCCGGGTGTCTCGCTGGCCTGGGGGCCGTGGGAGTCCGGCACCGGCATGACCGAGGGCCTGTCCGATGTGGACCACGCCAGGCTCGGCCGGTGGGGGCTGCTGCCGTTGGACGCCCAGGACGGCTGCGCGCTGTTCGACGCGGCCCGCGCCGCCGACAGCCCGCTCGCCATCCCCTGCCGTATCCAGCTGACCAGGGTTCGTGACGCACAGCTCATCCCGGTGATGCTCCGGGACATGGTCCGGGACGCGCCGCGGCTTCGCCAGGCCAAGAGCACGGCGAAGGTGGACACGAGCGCGGGAGAACGCGAGCAGCTGCGGGCGTTCCTCACCGGCCTGCCCACCGAGCGGCGCCACGCCGAACTCATCCGGATCGTCTCCCACCACGCCGCCCGGGTCGCGAACCTCTCCTCCCCCGACGACGTCCCCACCGACCTGCCGCTGATGTCGCTCGGCTTCGATTCCCTGGCGGCTCTCGAACTCCGCAACCGGCTCGTGCACCTGCTCGGGCTGACCGGGCACCTGTCGGCCAACGCCGTCTTCCAGACTCCGACACCCGACGGGCTCGCGGCACGTATCGCCGCGATCCTGGCCGACGAGGACGAGACACCACCGGCGCCGGACACGGAGGAACCCTCGGCGCATGCGCGGCTGGCCGCCGATATCGTTCCCGCCGCGGACCGTGCCCCTGCCGCCCTGGCGGATGCCGAGCACCTGTTCGTCACCGGCGGTACGGGATTCCTCGGCGCCTTCCTCCTGCGCGAACTGCTCGACCGGACGTCGGCGACCGTGCACTGCCTGGTCAGTGCGGCCGACGCCGACGAGGGCACGGCACAGCTGCGGGACACGATGCGCCGTTACCGGCTGCGGGACGATGACGTGTCCGACCGGCTGGTTCCGGTGCCCGGGGACCTCGCCGAGCCCCGTCTCGGCCTGACGGAGGACGAGTTCGACGCGCTGGCCAGGACGGCCGACGGCGTCTTCCACTGTGGCGCCGTCGATGATGAGCAGTACCGTGCCGAGGATCTCGGGGCCGCGAACGTCACGGGGACCGAGGACGTGCTGCGGCTGGCCGCACGGCACCGGACGGTGCCCGTGCACCACGTCTCGACGCTCGCCGTTTTCGGGCAGCCGGACCCCGACGGGCGGCCGCTGGCCGAGGACTCGCGCACCGGCCCGTCCTCGGCCCTGCCGCACGGCTACGAGCAGCGCATGTGGGCTGCGGAGGCGCTGATCGCCATCGCGCGGGAACGCGGGCTGCCCGTCTCCGTGTACCGGCCGTCCCGGGTGTTCGGCCACCATGAGACCGGAGCATGCCGGGGAGAGGACCTGCTCTGGCGTGTCGTGAAGGGGTGCGTCCAGGCGGGCGCGGCGCCCGTGACCGAGCTGACCAGCGACATCATCCCCGTCGACTACGCGGCACCGGCCGTTGCCGCCCTGGCCTGCAACGGGCAGTCGCTGGGCGGGACATTCCATCTGTCCAACCCCGACCGGGTGTCCTTCGCCTCGGTCATCGCCGTCCTCACCGGCCGCGGCTACCCCCTGGCGGAGCTTCCGCCGGGGTTGTGGGCCGACATAGTGGGCGGCGATCCGGACAACGCCGCCCACCCGGTGCTCGAGGCATTCTCCGAGATCGCCCTGGACCCCGACGGCCACGGCAGCCTGACATTCGAATGTGCCGCCACGCGCGACACCCTCGCATCTGCCGGCGTGCTCTGTCCTCCAGTGAGCGCAGCGATGCTCGCTGCGCACATCGACTACTTCATCGAGACGGGTTACCTGCCGACGCCCGAGGAGGCTTCCAGGCGATGAGCGGTCAGTATCAGATCGCCCAGGCGAACATTCTCTACGCGGTTGACTCGCTGAAGTCGGAGACCCTCGCCGACTTCCATGAGCTGGCCCTGACCATCGACGCCCTCGCCCGCAAGGCACCGGGTTTCGTCTTCCGGCTCGAGTCGCTTTTCGATCTCCCCGAGGACCCGTACATGCTGAACATCTCGGTATGGGAGACCCTCGACGCGCTTCGCGACTTCACCTACCGGGGCGAGCACGCCGACTCCCTCCGCATACGCCGGAATTGGTTCAAGCCGCCGCGCGGCGCTCCGTCGGTCCTGTGGTGGGTGCCCGTGGGGAGCCTCCCCGATGTCGATGAGAGTATGGCCCGGCTTGGGATGCTCAACGCCAAGGGGCCGACCCCGGAAGCCTTCACGTTCCGTCGCTCCTTCCCGGCGCCCCAGTCCTGAAAGGACGAAGCGATGCATCCTGAGAACCATTCGCCGGTACTGTCGCCGCAAGAGGCGCTGCGAGCATTCCGTGAGTTCGCGCAGACCACCCTTCTCGGGCACGACGCGGAGTTCGATTCGGGTGCGGAACCACCTTTGGAGCTTTACCAGCCGCTGCACAAGATGGGGTTGCTGAACTGGTGGCTTCCCGAAGAATACGGGGGCGCGGGCCTCGGCCTGACCGACAGCGTCGACATCGTGTCGGAACTTGCCTATGCCGACGCGGGATCAGCCTTCACGCTGCTGATCTCCGTCCTCAGCAGCTCGATGGTGTCGCTGTACGGATCGCCGGAGCTGAAGGAGGAATTCCTCACGGCGATGACACGCGACGGCGGATACTCGGCAGCCCTGGGCAGCGAGCGGGAGGCCGGAAGCGAGCTGATCAACCTCACGACCACGCTGGCCAGGCGTGGGGATCAGGTGGTGCTCAACGGCGAGAAGATGTTCTCGACCAACTCCGGCTTCGCCGATTACCTCATCGTGTTCGCCAAGGCAGTGGGCGAAGAGGGGAAGGCCGCCTCCTACCACGCGGTCCTGGTGCCCCGCGGCACCCCGGGCGCCCGTGTGGTCAAACGATGGGACATGACCGGCCTCCGGTCGGCCGGCACCTACCAGGTGTCCTTCACCGACTGCGCCGTGCCGAGCGGCAATGTCCTGAACGGTCCCGGGCTCAAGATAATCGAGATCGGGCTCAATTCCAGCAGGATCTTGATCGGGGCTATCGCGCTCGGCGTTGCCAGGAGAATCCGCGACATGTGCCTGGACTACGCGATCACGAAGCCACTGGGCGGTCACAAGCTCATCGAGAACGCCGTTTTCGCGAGCAAGCTCGGGCAGATGGAGATGCAGATCGAGGTGATGCGCAACCAGTGCCTCGCGGCTGCCCGTGATTACGATGACGTCATGGCGATGGCCGACCCGCCGGCCGAATTCCTCCGACGCGGTGCGCTCCGGTCCGCGTTGACCACCAAGATGTTCTGTGGCCAGACCGGCTGGCAGATCGCCACCGTGGGGTCGGAGATGTTCGGCGGCCTGGGCTACACGACGGAGATGCCGATATCCAAATACGTCCGGGACATCAGGGCAGTGACCATCGTCGAGGCCGGGGACGACGTGTTGCGTGAACTCATCTTCCGGCGGTTCGTACTCCCTCCCAATCGTCGAATATGAGGTAGAGATCATGAGTCGGTGGTCGATGAAGAAGCCCTCGCCGTGGCTGCACCATGTCGTCTCCGGCACACAACCGGCCGAAGCCTGTCTGGTGTGCGTCCCGCCCGCCGGCGGCGCCGCCGGCGTGTATTGGACATGGACGCAGTGGCTGCCGCCCTATGTCGACCTGGTCTTCGTACAGCCGCCGGGGCGGGAGGACCGCTATGCGGAGCCACCGGAGTGGACGCTCGATGAACTGCGCGATGAGTTCACCCGCGCGCTGGGCGACCTGCCGGACGTGCCTTTCTACGTGCTGGGCCACAGCATGGGCAGCCTGGTGGGCACTCATATCGCGACCTGGCTGGCTCCTTCCCGGGATCTGCGGCGGCTGATCGTCAGCTCCTACCGGCCGGACCCGAGCGAGAGCCGGTTTTCGCGTGTGTTCCCGGGCGGAACGATCGATCAGATCGACCTGGCGCAGTTTGCCGAGCTGAGCGGGATCGGCAGTGAAGAATGGCGGCGCCTCCCCGCGGAGTTCCAGGAGCCCCTGACGCGGCGCTGGTACGCGGACCTGGCGTTGTCCGCGGATCTGCCCGTCCCTTCGGGAACCCCCCTGGGGTGCCCGGTGACCGCGTGGCTCGGCGACAAGGATTTCATGACCGAGAGCGAGATGACGGCCTGGTCGGCCCTCACCTCGGGCACCTGCGAGGTTCAGGTCTGGCCGGGAGGCCATGACTACCTCTTCGCACGGCCTTCGCCGGTGAGGAAGCGGCTTGCCGAGCTCATCGACCCCGGCCTGTCCCGGTGAGCAGGCGTGGTACCGCGCCAAGGCACCCGGAACCCTGGTCATGCCGTGAACTGCGGAATGGTGGCGAAGACGCCGCTCCTGACCGCCAACGCGGCTCGGTATGGTGTCGAAACGTGACAGTTCATAACACGGAGTCTCTTGCCGTCACGCGGCCCGGGCGGTGGCGCATTCTCGCGATCGCGTCGGCCGCGCAGTTCCTGGCCATCCTGGACCTGTTCGCGGTCAGCGTCGCCTTCCCGGCGCTGGAGAGAACGTTCCACGGCACCAGCCTCGCCGAGGTCTCCTGGGTGCTCAACGCCTACACGATCGTGCTCGCGGCCATGCTGGTGCCGGCGGGCAGGCTGGCCGACGACATCGGCCGCAAGCCGGCGTTCCTGCTGGGGATGACCTTGTTCGGGGTGGCTTCGCTGGGCTGCGCCGCTTCCCCGGTGCTTGCCGCACTGGTGGCGGCGCGGGTCGTACAGGCCGTGGCGGCCGCGATTCTCATTCCGACCTCTCTGGGCCTCGCGTTACCCGCGTTCCCCAAGCACGAACATGCCAAAGTGATGGGCATCTGGACCGCGGTCGCCGCGGCCGGCGCCGGATCCGGCCCCGTGGCCGGGGGGTTGCTGCTGACCGTCGGCTGGCGGTGGATCTTCCTGATCAACATTCCCGTCGTGGCGGTCGCGGTACTGGCCGGACGCCGTGAGCTCCCGGCATCCCCGCGGGGCGCCCGCAAGCGCCTGGACCTACCGGGGGCGGCGCTGGTCCTGGCCACCGTGGCCGGCCTGACGACCGTGTTCACCCAGGGCTCCGTCTGGGGATACGGTTCCGGAGCCATCCTCGGATGCGCCGTGTCGACCGTGCTGCTGGGGGCGCTGACGACACGTCACCTTCGCCGGGCCTCCGATCCGGTGGTCAGTTTCGGCCTCTTCCGGCACCGGCTGTTCAGCGTCGCCGTTGGCGGCGTGTTCCTGTACTACCTGGCGTTCGCCGCGATGATCCTGGCGGCCACGCTCTTCCTCACCGGCCGCTGGCACTACTCCGTCGTGACCGCGGCGCTGAGCATCGCCCCGATGCCTGCCAGCACCATGGCGATGGCACCGCTGTCCGGCCGTCTCGTCGCACGTTTCGGCGCGCGGACCTCGGCGGTGCTGGGCGGGCTGACCCTCGCGGCAGCCTGCGGCTGGTGGGCCCTGACCGCGACGGACCGGCCGGATTATCTCGTCGTGTTCGTGCCCGGCGCGATACTCGCCGGCATCAGCACCGCGCTGTTGCAGCCGCCGCTGTTCGGTTCGGCGGCCGTCTTGCCGCCGAACCAGATCTCCCTCGCCAGCGCCGTGCTCATGATGTCGCGGCAGATCTCGTCGGCCCTGGGCGTCGCGGTCCTCACCGCGATCCTCGGGCACCAGACACTGCACGGCTTCCGCGTCGCCTGGCTGGCCATGTGCGTGGCCGCCCTGGCGTCAGCGGTCGCCGGCGCCCGGTTCCGCGACCGTCCCGCACCATCACCCGCGTTACCTGAAGGAGCAGCGAGCCCATGACCGGACCGTCCGGGGACATCGTCCCGTTCCGGATCAGCATCCCGGAAGCCACCGCATCCGACCTGCGGGACCGGCTGCGTCGGACCCGATGGCCCGAGCCCGAGACCGTCGGCGACTGGTCGCAGGGCACACGGCTCACCTACATCCGCGAGTTGTGCCGGTACTGGCTGGAAAAGTACGACTGGCGCGCGGCGGAAGTGCGGCTGAACCGGTTCCCGCAGTTCACTACCGAGATCGACGGGCTGCGTATTCATTTCCTCCACGTCCGCTCACCGCACCCGGACGCGGTGCCGCTGCTGATGACACACGGCTGGCCCAGCTCGGTCGCCGAATTCCACAAAGTCATCGATCCGCTTGTCGATCCGGTCGCGTTCGGCGGCAGCGCGGCCGACGCGTTCCACGTCGTGTGCCCGTCCCTGCCGGGGTTCGGGTTCAGCGGCAAGCCGTCCCGGACCGGATGGGGCGCCGAACGGACCGCGGACGCGTGGGACCGGCTGATGAGCAGGCTCGGCTACCCGCGTTACGGTGCCCAAGGCGGCGACTGGGGTGCCCGGATAACGATGTCGCTCGGCAGACGGCATCCGGGGAACATCATCGGCATCCATCTGAACATGGTTCCGTTCTCCGAGCCGGAGAGCACGGACGACCTCACCGACTCGGAGCGCGCGGCCCTGGACAGACTCGCCGAACACCGTGCCCAGGGGACGGCATACGCCGCCGTGCAGGCGACCCGCCCGCAGAGCATCGGCTACGGATTGACCGACTCGCCCGCCGCGCTCGCGGCGTGGATCACCGAGAAGTTCGAGGCGTGGAGCGACTGCGACGGGGACCCCGGGACCGTCTTCACGAACGATGAACTCCTCGACAACATCATGCTGTACTGGGTGCCCGCCACCGGGGCATCGGCCGCCCGTCTCTACTGGGAAAGCTTCGCCT
Organism: Streptomyces sabulosicollis; assembly: GCF_016103465.1. Classification (GTDB taxonomy): domain Bacteria; phylum Actinomycetota; class Actinomycetes; order Streptomycetales; family Streptomycetaceae; genus Streptomyces; species Streptomyces sabulosicollis. The sequence goes on from NZ_JAEEAP010000090.1 coordinate 8,743, forward strand.
CCGCAACCAGCGACGGGGGCCCCGTTCCCGTGCCGACCGGATGCTCCGTCTTCCCGGCGGACTACTACCGGCCGTCTCGCCGGTTGGCCCAGCCCCAGTTCCCGGACCTGCGGTACTGGAACGAACTCGACACAGGTGGGCACTTCGCCTCCCTCGAACAGCCAGCCACACTGGTCAGCGAGGTCCGGAACGCTTTCCGGTCGTTCCGCTGACGAGGAGCACGGCGCGGACGCCGATCAACTGACCGAGCTGCCGCCGCGCCCTGTGCGCCCTGAAGGGTGTCTTTAGATGTGGTCTCATTTGGTGCGGCTCGAGCGCCTGGCTGTCGTGGGGATTCGCGCCGGAGATGCCGATGGAGAGGGGTAAACCTGTCCGCTCGGTGATCAAGTGAATCTTCGAGCCCTTCTTGCCCCGGTCGACAGGATTCGCACCTGTCAGTTCCCCCCCTTTCGCGGCTCGCATGTTCACCGAGTCGATCGCACAGCGCGACCAATCCAGGTCTCCGCGCGAACCCAGTTCGTCGAGGATGATGCGGCGGAGCTTGGCCCAGACCCGGGCAGCGGTCCACTCGGTGAAGCACCGATGCGCGGTCGGCCCGGACGGGCCGAAAACTGGCGGCAACTGCCGCTAGGTGCAGCCTGTCGTGGCGACGAAAATGATCGCCGCGAGGACCTCACGATCGCCGTGCCGTCGTCGGCCGCCACCCTGCGGCCGCGCCGGGGCGGCCGGAACCACCCTCTGGAATAGGTCGTACAGCTCGTCCGGCACCAAGCGTTCCACGATCAGCCCAGGCCCAGACTACCGACCATGCCACATGAGACGACGTCTTATTGCCGCATGGTCGCTGACCTGGGGCTTTTCGATCGCTCAAGTATGGGCATGACCAGTGATCGTGGGTCTGCGACTGCTCTACCTGATCTTCTGCCGACTGCTGGGCTGCTTCCCTTTGCTGGGCCGCTCGACCGCCGCGAACAACGCCGAGATCCTCGCTCTCCGCCATGAGGTCGCTGTGCTTCGCCGGAAGATCGAGCGCCTGCGGCTCTCATGGGCCGATCGTGCCGTGCTCTCCGCTCTCGCACGGCACCTGCCACCCGTCTTACGTCGCCATCGGCTGGTCACCCTCAGCACGCTGCTGACCTGGCACCGTCGTCAGGTGCGCTGGAAGTGGCGCCAGGCAGTGGCCGTACCCGGCCGGCCACCGCTGTCGGAAGAGATTGTGGCCCTCATCCATCCAGCGCTTGGCGACCCGGCCTGGGGGTACGCCTGCTGCCGTAGTCCGACGGCGACGGCTACTCTGCGGCCTGCTCAACGAGTACCACACCACGTCACCCCAGCTGCCTCTCCACCCACAGGAAAGGTCCAGCTCAGCAGCCCACATGGAATATTGACACTCTTCAGGCACAGGCGTGCTCGCACGCCGCCGACACGGTGAGAGTGTCGGCTCGAGCGACTGCGGCCAAGGTCTCGGGAGCCGAAGAAGCAGCCATACCAGGGCGAATGAGATTCTCGGCGACGGCAGTGTCAGCAGGCACCGCTAGTCCTCCTGCGATCTGCAGCGACGCATTTCTGAATGGCACAGGGCGCGTGGAGGAGCCCGAGAATAACGGAGTCTTACTAGGACTCGTAGTCCTCGATCAGACGACTGATGACCTGGTGCATGATGGTCGCGCGGTTCCGGTCGTCTCGTTGGCCGCGCAGGGCGTGCTCGATTGCCCGGAGTCTGCGCCAAGTGTCCGTGTCCTGGTCCATCACCTCGTCGATGAGTGGCGCGGTGACCAGGTTGAGACATTCGGCCAGCCGGAGCCGGGTGGTGTGAGAGGGCGGCGTGGCCTCAGGGTCTGCGAAACCATATGTCAGATACCGCGCGGGATCGCTGAGGCTCCAGCCGACTACCGCGCCTCCCTTAACGAGGAGGCCCACATCGGGAGCGATGCCGATCAGGGCGTCCGGCCCTCCGGCGAGAACACTGAGGTCCCGGTAGCACCGCAACTCGGACGCTTCAGGGTCGCAGCAGAAGATCGTTGCCTGGGGGAGGGCGAAGTTCTGCGTGGTGTCCGTACGCAGCCCGCCGGGCAGTCTCTGTGGCATGTGGGGGGCATGATGGCAGAGGGAGGAGGGAGCGGATTCCCGGGGCACGTAGAACGTTGCGTGGGACAGCTCCCGGCTGCCCTGGTCGAACCGGAACTCGTCATTCTCCGACCACAGCCACTGCATGCTGCCGAAGGTGTGGGCCAGATGCTGCTCGCGCTCGTTCGGGCCCGTATACCCTGCGACGATTACCTGGAGATCGATGAAGTCGAATCGTGGCGTAAACGTCAGCGGGTTCCGCGTGGTTTCAGCGTTCACGGTGTCGCCGACGGAGAACCTCACCATGAATGTCGCCTCATCGGATCTGCTTGGCGGGTGCCATGTGGCCGCCCCTGGTGTCTGGAATTTTACCGTTCACGATGTCGTCATGGGTTACCGGGTGTCCGGGATCGGTGGGTGATCCGCCCAGCGCTTCGGCTCCGGATTCGCCCTTGACTCCGGATGGGCCGTAGCCGGTGATGACATCGCCTGCGCCAGCACCTGCCCCCTTTGTGACCACGATGTCATCGCCTTGCCTGAAAATGAGATTTCCGCGGTTTCCTTCGGATAGGTATACCGCGTCCGGGTTCTTCAGGATCTCCAAGACTCGTTCGTCGTTGTCGAAGTGTGGATGGTAGTTGGTGGACTTTCTCAGCTTGCCCTCTTGGGCGCGCTCGATGATCTTGTCCACGGCAGCCTTGGCCTTCGCTACAGGGCACTTGGGTGCGAGGCCGAGCGGGTCGCTCCACGTGTACGGGTTGTGCACGTAGGCGCCGGGGGTGGATGCCGGTTTGAGACCGAGGGGATCCTGCGTGATGTAGCGGGCGATTTCCGGATCGTAGTAGCGGAAGTGGTTGTAGCTCAGGCCGGTTTCCGGGTCTACGTATTGGCCGGGGAAACGGAGCAGGCACTCCATGTCGTTGTGTGGTGCGGGCAGAGGTGTGCCCCAGACGGTGGTGCGGAGTTGCCAAACAAGCGTGCCGTCGGGCGCGACTAGTTCGGTGGGCGTGCCGACCAGGTCCGAGATGATCGCGTGGAACCGGGTGTCGTATTCGGACTGGGGGGTGGTGTCGGAGAACGCAAGGGGTGAGTGGGTGTTATGCGGAACGGCTGCAGGTCCCTGGTGGGTGGATTGGGATATCGGGCGGTCGGTTCCGGGTGCGTAGTCCCAGGTCGTCGCTGTTCCATCCGAGGTAGTTTGTTCAACCAGGCGAGTAGTGTCCCAGGCGAAGTGAATGTCCTCGGTGACCGTGCCATCGTCTTGGAGGAGCTGTTTTGAGGTGCGGCGGCCGAGGGGGTCATAGGTGTAGTGCCAGCGGTCGCCCTGCGGGGTGGTGACCTTGGTGAGGCGGTTTTCGGCGTTCCAGACGTACGTCCAGGTACGGGTCTGGCCGTTGAGCAGCTTACGGGTGCGGCGGACCAGGCGGCCGACGGCGTCGTGTTCGTAGATGGTGCGCCCCGCACGGCGGATGATGGTGCCTTCGTAGACTCGGTCGCCCGCCGCGGCGTGGTCGGGTGCGGTGGCGTGGGTTTGGTTGCCTGCTATGTCGAAAGCGTACTTCTCCGTCCAGCCGTGTGCCTGGACTTCCGTCACCCGTCCCATGGGGTCGACCGTGAAGTTGCGTGTCCCGGTGGTGAGTTCGCGGATTTGGGTGACGTATCCGTCAGGACGGTAGGTGTAGGTGCGGTGCTGCAGCAGGTCATGAGGCGAGACAGCGAGGCTTTGGGTCGTAAGACGATTCGCTATGTCCCAGCCTTGGGTGAGGGCGACTTCTCCTGTGGTGCGTTGAGTTTCACGGCCAGCGGCGTCGTGCGTGAAGGTGAGGGTGTGGCCGGCGGTGGTGAGGGTGGACGGGAGGCTTGCTGCGTCCCAGGACCAGATGGAGGTCAGCCCCGTGGGGGTGGTGCGAAGAGTGCGTCGGCCCAGGGCGTCGTATCGGTGGGTCGTGGTGTGGCCGTTGATTGTCTCCGAGATGACGCGCCCGAGTTGATCGTGTTCCCGGGTTAGTTCCGTGGTTGGTGTTGCCGCATGGACCAGGGCGCCGTTTGCGTCATAGGTGTAGGTCGTCTGCTCGCCGGTGGTCTCATCGGTCTGTGCGATGATGCGTCCGGCGGCATCGAGGGTGTACCGCAGGGTTTCGCCGAGAGCATTGGATCGGGCGGTGAGGCGCCCCGCGGCATCGCGCTCGTAGATGTGTGTCGCGCCGTTGAAGTCGGTCTCCGTAACCAGATGCCCTGCGGCGTCGTACGTGTACTGCCACTGCCTGCCCTGGGCGTTGGTGACGGTGGTGAGACGTAGTTCGGTGTCGTAGGTGAAGGCGTAGTGGGCGCCGTCGGGGTCGGTGCGGGTGGCGGGCTGATCGAAGTGGGTGTGGGTGTAGGTGGTGGTGTGTCCAGCTTGGTCGGTGTGCTGGGCGAGGTTGCCTTCGGTGTCCCATTGCCATATTTCGCGGTAGCCGTCGGGACTCTCGCGCCAGGCAGGTTTGCCTTCGATAGTCCAGCCGTGGCGGGTGGTGTGACCCAGGGGGTCGGTGATGGCCGTGACCTGGCCGTGGGGACCTCGGCGGAAGTGGGTGGTGTGGCCCAGGGGGTCGGTGATGGCGACTGGGAGGCCGGCAGCGTTGGTGGCGACGTGGGTGGTGTGGCCCAGGGCGTCGGTGATCGCTGAGAGGTGGCCATTCCCGTCGTATGCGTAATGAGTCGTGGCACCTGTTGGATCGGTGGTGGCCGTGCGTGCCCCGCGATCGTCGTAAACGTGACGCCATACTGAGCCGCCGGGCTCATGAATCTCGACAGGTAGCCCTTGGCGGTCGTAAGCGGCTTCGGTCACGGTGCCGTCGGGGCGCTCGACGGCGATCAGTCGACCCTGGTCGTCGTAGCGGTAGCGGGTGGTGTGGCCCAGGGGGTCAGTCACGGCGATGGGGTGGCCGTTGGATTCGTCCCATTCGGTGCGGGTGGTGTTGCCCAGCGGGTCGGTCTCGGCGATGACCTTGTACGCCTCGTTGCAGACGTAGGTGGTGGTGTTGCCCTGCGAGTCGGTGTAGCGGGTGGTTCGGGCTTGCGTGTCGTAGTGCAGGCGGCCGGAGAGGATGCCGTTTGGGCCGATGCCGCGCAGCACGCGGCCTCGGTGGTCGTAGACATAGGCATAGGTGGTGCCGTTGCGGTCCGTCCATGATGTGACGCGGTGTTCGTCGTCGTATTGGTACCGCAGCGCCTTGCCGGTGGAGTTGATGACCTCTGCCAGATCCCCGGCTTTGGTGTAGCCGAAGGAGATCAGAGTGGTGCTCTGCTCATGGTTTTCGCCGTGCAGCAGGCGCATTGCAGTGATCCGCAGCAGTTTTGGATCGGTGTCGACCGCGATGTGATAGCCACCGGAGTGGACGATGTCCGTGGGGGCGCCTTGTGGGTCGTAGGTGACGTCGATGCGGTCACCTTCGCCGGTCCGGTCGGTGATCGCCGTCAGGGCCAGCTCTCGGGCGCTCACCGGCAGCGGGGCGAAGTGGAGAGTGCGGTTGTGTTCGGGCACGGTGATGGTGAAGGTGCCCTCGGGTTTGCCGTCCCAGCACAGTGGCCAGCGAGGCCCAGAGTTTGGCAGGGTCGGTACGTCGGGTTCCGGTATCGGGTAGGTGAGGAGCATGCCGTCGTCGGTGATGTAGACGACGCCGGCGTCATCGATCTCCAGGCGTTGATCGAGCGTGCCGGCCCAGGTGTGGCCGAACCAGCCCCCGCAGGGGTGGCCGGAGATGTAGTGCCGTTCCAGGACCAGGGGTAGGGCACCGGGCAGGGTGACATCGGTGGTGGACATGACCATCTCGCCGGTGGCCACGTCGATCGGCTCACCGGTTTTGGGCCGTTCATGGTTGGGCGTGTTGTTCTTGTTCGGGTCGGCGTCAGTGCGCTTGCGGGCGCTGCCGTCGCGGCGTAGTCCCCGTTCGCGGCTCAGCAGGCGCTGGGCGGCGTTTTTCGCCACCGAGCCACCGAGCCGAGCCGCGCTCGGGCCAGTGGCCAGGGCGAGGAGCAGGCCAGGGGTGAGCTGACCGGCCGCGCGGGCGGGGTTGCGCTGCCACTCGTCCCAGTTGGTGACGGCCTTGGCGAACTCCTTGGGATGCTCAGCTGCGTAGGCGACGCCGTCCACCGTGCTTGCCAGCCGTAGGCCGACACCGTCAGGGCCGTCGTGGACGAGGTCATCAAAATCTTCGTACCAGCCGCCCAAGGTGTCGGCGGTACCGCCGGCGTAGTCGCCGAGGGTCTGTTTGAAGTTGTCCCAGCCCTTGGGGGCTGGGGGCTTGTCCGGGGCCTCCTTGGCGGCCTTATCGAGTTTGCGTTTAGCCGCATCGATGACCAGTTGGAGCTCGCTCTCCAGCTTGTCCAATCGTCCGTAGCAGCCCTCCAGCGCCGCCAGCCCCGGGTCGTCGTCCGGCGGACGCTCCGGCAGCGGATCATCCTTCCGGTCTACTGCGGCGTTGTAGTCGGTGACCTTGTTCCAGTAGCGCTTGGAGGCGGCCCGCGCTTCGTCCGCGTCCTCGATGATCGGCTTCAGACGCTTGTGTACCGAGCGCAGCTTCTCGGCGTAGTCGTCCAGGGCATTCGCGGCCGCTTTGAAGTAGGTCTGCGCGGATTCCAGTTCTCTGGGAAGCTTCCGGGTGGCGTCCTTGAAACCTTCCGATCCGGCCCCGGTCCAGTCCATCAGGGAGAGGATGTCCAGCTTGTCCTGCCCGTCCTTGAACGCGCTCGCGTATGCGCGCAGCTTGACAGCCAGGTCCTCGATATCCGAGGGACTGCCGTGAATCACATCCGACGGCTTCGCATTCGGCGGTATCCGCTCGGTCGCGCCACCTCCTGTCGCATCGCGCTGGGTCATGCGATCGTTCCCTTCGATCCGCCGTCGACTTCCCAGCCACCGTCGTAGCGCTTGCGGGGGTTGGTGGGCACGTCATGGGTATCGACCGCCCCGCCATCATCGAGCCACGGCTCCTGATAGATCTCAGGCGGCGGATCGAAGCTCGGCCGGGACCCCGCCCGCCATGCCTTCAGCCCCGCCTCTCCGAAGGGCAGCTTGGCCATGTTGTCTGCGGTCGGTGTGAAGTTCTTGATGCGCAGTAGATCGGCCAGGATGTAGGCGGCGATGACCTGCCGGAGTGTCTCGACAACGGTGCCTGTGTGCTCGGCCACCCGCCCCATGGCGAAACCCCAGGACGAGAGCATCTTCTCGGCCGAGTCATAGATGTCGAAGTCGGCCGAGTTCTGGATGGTCTCGGCCAGGGGCTTCCAGTCGCCCTTGATCTTGCGGGCGGCGACGACGGACTCCTCCAGCGGCGTCAGCACCTTACGCACCGACGCAATCTCGATCTTGTAGCCATCACCCGGCTTCGGACCACCGGAGCTCGATGCTCCCCCGTCATGCTCCGCCACTGCGCTCCCCCTGACCATCGGTGGACTGGAGTGCTTCGGTGTCCAGCACGAACGCCCGTGGACCCAGCGGGTCCACCAACGCGCACAGGCCCTCGGGCAGCAGTTCCACCAGATTTTCCACGGTGGTCGACGCCCACCCGCGCGGCCCGGCGAACAGCGCGAGCCGTTCCGAGGAGGTGAAAACCGGTAGTGCCGGCCCGTGTTCCGTCTCCGAGACCAGGAAGGCCGGCTCATCCGGCCGCTGAAAGTACAGCCGCGCCAATCGCATCGTCGCCAGCCGCTCCGAACGAGGACCCGACGCGGCCATTTCGCCACGGATCAGAGCACGTAACGACAACTCTTCCCTCCCCGGCTCACTCGGGTCGTTACTGAATGAGCACCCGCCGTGAATCATCGCACACGCGTCCCACGTTCCCTGTGAGTCCACGCCTGCGAGGATGCATGGGGTTGCCACTTGCCGACTGCGGCGAATGACTTCGCATCGAGCTTGGCTGCGCGCCAGGTCTGCGAGAGTTAAAAAGTGGAACATAGGAGGAGAACGGGCGCACTGCTGGGGGTCAAGGGGTCGCAGGTTCAAATCCTGTCGTCCCGACGGTGTGACCAGCGGGTTTGCCAGTGATGGCAGACCCGCTGACTGCGTTCGTGTGATACGTGATGGCGACGTGATGACACCCGGTGAACGCTGAGGCGGTGCCGCCACGGTGCCCCTGGGCGAAAGTTCAGGCCGTCCGCTGTTCTGACGCTCTGCCAGGATCGCCGGTGGCCGTGCTTGTGGTCGGCGCGTTCCAGGGCGGTGCCGATGGCGGCGACGGCGTTGCGGGCGGCGTGGGGGAGCAGGTGGCCGTAGAGGTTGACCGTGGTGGCCGGTGTCGAGTGGCGCAGGGTCTTGGAGGCCACCGCCAGCGGCACCCGTGAGCTGATCATGATGGTGGCGGCGGTGTGTCGCAGGTCGTGCACGCCGATCCGTGGCAGGCCGAGCTCGGCGGCGTGCCGCCGCAGCTCGACCAGCACCCCCTGTGGACGCAGCGGTGAGCCGTCCGGACGGCGGAAGACCAGCCCTTCCAGCGGCGTTCCCTTGGGCTGGCCGGCCCTGGCGAGCGCCGCCTGGCGCTCGAGGGCGGCAACCACGCGCGGGGCCAGGCTCATCCAGTTCCGGCTGGCCTTGGTCTTGGGGCGGCCGAGGTAGAGGTGGTTGTTGTTCACGGCCGTCAGGCTCCAGCGCACCAGCAGCATCCGCTCGGCCAGGTGGACGTCGGGCCGGTGCGGTCCCAGGGACTCACCTCGCCGCATACCGGTGCCCAGCGGCAGCTCGAACAGATCGGCCATCTGATCGCCGTAGTGAGCGTGGTTGTGCCGCAGAAACGCTGCGGCCTGCGCGGGATTCCAGTGGATCCGCTCCGGCGCGACCGGACGGGGCAGCAGAAGGTACCGGCACGGGGTTGGCCACGATCACACGCGTGCGCACGGCGTGGCTGAGCGCGCTGGAGAAGGGGGCGCCGATCCGGCAGACGGCGGTGCGCCCGCGTCCGCGGGCGAGTTCGGCCCCACTCCAGGCCGTGATGTGCCGGGCCCCAGATCGGTCAGACACGCGGACCTCATCCCGTCCTTCGGTCGACTGCCCCAGCCGTCAGCGTGCGACGGCACCATGGATGCAGCACATTTCATGCTGTTCTGGCAAGAACGCCCTACGCATCCGGCCGCACGCCCCTCTGGAACTGCTGACCGCCCATCGTGCCGCACAAGGGCCGCCTTGCCGGTTCAGCAAATGTATTTGATGCCCCTGGATCCGTGCGCGCAGGCTGCGTCCAGAAGTACTGGTTCACAGCCGAAAGCCGGTAGCTCCCGGATCCGGCCGTGTCCGTTGTCCGTGTCCCCTTCTCATTTCACTGGGACACTCCTCCGGCCCGAGCGGCAGGCCGGAAGACGAAACAGCCGAGGAGGCAGCAGATGGAAAATCGTCATGTCGTGATCATTCCTATCGAGATCGACGAGGAGAGGGAGAGTGCGTACCTTGCCGCATGGCAGGACGCCGCGGAAGTGATGGCCGCTCAGCCCGGCTTCGTTCGGACGTACATGTTCCGCACGGTCGTGCCCGGGAGCAGATTCTCTCTGGTGAATGTGGCCGAATGGGAATCCGCCTCTCACTGGGAAGAGGCGATGAATGTCTGCCCGATGATGGGACAACAGATAGCCGTCGCCCATGCCTCGAACTATGAGGTGATCCGCACGGTCCTGCCCGCTCAGGGCCTGACCTCCGGTCAGGGACAGACACCGGAGGTACTTTCCCCAACCGAGGCGCATCGCCAGGTCGTGGACGGGAAACTCACGCTGGTCGATGTCCGGGAAGACGACGAATGGACAACACGTCACCCGGCCGGCGCCGTTCACGCTCCTCTCAGCACGTTGCTGGCCTCGCTGTCAGACCTGCCCGATGGCCCGCTGGCCTTCGTATGCCGCACGGGCTCACGCAGCGTGCAAGGCGGTGCGCAGGCGATCCGCGCGGGTCGGACCTCCGTCTTCAGCGTGGCAGGCGGCCTTGAGGCATGGGAAGCGGCAGGGCTGCCGGTCACCCTCCCCGACCGTGGGGAAGCGGAGAACAACAGTGACCGCGCCGAAGCTGCGCTGCGCGAGAACTGACGTTACCCGGTTTCCCGCCGGTTACCCGGCCATTCCCAGCAGGAGCCTTACCATGTTCTTCGTCGACACCCTGGAGTTCGAGGGTTTGGGCAACCGCAGTTACCTGGCTGGCGGTTCGCAAACAGCGATCGTGGTCGATCCGCCGCGGGACGTCGACCAGATCATCGCCACCGCCGCCCGGCGCGGGGTGCGCATCGCCTACGTGGCGGAGACGCACCTGCACAACGACTACGTCACCGGCGGGCCGGAGCTGGCCCGCCTCACCGGCGCCCGGTACCTGGTTCCGGCCGACGCCAACGTCTCAGTCTCCCGCACTCCCGTCACGGACGGCGACACGGTCGAGGTGGACGAGCAGCTGGTGCTGCGGGCGATCGCCACCCCGGGCCACACCCCGCACCACACCTCCTACGTACTGGAGGAGGACGGACACGCGGTAGCGGTCTTCACCGGCGGCTCGCTGCTGATCGGCACCGTGGGGCGTCCGGACCTGGTCGACCCCCGGCTGACCGAGCATCTGGCCCGGGCGCAGCACGCTTCCGCTCACCGGCTGGCCGCCACGCTGGACGATGAGGTGCCCGTGCTGCCCACGCACGGCTTCGGCAGCTTCTGCTCCTCCTCCCAGGCCGAAGGCGATGCCACCACGATCGGCAGGGAACGCGCCGGCAACGACGCCCTCACCTTGGACGTGGACACCTTCGTCAAGCGGCTCCTGGCCGGGCTGGAGGACGTACCCGCCTACTACGCGCACATGGGCCCGGCCAACGCCGCCGGTCCCGCGCCGGTCGACCTGACCCCGCCCGAGCCAGCCGACGCCCACGAGATCGCCAAGCGGCTGGCAGCCGGTGAGTGGCTGGTGGACCTGCGCAGCCGGACCGCCTTCGCGGAGGGTCATGTGGCCGGATCGTTCAACTTCGAGGGCACCGGCAAGCTGGCCACCTACCTGGCCTGGCTGATCCCGTGGGGCAAGCCGGTCACCCTGCTCGCCGAATCCCCGGCGCAGATCTCCGACGCGCAGCGGGAGTTGACCAGGGTCGGCATCGACCGCCCGGCCGCCGCCGCCACCGGACATCCGGCCGCCTGGATCCGCGAAGGAGAACAGCTCGCCTCCTTCCCCCGCGCCCGCTTCGCCGCCCTCGCCGAGGTGCGCGAGCGCGGCGAGGACGTGGTGGTCCTGGATGTACGCCGGAATTCCGAGCGTGCGAACGGCTTCATCGCCGGCTCCGTGCACATTCCGCTCCACGAGCTGCACGGCCGGGTCGGCGAGGTGCCCGGCGGCACGGTGTGGGTGCACTGTGCCGGCGGCATGCGGGCGGCGATCGCTGCTTCCCTCCTGGACGCGACCGGACGGAAGGTCGTCGCCGTCGATGACGGCTTCGAGGCCGCCCTCGACGCGGGCCTGAACCTCACCCGTCCCTGAAGTCCTTGCCCACCCGCACAACGAAGGCACTGATGTCCCTCTCCCACCGCGGTCTTCGCCGCCTCGACCCCGAACAGGCCCACCCCCGCGTCGGCGGCGACCATGCTGTGCCACTGGGCGGGTTCGGACACAGCGGGCGCAGAGCGTGACCGCCCTCATCCTGGCCCTGATCGCTGGAGCCGTCGTCGGTCTCGCACTCGGAGCTCTCGGCGGCGGCGGCAGCGTCCTGGCGGTGCCGGCGCTGATCTACCTGCTCGGCTTCACCCCCGCCGCGGCCATCACCGCAAGCCTGATCATCGTCACCGTGACCTCCCTGACCGCCCTGTACGCGCACGCCCGGGCAGGACACGTGCGGTGGAAGGTGGGATCGGCGTTCGCGGCGGCCGGGATTCTCCCGGCGGCAGCCGCTGGAGCGGCCTCCGCCCACATGCCCCAAGCGGTCCTCACCACCGCCTTCGCCGCTATAGCTGCTTTCGCCGCCATCACCATGCTCCGGCCTGGTGGAACCGCCGGCCACGGAAGCGGCGACGTACGGCTGGGCAGGGCGGCCGGGACCGGCGCCGGCCTGGGCACGCTGACCGGGCTCCTCGGTGTAGGTGGCGGCTTCCTCGCCGTACCCGCCCTGGTCAGCGTCCTGGCTTTTGAGATGGAGGCCGCGGTCGGCACCAGCCTGCTGGTCATCACGGCCAACTCGCTGGCTTCCCTGGCCACTCGCTCCGGCGCCGCTGCCTCGCTCGACTGGGCGACGACCGGCCTGTTCACCGGGACCGCAATCCTGGGCGCCTGGGACGGCAAGCGCATGGCCGCGAAGATCTCCGGGCCCCGCTTGCAGCACACTTTCGCGGTCGTCCTGTTGGCCGTGGCCGCCTCCATGCTTGCCGAGGCCATGACATGACCGCCACTCAGCTCAGCGACAACGTCTCCCGCCGGGCGCGCATCCGCCCGGTACCCGCGGGACCGGCCGCGGTGAACCTCCGCTGCCTCCTCGTCGTCGGTGCCTCGGCCCTGGTGCTGGCGTTTGTCGGGCCGGGCGGTGCCACAGGGCTGACGGCCCTGGTCGCCGGGACCTGCGGCCCGGTCGCCGTACTGAACGGGGTGGCCCTCGCCCGTCACCTGGCCATGGCCGGCTCCCGCTCGGACACCGCGAAGGGGAGGCCGACGGCGAGTGGCGCCATTCGGCGGGCAGGTTCCGCCGGTCGGCGGCGGTCCGCGCGGCGGCCGCTGACCCGATCATGTCGCACACAAGCCGCCGTGCCCCGCGTGAGGAGAACACCATGACCCTGGTTCCGCCCCCGTTCGACCCCGAGCTCGCCGGAGCCCTGGAGCTGATCAAGGACATGATCCAGCCCGGCCTCACCATGGACGAGATCGACCTCGTGCGCCAGGAACCGGGAATCGAGCTGCTCGCCCAGCTCGACCTCACGGCGGACGGCTTCTTCAAGGTCGAGGACCGTACCGTGCCCGGCCCGGAGAACGCGCCGGACGTCTCGCTGCTCATCTGCCGGCCGGTCGCCGAGCCCACCGCCGGACCGCGGCCCGTCTTCTACCACGTGCACGGCGGCGGAATGATCATCGGCAACAACCGCGTCGGCGTGGAAGTCCCCCTGACGTGGGCCAAGGAACTGGACGCGGTAGTCGTGTCGGTCGAGTACCGGCTGGCGCCGGAGCATCCGCACCCGGCACCGGTCGAGGACGTGTACGCGGGGCTGGTGTGGACTGCGGAGCACGCGGCGGAACTCGGCGGCGATCCCGAGCGGATCGTGATCGCGGGGGCCAGCGCGGGCGGCGGCCTGAGCGCGGCGCTGGCCCTGCTCACGCGGGACCGCAGGGGTCCGCGTCCGATCGGTCAGATGCTGATGTGCCCGATGCTGGACGACCGCAACGACACCCCGTCCGCGCACCAGATGGCGGGCCTCGGCGTCTGGGACCGTACGGCCAACGAGACCGGCTGGACGGCGCTGCTCGGCGCCGCACGAGGCGGCCCCGACGTCTCCCCGTACGCCGCGCCGGCTCGCGCCGAGGATCTCGGCGGCCTGCCGCCGGCCTTCCTGGACGTCGGTTCCGCGGAGACCTTCCGGGACGAGGTCGTCGCCTACGCCTCCCGCATCTGGCAGGCGGGTGGCGTGGCCGAGCTGCACGTCTGGCCGGGCGGCTTCCACGGTTTCGACGGTTTCGCGCCCCAGGCGGCGCTGTCCCAGGCGGCCCGGGCGGCGCACCTGGACTGGCTGCGCAGGCTCCTCGGGTGACGTCCCGCGCCGTGCGCCGCGGACGGCGCCGGTGACGGCCGCGGGCTCCCAACCGGCGGCGCGATACCGCACCATGTGCGTATGAAAGAGCTGGCGGGACGGCTGACCGCGGTGGATCCGGACGCCGGGGCCGCGGTACGGGTCATCTCCTACTTCGACCGGCTGGCCGAGGCCAGGGCCGGGCTCGAGGCGCTGGTGCGCGGGGCGGCGGTGCTGGCCGGGTGCCCGGCGCGCCTGGCCGACACGGCACGCGCGGTTCGGGTACGGGTCGAGCCGGACGGGACCCGGAAGGAGTCGTGGACGCCGCCGGACCCGGACTGGCCGTGCGCGCCGCTGGAGCCGGGCGGTCCGCCGGCACTGTGGCTGGAGCGGTCGGGGACCGGACCGAGCGTGGTGGACGCGGTGATCCTGGAGCGGGCCGCGGGTGCCGTACGGCTGGTGCTGGACCGCATCCGGGGCCGCGCCCCGGCCGCCCCCGCCGACGATCCGGCACTCGTGGAGGCCCTGCTGGACGGCACGGTCGCGGAGCGCACGCGGCTGCACGCGGCTCGGCGCCTGGGCGTCGACCCCGCCGATCCGGCCGTACGGCTGCGCGCCCTCGCTCCGCTCGGCGGCCGGCCCCGCGTCCTGACGTGCCGGGCGGGCGGCCGCCCCGCCGACGCCGAACTGCCCGCCGGCCGTGTCGGCGTCGGCCCCGCCGTCCCCATCCTCGACCTGCCGGGCTCCTGGCATGCGGCGCGCACGGCCCTGCGGTTCACGGCCGAGGGCACGGCCCGGGATCCCGGACCACGCGTGGTGTACGCCGACGAGCTGGGCGGCATCGTGCTGCTCGCGGATCTGGTCCCGTCCGGTGCCGAACCGCCGCCCGACGTGCGCGCCGTCGAGGCGGCGGCCGCGGTGCCCGGACTGCTGGCCACCCTGCACGCCGTTGCCGCCACCCCGAGTCAGCGGGCGGCGGCCGCCGAGATCAACGTGCACCACTCCACCCTCCAGGACCGCCTCAACCAGGCCGAACACCTGCTGGGCTGGCCCCTGCGCACCCCGCAGGGCCGGCTGAGGCTCCAGTTGGCGCTGATCATGCGGCACTTGGCGAGGCCGTAGGCGTCACCGCGGCGTCCGTCACCTCAGCGCGAAGGACGCCCGCCCCTCCCACCGCGTGCCGTCGAAGACCACGAGGTCGACGGAGGTCACGCGGGCCGCGATGGGCAGGTCGGCGGCGAGCGCACGCGCGACATTCTCGCGATTTTTGACGTCGTGGGTCACCGGGTGCCCTGGGCGCTGTGGCGTGGCGTACGCCGACACGCGGTGCCGATCTGGATGGTGGCCGGGGCGGTGGATGGATCGGCGTTGTTGTGCTCACGCCCGAGGGCATCACGCACGGGCGGGCCGTCGGCGCTCCCCCGCCCAGCCCGACGCGAGCTCGTTCACGACATGAGCGGAGCCCGATGCCTTGAAGGGGTCGGCGATTCGGGAGGGGTCCCGTGACAGGGCCGTACCGTCTGTGACGGAGGTGGGACATGGCCAGACGGGGCGTGACGGAGTGGGGCGTGGCGCGAGGGCCGAGAGGTGGCCGGCTGCGGGTGGTGGTGAGCGTCGGGATACTGGTGGCCTTGGCTGGGTGTTCCGGTGCCTCGGACGACTCGGACCAGGAGTCTCCCGAGGAGGCCGCCACGGCTCGGAAGTCCCCCGCGACCGCTTCGCGTTCACCTTCGCCTTCTCCGTCCCCGACGCCGAGCGCCGACTCGATCGCCCAGGCATGCGGTGGGACGCAGTTCGCCGCTGACGATGTCCTTCCCTGGAATCCGCAGGCGCCTGCCTACACCGGTGGCGGAACGCACAGCGTCACGTTGTTCAAGGGCGGTCCCGACTTCGACGAGTCGGGCACGGAGTCGGATGCCGAAGCCGATGACGAGCCGAAGTTGCCCGACAAATGGGCTTCCTCCAGTGATCCGGAGCTGATCGTCTGCGAATTTCTGACGGAGGAATCCGTGGGGGGCCGGCTGATCACATGCGAGTACGAGGAGCTGGGCGGTGACGGATCCGTCAGCACCCGCGTGCCGGTGTACTCGGCGGGATACAGCTATCGGGTGCTCGAAGCCAAGACAGGCCGGTTGGTGGATACGTTCAACCTGAGCGGTTCAGTGAGTGGTTGGGATTCCTGCCCGGTCGAGCAGAGCGAGATCGCGTCCAGCGAAGCGGCGTATCAGCACGTTTCCAGCCGCGACTTGACCCAACGGCTGCGTCCCCTGGTCGAGGGGCCCACGGCGGACTGAGGCGAAGGGCAGCCCGCCCCTGGGCGCGGCTCGCGCCCAGGGGCGGGCCAAGGCCCGGCGGTCCAGCACCCAGAAGTCGGGCTCCATCTGCTTCATCGAGCCCTGCCCTGGTGGCCGGTGTAGGGCGTGTCTCCTATACACATCTCCGCGCCCACGCGACACTCG
>NZ_JAEEAP010000910.1 GCF_016103465.1 Streptomyces sabulosicollis
CCCCTGACCGGCCCCGCCGGGGCCTCCGGTTTCCGGCACCCCGCCGGGGCCGGTCAGGGGTGTGGGGGAGAGGCCGTGGAGCCACGGGGGATCAGTTCGACGGGCAGCACGGTGTCCTGGGGCGTCTGGCCGTCCAGGAGCGTCATCAGGGCCCGCATACCGGCCGCGCCCACCGCCTCCGCCGGCAGCCGGACCGTGGTCAGCTCCGGCTCCACCGCCGTGGCCAGGGCCAGATCGTCGAAGCCGGTCACCGAGATGTCGTCCGGAATCCGCAAACCCAGCCGCCGCACCGCCTTGCAGGCGCCCGCGGCCACGATGTCGTCGTCGCAGACGAGCGCGGTCGGCCGGGGCCCGGGGCGGGCGAGGACGCGCTCGGCGGCCCGGCGGCCCTCCTCGACGCTCAGCCCCGCAGGTTCGGCGCTCAGCGCGGCGCCCGGTACCCCGTCCACCGCCTCCGCCAGGGCCCTCGCGCGGACCTGGAAGGTCCAGGAGTCCACCGCCGCCGCGAGATGGGCCACCCGGCGGTGCCCGAGCGCCAGCAGATGCTCCGCCACCTGCCGCCCTCCGTCCGCGATGTCGAGGTTGACCGTGGCCGCCGCGGCCGCGTCGTCCGGGTCGCTGTCGAGCATCACCAGGGGCAGCCCGCCGCCGCGCACCGCGGCCAGCGCGTCGGCCGCCATGGAGGAGGCGATCACCCCGTCGAGCGAGGCGCGCGCCGAGTCGAACGGGTCCCGGGCCGGGCCCACGCCCTCGGGGGACGGATAGAGCACCACACCGAAGCCGTGGTCGGCGGCGACCCGCTCGGCGCCGGTGTAGACGCGGGCGAAGAACTCGGTCGTCAGGGCGGGCACCACCAGCAGCACGGTCCTGGTGCGGCCCAGACGGAGGCTGCGGGCCGCGAGGTTGGGGCGGTAGCCCAGATCCCGCGCGGCGGCGCGCACGGCCTCCACGGTGCGCTCGGAGACCCGTCCGGACCACTTCTCCCCGAGCACCAGGGACACGGTCGCCTGGGACACGCCCGCCGCGCGCGCCACGTCCCGGCTCGTCACCCGGCCCGCGGCCGGACGCCCCGAGGCGGCCCCGCCGCCGCGGGGGCTCGCGCCGCCTGGCTCTGCGCCGCCGGGGCCTCCGCTGCCCGGCCCGCCGCCGGGGCCTCCGCTGTCCGGCCCGCCGCCGGGGCCTCCGGTTTCCGGCTCCCCGCCGGGGTCTTCGCCGTCTGGCTCTGTGCTGCGGGGGCCTCCGGTTCCCGGCCCGCCGCCGGGGCCTCCGCCGCCAGGGCCTCCCCCGCTAGGGCTCGCGCCGCCGTGGCCTCCGCTCCCCGGCCCCTGTCTCTTATACCCATCT
>NZ_JAEEAP010000911.1 GCF_016103465.1 Streptomyces sabulosicollis
GGGTGGGGCATCGGGGTCACCAGTCCGTCATCGAGCCGTCGAGCCGTCGCGCGACCGGCAGACAGGCGGGTTCGTAGGGGTGGCGGGCGGCGAGTTCCTCGTCGATCTCGACGCCGATGCCGGGTGCGTCGCCGGGGTGGAGGTGGCCGTCGGCGTAGGACCAGGCGTGCCGGAACACCTCGTGGACCAGGGGTTCGTAGCCCATGTACTCCTGGATGGCGAAGTTGGGGGTGGCCAGGCCGAGGTGGAGCGAGGCGCCGAGGGCGACGGGGGAGATGTCCGAGGGGCCGTGTGGTCCGAGCCGCACCTGCCAGAGGTCGGCGAGGGTGGCGATGCGCCGCAGATGGCTGATGCCGCCCGCGTGGCTCACGCAGGTGCGGATGAAGTCGATCAGCTGCTCGGTGATCAGTGTCTGGCAGTCCCAGACGGTGTTGAACACCTCGCCGATGGCCAGCGGGACGGTGGTGTGGTGCCGGATGTGCCGCAGCACCTCCTGGTTCTCGGCGGGGGTGACGTCCTCCAGCCAGAAGAGGTCCGCCGGTTCCAGGGCGCGGCCGAGCCGGGCGGCCTGGCCGGGGGTGAGCCGGTGGTGGGTGTCGTGGAGCAGTTTCAGCTCGGGGCCCACGTGTTCGCGTATCCGGGTGAGGACGCGGGGGATGTGGCGGAGGTAGGCGTCGGTGTCCCAGGTCTCCTCGACGGGGGCGGCGCCCCGCCCGGCGGGTTCGTATCCGGTGCCGCTCCTGCTGACGCCGTAGACCATCTCCAGGCCGGGGACGCCGCTTTGGGCCCGTACGGCGCGGAAGCCGCGGTCCCGCTGTGCCTCGATGGACTCCAGCAGCTGGGGGAGGTCCCAGCCGGTGGCGTGGGTGTAGGCGAGGATACGGTCGCGGACCGCGCCGCCCAGCAGCTGGTAGACGGGCTGTCCGGTGGTCTTGCCCTTGATGTCCCACAGGGCGATGTCCACGGCGCCGACGGCGGTCATGGTCACCGGTCCGCGCCGCCAGTAGGCCCCGCGGTAGAGGTACTGCCAGGTGTCCTCGATCCGTGCCGGGTCGCGGCCGATGAGGAGGGGTGCGAGGTGGTCGCGCAGATAGGAGGCGACGGCGAGTTCGCGGCCGTTGAGGGTGGCGTCGCCCCAGCCGGTGACGCCGTCGGCGGTGGTGATCTTCAGGAGGACGAAGTTGCGTCCCGGGCTGGTGACGAGGATGTCGACGGCGGTGATGGTGTCGTTCGTCGTCACGGGGCCACCGCCACCACGTTGTGGAGTGGTTCGCCCGCGGCGAGGCGGCGGATGTTGGCGGTGATGTCGGCGGTGCGGTGGGTGAAGGTCTGGCGGGTGAGGCCCGAGGAGTGCGGGGTCATGAGGACGTTGTCCAGCGTGTCGAAGGGGTGGGTGG
>NZ_JAEEAP010000912.1 GCF_016103465.1 Streptomyces sabulosicollis
GTGCGGGGGTGCTGGAGCAGCAACTCGGGGGCGTAGACGACCTTCCAGCGCGCGTCGAGCGCCCGCCAGGCGAGGTCGGTCTCCTCGTGGGTGAAGAAGAACTCGTCCGGCCAGCCGCCGATCTGCTCGAGCATCGCCATCGACAGGGCGTGGCCGCCGCCGAGGAAGGTGGTCACCTCGCCGCCGCGCATCGGGTCGGACGCGCGCAGCCGGGGCACGTGGCGGCGCTGGGTCTCGCCCGTCTCGTCGGCGATGCGGAAGCTCACGATGCCGAGGCGGGGGTCCTCGGCGTACAGATCGCGCACCCTGCGGAAGACATCGGCGTCCACCAGCAGCCCGTCGTCGTCGAGGTCGACCACGACGTCCACGTCGCCGAACTCGCGCAGCCGCCGCCAGGCGACGTTACGGCCGCCCGAGACCCCGAGGTTCTCCTCCAGTTCGACCGCGGTCACCTCGGCGGGGAACTCCGGGAGCGGGGAGCCGTTGCCGACGACCACGACACGGGCCGCGGGCACGTCCTGCTTCGCGACCGACTCCAGCAGGGCGGCCACCTCTCTGGGCCGGTTGCCCATGGTCAGGACGGCGATACCCAGGCGTGGTTCGGGGGCGGCGGACACGGCGGGACTCCAGAGCTCGGTTGCGATGCCCGTGATCGTAACCGTTCACTCAGAAGGGCACTCCCGTACGGCTGATGTTCATCAAGGACTGAGCGACGAGCTTCAAAGACTGAGCAAAAACAACTTAGCCGTCGAGTGCGGCGAGCGCCTTCCCGGCCGCGCTGATGGCGCCCTTACGGATCTCATCGGCGTCGGCGGCCTTGTGGCTCTCGAAGTCGCCGCCGTTGTAGGTCACGGTGACCGTGGCGTTGTCCTGGTGGACCGTCACCACGGCCTCGCGTATGCCCTGGTCGTCGTCCTTGGTGGTCTTCTCGGTCACCGACGCGTCGTCGCCGAGGCCAGGCACCGGGCTGCCGCCCTCGCTCTTCTGCTTCCCCGCCACGCTCTTGACGTCGTAGGCGATGTCCAGCCAGCGGTAGTCGAAGCCGTCCAGGGCGTGCCAGGAGCAGCCCGTGCGGCGGTTGAGGTCACTGGACTTCAGCTCGTTCCCGGCCGGTTTGGCGCCCGGCACCAGGTCCTTGACCATCGACTCCGGGAGCACCGTGCACGCCTCCTCGGGCGGCTTGGCGTAGCGCGGCGCGGCGGTGCCGGTGGCCGGGGCCGAGGTCCGCGGGGAGGGCTGTCTCTTATACCCATCTCCGAGCCCACGAGACACTCGCTAATATTGTATGCCGTCTTCTGCTTGAAAAAAAAACAGTCGCTTTTCTGACGAAAATTATTTATCAGTGGATTTGTCTTAAGCACGCAGTCGGTAAAAAAGATCCACAACGGCGGCA
>NZ_JAEEAP010000913.1 GCF_016103465.1 Streptomyces sabulosicollis
GGCCCCCTCCTGACGCCCGGTGCGCCGGAGGGTCCTGACGCCCCGGCGCACCCAGGGCCGCTGTTTCCGGTGGGGCCGCCCGGGGCACCCGAGGTGGCCGGAGGGTTGCCGATGGCCGATGAGAGCGATACCGCCCCCGCACCGGAAGCGCGACGCCCGGGGCGGGCCTGCGGTACCGGGGGAGCGGTGGCCGCCGTCGCGCTGACGGTGGCGACCGGGGCGATGGACGCGATCAGCTTTCTGGCCCTGGGCGGCGTGTTCACCAGCGTCATGACCGCCAATCTCTCCCTCCTCGGCATGTCGGCCGCGTCCCCGGACGCGACGCTCGCCCGGGACTCCGCGGTCGCCATGGCCGGATACGTCGGGGGCGCGCTGCTCAGCGGCCGGATCGTCCGCGGCTCCCGCCCGGCCCTGCGGGCCCGGTGCGCGCTCGCGGTGGAGCTGCTCGCGCTCGGCGGGCTCTGGGGGGCGTGGGCGGGCGCCGACGGCCACCCCGCCGGTGGTCGGCAGCTCGGGCTGCTGGCGGTGGCCGCGTGCGCCATGGGAGGGCAGAGCGGTCTGGTGCGGGCCGTCGGGCCGCCCGGCTTCTCCACCACCTATCTCACCGGCACCCTGACCGGGGTACTGGTCGACGCGGTGCGCAGCGGAACCGTGCGCCGGCTCAGCATCGCGCTGCTGGGGGGCCTGGTGGTGGGCGCCGCGGCCGGTGGGCTGCTGGTGACCCACGCCGCGCTGGCCGCGCCCGCCCTGCCGGCCGGTCTGGTCGGCCTCGTTCTGCTGGCGTCCCTGACCTCCCTGGCCCGGGATGCCCAGGGTCATCTCTGGCCCCACGCCGAGTAGCACGCCCCAAGTCGGCCGGTCCCGGGGCGGGTTGGCCGGTGATTCACTCTTCCAGCGGGGCGTCATCCGATGTCAGACTCGGTCCGTGACCGACTTTGACATGCTTGTGATCGGGTCCGGGCCGGGTGGCCAGAAGGCTGCCATCGCCGCCGCCAAACTCGGTCGCCGGGTGGCCGTCGTCGACCGTAAGGAGATGGTGGGCGGGGTCTCCCTCCATACCGGAACCGTTCCGTCGAAGACCCTGCGCGAGGCGGTGCTCTACCTCACCGGACTGACCCAGCGGGATCTGTACGGCCAGAGCTACCGGCTCAAGGAGGAGATCACCGTCGCCGACCTGACGGCCCGCACCCAGCATGTGGTCGGCCGTGAGGTGGACGTCGTCCGCAGCCAGCTGGCCCGCAACCGGGTCGCGCTGTTCTCCGGCACCGGGCGGTTCGTGGACGACCACACCGTGGCCGTCACGGACGCCACCGGCCAGGAGCAGCTGCTCACCGCCCGGCACATCGTGATCGCCACCGGTACCCGCCCTGTCTCTTATACAC
>NZ_JAEEAP010000914.1 GCF_016103465.1 Streptomyces sabulosicollis
TTCATAGTGTTTCGGTGGTCATAGCGTTAGGGAAACGCCCGGTTACATTCCGAACCCGGAAGCTAAGCCTTTCAGCGCCGATGGTACTGCAGGGGGGACCCTGTGGGAGAGTAGGACACCGCCGAACGATTTTTAGCCTCGGTCCCGAGTACATAGTGCTCGGGACCGAGGCTTTTTTGCGTTCAGCTCCCCTTTCCGTCCCCAACTGGGCCCGAGACTCATGCCTTCGCCCGCGGGCTGTCCAACGCCGAGATCGGCCGGAGCTCCGGCTGAGCGAGATCACCGTCAAGGCGCACATCAGCCGCTTCCTGATCAAGCTTGACCTCACCAACCGTGTCCAGCCGGCGATCCTCGTCCACGACGCTGATCTGGCCGACGAGGGCTCGTCCGGGGACGGCTGACCGGGACACCCCGGCGGGGCGTGCGTACCGGTCAGCGTGACTCCTGGCCCGCCAGGGAGCGGTGCGGCCAGCGGGCTCGGGCCTGTTCCTGGGAGCGCATCAGGGCCAGTGTGGGCAGGCCCTGCTCCGCGCCCTGGGCGAGGAGATCGGGGAGCGCCGGGAGCGGGGCCACGGCGGCGACGTCGTCCAGGACGAGGGTCAGTGGTGGGTCGAGCCGACCGGAGGATGACCGTTCGGCCATGCGCCGGCCGTGCTCGACCACGTGTGAGGCGAGTGCGGTCAGGAGCGGCATCGCACCCGGCTGGGTTCGGGGATCCTCGATGGATTCACCCATCAGATACAGCGTTCCCCCTTCGGCGACGAATGACTCCAGTGCGAGCGTGTCGGCGCGTCCCGGATTGCAGGCGTCCCGGATGTGGATCGAGGAGAGCGCCCCGAGGGCACGGGCGGTCAGCTCCTGGGCCATGTCGCGGCGTTCGCGGTGGGCGGTGAGCGTGGCCTCCAACTCGCCGGCCGCGCCGCCGGCCGCCTTGGGGTGCGTACGGAGGATCTTTACGGGCTCATGGGCCGCACTGCCCTGCGCCCAGCGGTGCACATGGCGGAACGGTCGGCCATCCACGGCGGCGGCGTGCAGCCAGCAGCGGAGCATCGTCTCCGCCGCCTCCGCCAGGGGTCGGTCCATGGCGTGCATGGGCCGTACGGGGGCGAGGAGGGCGGTGGCGCGGGCGGCCGCCACATCGCGGGAGCCGCAGTCCGCCGCCGGGTTCCAGCGCAGCCGAGCGGGGGTGTCGAGCAGATGGGACGGGTCGAAGACGTGGGTGGGGCCGAGCTTGGCGCGGGCGTCCTTGGTCGTGGCCCAGAGCTTGGGGTCGCTGGTGACGACGAGGACGGGGCCGGCGGCCTCCAGGACGGTGTGGGCCGCGGACTCCCCGCGCTGCGTGCCGAAGAGGACGCGGGAGCGGGCCGATTCCCCATCGGGG
>NZ_JAEEAP010000915.1 GCF_016103465.1 Streptomyces sabulosicollis
GTCTCCGGCCATTCCACCTGTTCGGTCAGCAGCGAGACAGCGCCCGCCGACCAGTCCACATGCGGCGACGGCTCATCCACGTGCAACGTCTGCGGCAGCACACCGTGCCGCATCGCCAACACCATCTTGATGATGCCCGCCACACCGGCGGCGGCCTGCGTATGACCGATGTTGGACTTGATGGACCCCAGCCACAACGGCCGCTCGGCGTCCCGCTCCCGCCCATACGTCGCCAGCAGCGCCTGCGCCTCGACCGGGTCACCCAGCGTCGTGCCCGTACCATGCGCCTCGACCGCGTCCACCTCAGCGGCCGACAGCCCCGCACCGGCCAGGGCCTGCCGGATGACGCGCTGCTGCGAGGGACCGTTCGGCGCCGTCAGACCGTTGGACGCACCATCCTGGTTGATCGCGCTGCCCCGCACGATGGCCAGCACCGGGTGGCCGTTCCTGCGCGCGTCCGACAGCCGCTCCACGAGCAGCATGCCCACGCCCTCGCCCCAGCCGGTGCCATCGGCCCCGGCCGCGAACGCCTTGATCCGGCCATCGGCGGCCAGGCCGCGCTGACGGCTGAAGTCGATGAAGTTCTCGGGGGTGGACATCACCGTGACGCCGCCCGCGAGCGCCATCGTGCACTCGCCCTGCCGCAGCGCCTGCACCGCGAGGTGGAGGGCCACCAGCGAGGACGAACACGCCGTGTCCACCGTGACCGCCGGACCCTCGAGACCGAAGGTGTAGGCCACCCGGCCGGACACCACGCTCGCCGCGTTGCCCGTGCCCAGATGGCCCTCCAGACCCTCGGGCGGGGTGGAAACGAGCCCAGCGTAGTCCTGGCCGTTGGTGCCGGCGAAGACGCCGGTACGGCTGCCCCGCAGCGTCGCCGGGTCGATGCCCGCGCGCTCGAACGCCTCCCAGGATGTCTCCAGCAACAACCGCTGCTGCGGATCCATCGCCAACGCCTCACGCGGCGAGATCCCGAAGAACGACGCGTCGAAGTCCCCGGCGTCGTACAGGAAACCACCCTCACGCGCGTACGACGTCCCCTGACGATCCGGATCCGGGTCATACAACCCCGCCAGATCCCAGCCACGGTCCGACGGGAACTCCGCGATCGCGTCCCCACCCGCCGACAACAGCTGCCACAGCTCCTCCGGCGACCGCACCCCACCCGGAAAACGGCAGCTCATCGCCACGATCGCGACCGGATCATCCGCCACCGCAACCGCCGGAGCCGCCACGCCGCCACTCACCACGGCTTCGGCGCCCAGCAGTTCAGCACGCAGATGGTCGGCGAGGGCCGTGGCGTTCGGGTAGTCGTAGATGAGCGTGGCGGCCAGGCGCAGGCCCGTCGCCGCGTTCAGCCGATTGCGGAGCTCGA
>NZ_JAEEAP010000916.1 GCF_016103465.1 Streptomyces sabulosicollis
GGGCGGTGGGCGATGCGAGCGGGCGGCCGGTGGCGGACGGCGCGAGCAGCGCGCTCATCGCCAGCGACAGGGACAGCGGCCCGAGGATGCCGTACAGCGCTGCTGCTCTCACTGGCCATCCCTTCGTGCAACGCGCGATGAAAGGGATATTTGGCGCGCCGGTTGACCATGTAAAGCACCGGGCCGCGGTGTCGGGGTCAATGACCCCAATGCGTCTTCAGGGCCGCGCGCAGCGCCGGGTCGGTGAGGGCGGCGGTGCCGTGCACGGCGAGCGCGGTGAGCGGGTCGCCGCCGCCGTCCGCGTCGCCGCCTGAGCGCTGGGCGAGGGTCCGCCGCGGCGGCACGTCGATCCGGCCCAGCAGCCGCTGACCGGCGGGGGAGGCCCACCGGGAGTACGGATGCGCCTCGACCCGGGCGATCAGCAGACAGCTCGCCGTCAGCAGCAGCGGCAGCACGAACCACGCGGCCACCGGACCGCGCCCCGCCGCGGGCGGCACCAGCAGCAGCGCGGCCGCCGCCGTCACCAGCACCAGCCCGCAGGCCGCTCGCACATGCCGCACCGCGACCGCCACGTTCGCACGGGCCGAGGCGGACACCGCGAGCCCCGCCGTCACCAGCCGGTCGCCCAGCGCCCGCACCGGGGCGGCCGTGGTGAGCGCGGCCCGCACCGGCCGCACCGGGGCCTGGCCCTCCGGCCCTATCGCGCTGATCACGGACCGCTCCAGATCGTCCCGCCCGTCCGGGTCCACCACGGTGACCCAGCCGGTGTGCGCGAGCAGCAGCCGCCGCTCGCGGTACATCGTGACGAGAGCCAGATCACCCACCCGCCGCGGCCCACCGGACAGGAACGCCGCCTCGTACAGGCTCAGGCCCTTCCGGTCCGCCGCCGGATCGGGGTCCATCGGCTGAGCGGCGGCCACCGCCGCCAGGCACAGACGCGTACAACTGACAACCGCCGCGCCCCACGCGACGAGCAGGAAGAGGACCCACAACATGGCCGAGTTTCTACTGGACCCGGCCACCACCGCGCCACGGTTTTCACGATATGAACGACTCGCGCGAATGCGGCTCCTCGTCGGCCGTCCTGCTCGAGGACCGTGACCGGGCCCAGTGACCCGCACGGCCACGGTGCGGGGCGCGGTGCCCGGGCCCTGGTCGTGCGGTGAGGGCGCCTCGTCGGGCGTCATCAGCACCGGGGGCCTGGGCGGTCTCACCAGCTGCCGCTTGCTTCCGGCCCGCGGTCGGCCGTCCGCACCCCGGCGGCCCCCGGCGCCCGGCGGGAGGCCGCCGGGCCTCCCGGCCGCGGTGCGCCCTTCGTCGTGGCGGCTCAGCCGCCGCCGCAGCCGCCGCCTCCGCCGCAGCCCCCACC
>NZ_JAEEAP010000917.1 GCF_016103465.1 Streptomyces sabulosicollis
CCTACCCCTTCCAACGCCAGCGCTACTGGATCAGCGCTCCCGATTCGTCCGCGGCCGGCGGCATTCTGGCCGACGGCGTCGGCTTGGGCGCGACGGCCGCCGAACAGGAGCGGCTGGCTGCGATCGGCGGACCGGTCACCGCCCGGCGCGACGTGTGGGATCTGCTGACGGGCGAGATCGCCGCTGTGCTCGGCCTGGAGGCGTCCGCTCAGGTAGCGGCGGACCTCTCGTTCAAGGCGCTCGGGTTCGAGTCGATGACCAGCGTGGAACTCCGCAACCGACTGTGCGCCGCCACGGGGCTCCGGCTGCCCACGACCCTCGTCTACGACTACCCCTCACCACGCGAGCTCGCCGACCATCTGGTCGCCACGCTCGACCCGGGCAGCTCCGACGACGCAGGCGACGACCCCGCCACGGCGCCCGCGGCTCGCGGCGAGTGCGCATTCGACAACATGGACGGCGACGAGCTCGTGCGCCTGGCGCTGGGCAAGGCGGCCCCGCATACCACTGGTTGATCCGCCGTCGGCTGCCTGTCCCGAGATCGCTCATGCTTGAGGAGACACGTTGAACACGTCAGTTGACGAGTTGGTCGAGGCGCTGCGCGAGTCCTTGAGGGAGAACGAGCGGCTCAAGGCCAGAATCACCGAGCCGATCGCGATCATAGGGATGGCGTGCAGATTCCCCGGCGGTGTGACGTCGCCGAAGGACCTGTGGGAGCTCGTGGCAGCCGGGGGCGACGCGATCACGCCGTTCCCCACCGACCGCGGCTGGGACATCGACGGCCTCTACCATCCTGATGCGGACCACCCGGGAACCACCCCCGTGCGCGAGGGCGGGTTCCTGCACGATGCCGCCTACTTCGACGCGGGGTTCTTCGGGATCACGCCGCGGGAGGCAGCCGCCATCAACCCGCAGCAGCGGCTGCTGCTCGAATGCGCGTGGGAGTCCTTCGAGCGGGCCGGAATCGACCCGGCCACCGTCGCCGGCAGCCGCACCGGAGTCTTCGCCGGGGTGATCTACCAGGACTACAGCCTCCCGCTGCAGTCCCCGCCGAACGACGCGCAGGGCTACCTGCTGACCGGGGAGCTGGGGAGCGTCGCCTCCGGCCGGATCTCCTACACCCTGGGCCTGCAGGGGCCGGCGCTGACTCTCGACACGGCGTGCTCCTCGTCGCTCGTCGCCCTGCACACGGCGGCCGAATCGCTGCGCCGCGGCGAGTGCTCGCTCGCGTTGGCGGGCGGTGCGACGGTGATGTGCCACCCGCGTGTGATCACTGAGATGTCCCGGCAGGGTGCGCTCTCGCCCGACGGCCGGTCCAAGCCCTTCTCCGACGGCGCGGACGGGGCGGGCTGGGGCGAGGG
>NZ_JAEEAP010000918.1 GCF_016103465.1 Streptomyces sabulosicollis
CCCCAGCTCCCATCCCGTCTGCCGTCGACCCACACACCGTGGAGCGGGCGTGGTTCCTGGCGTCCAGGTGGAGCGCGCCACTGTACGAACGACCTGGACGCCAGGGGCCATGTCTGCTCGGCTCTGCCCTGGGTCGACGGCAGACGGGATGGGAGCTCCCCACGCACGCCACCAACAACTGGCACTCGCGTACGGCGCCCCGTCCATCCCGGAGCCTGAGCGCCCCCGCCGGAGGCATCAATCTCTAAGGGCAAGCGGCTGATTGCTGTGTGCGCGGCACGGACACCGGCTGGGCTGGAGCGGGGCGGAGACATGAGCGCAGGCCCGGCCGGGGGCCGGGCCGCGCGCGGTGAGCGGAGCGAGCCGCCTTGAACCTGTAGAGAAGGTTGTAACTCAGTGGCTGTTGGTCTGGTGTCGGGCGATCTTGTGCGTGGTGGGGCAGGTGAACTGTTCGGCGCATGCCGGGAGGCGTCGGGCTTCGCGGTGGGCGAGGGGTAGGAAGATGACCGGCCGGACGATCCATTCGATCTGCGTGTCTTGCTGGGTGAAAGCGAAGGTGGCTGCTTCGCCGTTGGTGAGGGCGTCTTCCGCTTCCTTGTGGCCGTAGGTAACCCAGTCCCATGCCTCGTGGGCTGTTTGCCGGTCGAGTGCTGAGGCGATGGTGCGCACGGTGACGCGGATCCATCGGGTGGCCTCGCTCGGGCTGTTGGTTTCGATGGAGGCGAGCAGGACCGAGCGGGGTCCTGTGGCTGGTGAACGTGTCCAGCATTCGCACCAGTAGCCGGGGCGGAGCAAGGGCCTCAGCATGTGGTGGCTCCTGTCTCGGGTGCTACGAGCTGGGCGGTGACGGTGCGGCCGTACTGGCCGCCGGTGATGTCCAAGCGGCGGGCGAGTGCCATGACGATGGTTAATCCGCGGCCGTGGGTGTCGTCTGCGTCGGCCTCCGTGGGGCTGACTTCTTCTGGGTGGCCTCCCTCGTCGGTCACGGAGATCGCGACGGTGCGCGGTGAGAGCGACAGCGTGAGCTGGAAGGTGCCGTAAGCGGTGCCGCTGGCGGTGTGGGTGAGGGCGTTGCTTCCGAGTTCGCTCACGATCAATTCGGCGTCGTGCGCGCAGGGGTGTCCGTTGAGGATGTCGCGGGTCCAGCGGCGGGCGCGGGTGACTTCTTCTCGGGATCCTGGGCACATCAGGCCCCAAACTCGCGGAGTACTCATATACTCGTCCATACAAGTTCCTTCATGCTGGTAGGGGCTATGGGTCGTGGGTGCGTGCTAGATGAGTCGTACGCCGTCGTGGGCGCGGATGGCCGGCGGGCTGGTGTTGTCGAGCGCGTCCAGGACGCGGATGGCGTATGCC
>NZ_JAEEAP010000919.1 GCF_016103465.1 Streptomyces sabulosicollis
GTCCGGGGTTCCGGCCGTCCCCGGGGTTCCGGCCGGAGGCAGTGGGCCCGGGTCCTCCGCGCCGTCCGCCACGCGGCGCAGCGCGGCGCCGACCGTGGCCGCGGACGGCCGCTCGCCCGGGGACTTGTGCAGCAGGGCCTCGACGACGGGCCGCAGGGGGCCGACCCGTTCCGGGATGACCGGGTCCGCGAAGGTGACCGCGTGCAGCGCGGCGGCCCCGGTGGGGCGCTGGAAGGGCGGTACGCCGGAGGCGACCGCGGACAGGGTCGCGCCCAGCGACCACAGGTCGGACGGCGGGCCGACCTCCTCCGCGGTCAGCCGCTCGGGCGCCATGTAGCCGATGGAGCCGAGGAGTTCACCGGTGGTGGTGAGCGACTCGTCGTCCTCCAGGGCCGCGATGCCGAAGTCGGTGAGGACGGCGCCGCCGTCCCGGCGCAGCAGGATGTTGGCGGGCTTGACGTCGCGGTGCAGTGCCCCGGCGGCGTGCACGGCCTCCAGCGCGCCGAGCAGCTGGAGCCCGAGGGCGGCGGTGTGGCGGGGCGTGAGGGGGCCGTCGTCCGCGATCCGGCGGGCCAGCGAGGGGCCGTCGATCAGCTCCATCACGATCCACAGCCGGTCGTCGTGTTCGACCAGGTCATGGACGCCCACCACATGCGGGTGGCGCACCCGGGCGACGGTACGTGCCTCTCTCAGCGCCCGGCGCAGCCGTCGGTGGTACTCGTGGTCGTCGCTCGCGACGTTCAGCTCCTTGGCCGCGACCTCGCGCGCCAGCATTTGGTCGTAGGCACGCCAGACCGTGCCCATACCGCCGCGTCCCAGCCGGTTGCCCAGCTGATAGCGGCCGCCGATAAGCCGTACGTCGTCCCCGCCCGATGTCACCCGATCTCTCCTGTGCTCACGCCCGGTGAGCATAGTCGGAAGTGTTCGAACATCATCGAGAACGACTGATGCATCAGTCAGTTCGCATCGCAATATCTGGGTGCCATCCCTACCGATTCAGAGATGAAGCGGACATTCATCCGTCACATTCATTGCGTTTATCTCAACGCATCCGTACGGTGTCGGCCATGCGGCAACAGTTCGACGTGGCGGAACGCGTACGTCAGGTGATCGGCGAAGCCGGTTGTACCCAGCGCGAATTCGCCCGGCGGGTCGTGATGGACCCGTCCAAGCTCTCGCGTTCGCTCAGCGGCAGCCGGCGCTTCACCGTGGCCGAGCTGGCGCGGATCGCCGACGCCGGGAACGTGGACGCCGGATGGCTGCTCGGCACCACGGCGGCCGACGGGGCGGACGGCGGAGCGGACGGCGGAGCCGAGGCAGCCGTCGGCGGCGTGGCCGACGGGGCGGCCG
>NZ_JAEEAP010000091.1 GCF_016103465.1 Streptomyces sabulosicollis
TTAATCTCACACCACAGCGCTAGGACGTTGAATTTGCAGGATTACGGCATTTCTTCCTGAAACAGACCCGGCGACCACCGAGATCCACACTCGACTAGTCGTCGGCAGCGTCAGATGTGTATAAGAGCCAGATACCAGGTGGTCGGCTGCAGAATCGGCGGAACCTCAACCCGCGCGTAACCGGAACCCTGGAGGCCCCGGTGCTCAGCACGATGCAGGACGTACCGCTGACCGTGACCCGCATCCTCGTGCACGGGGCACTCGTGCACGGCCGCACGGCCCATGTGACCACCTGGACCGGAGAGGGCGAGCCCCAGCGACGCAGCTTCCACGACGTGGGGGTGCGGTCGATCCAGTTGGCGAACGCGCTGCGCGATGAGCTCGGGGTGGAGCCGGGACAGGCCGTGGCCACCTTGATGTGCGGCAACTTCGGTAAAACACTCGCGGCCTGACCTGGGGAAACACGCGGCAGGTAAGAGAACGGCCCCGGTACCTCGCGGTAGGTACCGGGGCCGTTCGGCCTCACCGCGCCGCTCGGGGGATTACGGCGGCGGCGGGCCCTTCCCTCCCCTACCGGTGTAGCGACGGGGGAGAGGCGGACAGGACGCGCGCGACGGCGCGAGCGCGCGCCCAGTGGCTCACAACAGGCGAGCGAGCGAGGGCGGCATGAACAGGTCCCGGGCCCGGTGTTGCGCCCACACGAGGGCCGCATCGCCGTCGTCGCGGCGGGCGTATTCCTGGCACAGATCGCAGTCGTCGAGGTGCTGCGGGGGGACGTCGGTGGGGTGATCCGCGGCTATGTGTCGGGCGACCTGTAGTTGTTCCCAGAAACACCCCTCGGGGTCGTCCCAGGTACGGGCGAGCCGCAGTAACCACCGCACGCAGTCGCGGCACGCCCACATGAACGGCGGCGGCACGGGGCGTTCGCCGACGCCCCCTCTGCCCTCGAACATCACCGCGCCCGGAGGGTCGTTGCGCCCATGTAGGCGCGGTTCGTGGCGACGACGCGTTCGAGGTACGCCTCGACGGCGTCCGGGCCGGCGCCGGGCGGCACGGGGTCGAGGCCGATCGTCACGCACGCGAGGCCGCCGGCGGCGACGTGCCTACGCCATTCCGTGCCGGGGGTCGGTAGGCGCATCACGTAGTTGGGGTGCCCGTAGTCGAGGGCGACGAAGCGCTCGCGCAGCAGTAGGCGCGGGCCGACGATCGGCACCCGCTCGGCGGCCGGCCGTAAGCGCATCGCGTCGACCATGCCTAACAGGCCGGCCTCGACCGACTCGGTCGTCTCACCCGGGCGCCGCGGGGGCGCATGGCCGACCAGGACGTAAGCGACCGGCGCCGCGAGGGCACCCGCGTGCACCCACGTCGACACGGTGCACCCGGCGGCGAAACCGGGGCCGGGCACGGCCCGGAACGACAGGACGGGGTCGGTCGTGGTCATCGCTTCACCTCTGCCCATACGGCTTTCCCGAACGGTCGGTCGTCGGTGCCCCACCGCACCGCGAGTTGGTCGACGATGTGCAGGCCGCGCCCGCGGGCCCGCTCCCCCGACTCGTTCCGCATCTGCGGGCGCGTGCGGCGGGGGTCGTGGACCTCGACGCGCACGCGCTCGGGCGTCGTCAGCACGGCGACGAGTAGCGAGTCGTCAGGTTCGGTGCCGTACCTGTACGCGTTCGTGACCAGCTCGGAGACGATCAGTAAGACGTCGTCGAGGCGGTCGTCGTCGAGCGGTTCGTCGTCGTGCGCCAGGAGGTCGCGCACGTACGCGCGGGCCCGCGCGGGTGCTTCCTGGCTCTTGGGGAACATGGCTTGTGCTGGGGGCCCGCTGGGCGGCGCGCAGCAGGGCGCCGAGTCCCGCCGTCGTTCGTTCATGCCAACCCCTTCGGGCAGTCACGACGTGCCGTCGTTGCTGCGTCACGAGCGGATGAGTTTCGTTGTACAGGCAACACCTGTCACGAAACGGGGGGTACCGTCGTGGGGGGTGTCGAAGGGTGTCGCTTTCGTCGCCCACAGTCGCGGAGGTGCGGGGATGAAATCACCGAACGAGCAACTTGGGTACTGGCTGGGGCGCTCCGGTATCAGCCGCAAGGAACTTGCCCGGCGCGTGCAATCCAAGGCGCAGGAGTGGGGACAACCGAACGTCGCGCCGAACGCGACGCGTGTTCGCCGCTGGTTGGAAGGCGAAACGCCCCGCGCGCCGATCCCCGACATTCTCGCCGGCGTCTTCTCGGATCACTTCGGGTGGCGCATCACGACGTACGACCTCGGCCTCGGCGACGGGAGTTCGGCCGATGCTGCGCTCACCTATGACCCCTCGTTCGCGGCTACCGTGGAGGTAGTTGCCGACCTGGGGAGAGCTGACGTGGACCGTAGGAAGTTCCTCGCCGCCGCGCCGTTCGCGGCCGTGGCCGGTGTCGGTCCCTCGCGGGACTGGCTACTCAACACCCTTGACCAGGAACCGGAACCGGGCCCGCGTGTTCGGCTGGAAGACGTGACGGCCGTCAGGAACATGTTCGCCACGTTCCAACGGATGGACGTGCTACAGGGCGGCGGGTCCGGGCGCCTGGTGCTCGCCGAGTACATGAACCAGCACGTCTACCCGCTGTTGCGGCGGTCGCATGACGACACGGTGCGCCGGGCGCTGTGCGAGGCCGCCGCAGAACAGACGTACCTACTCGGCTGGATGGCCTACGACAACGGCGAACACAGCACGGCGCAGCGCTACTTGATTCAGTCGCTACGCCTCGCGGAAGAGTCGCGGAATCCGGCGCTCGGCGCGCACGTCCTCGCGGGCATGGCCGATCAGGCGACGCTACTCGGCAACCCGCGCGAGGGCCGGCGCCTCGCACAGGCGGGCCGACAGGGGTTGTCGAGGGTCGAGTCGCCGGCGTGCCTCGCCGACCTGTGGTGCCTGGAAGCGCGGGCGCTTGCCCTGCTCGACGACAAGCGGGCGGCGACGCGGGCGGTCGTCGAGTCGGAACGGGCGTACGCGCGTGCCGACCTCGCGGAAGAACCGGACTGGGCCGCGTTCATCGACCCTGCTTACCTGCACGGCGAGCACGCGAACACCATGCGGGACCTCGGCGACGCCAAAGCGGCCGAGGAACACGCGCGCCGGTCCATCGAGCACGCGGAGAAACAGAACCGGGCGCGGCGCGGTGCCATGTCGCAAGCGGCGCTTGCCGTGTCCTACCTGCAACGGAAGGATCTCGACGGGGCGTACTCGGCCGGACTGCGGACGCTGCGCCTGTCGGGACAGGTCAAGTCGTCGCGCGCGGTCGAGGCGGTACAGGACTTGCAACGGCGTATGCAGCCGTTCGGCGGTCACCGCCTGGTCGCCGACTTCAACGAGCGGGCGCGCGAGCTGGTCGCCGCGGCGTAGGCCGCAGCACGACGAAACGCCCCCCGCTACGGCCGTAGGTGGCCGTGCGGGGGGCGTTTGTCATGGGGTGGTCGCGAACTGCCACAGGGACAGGATGAGACCGCACAGGGCGACGACGGCGGCGACGGACGGGAGCGGCCACCGTGCGCGTTCGAGGTCGGCGAGGCGCTGGTCGTTGCGCTTCTG
This sequence comes from Streptomyces sabulosicollis, assembly GCF_016103465.1. GTDB lineage: Bacteria > Actinomycetota > Actinomycetes > Streptomycetales > Streptomycetaceae > Streptomyces > Streptomyces sabulosicollis. The sequence continues at coordinate 3,569 of NZ_JAEEAP010000091.1, forward strand.
ACGTTCGGTCTCCCCCTTCTCTAGCGCGTCGACGGCGTCGGCGAGCTGGTCGACGCGGGCCGCTTCCTGCTCGATGCGCCGGTCGGTCTGGTCGTGCCGCTGGGTGAGCAGGTTCAACGTGCCGTTGACCGTGGCGAACCCCTCGGCCATCGTTCCGCGTAACTCCGCGAGGGCGACAGCGATTGCCGTGGTGTCGGTCGGTTCGGTCACTGGGCCGGGCCCCTGTCGTTGTCGACCAGGCCGAGGCCGAACCGGTCGAGGATCTGCTCGACGACGGGCGAGGCCATGACTCGGGCGACGACGCCGGCGGCGCCCGCGGCCGTAGCGGCGGCGGCGACGGCCCACGGCGCGGCGGCGGCGAGCTGGTCGGAGTCGGCGACGACCGCGGCGAGGGCGGGCACGACGGCGACGACGGCGGCGAACGTCTGGAGCGCGGTGCGGATGGCGCGGCGGTTCTTCGGGTTCATGGGGGGGTGTCCTCTCTGCGGGCGGGCCCGCCCGGCGCGGTGCCGGGCGGGCGCGGGGGTCACGCGAACAGGCGGGCCCACGTCTGCGGGCCGGGGTATCCGTCGGCGTTGGCGCCGGTCCAGCCCTGGGCGCGCTGGTAGTCGGCGACGTTCTTCCGGTCGGCCTCGGTCCAGCGGGGGCCGGGGCCGCTGCGGTAGTGCTTGCCGTAGCCCTTGGCGACCAGGCGCTCGCCGAGCATGGTCACGTACCGGTTGTTGGCGCCCGGCCGGAACTTGTCGCGGCCGGGGAACGCGGGCGCGGCCTTGGCCGGTGCCTTGCCCGGGAGGGTGCTGAGCAGGCGCCGCAGCGACGTTTGTCCGGGCACGCCGTCGGCGTCGGCCCCGGTGTAGCCGAGGCTGCGCTGATAGGCCGCGTACGCCTCGGTGTCGGCGTCGGTCCACTTCGGGCCGGGGCCGACCTTGTAGGCGTCGCCGAACCCCTTCGCGACCAGGGCCTCGCCGACACGGGTCACGTGGTCGCCGTGCGCCCCGTAGCCGTAGGACAGGCCGTTGATCGTGACGCGGTACCGGGCGGGGGTGCTGCCGGACGGCGCGGCGCCGCCGGCGGGCGGGGTGTACCCCTTGGCGGGCATCCCGGCCCGGACCCACGCATACAGGATGTCGCCGGGGCACTGCGTTGCGATGCCGTCGCGGTGTCCCTTCTTGGCGAGGGTGCGGCCGGCGCGGCGGCACGCCTCGTCGTACAGGGCGCGGCACGCGGCGAGAGCGGCCTCGCTCGGCTCCTGGTCGCCGCCGACGGCGATCTGTACGCCGAGGCCGCTCACGTTGTGCCCGGGGCAGTGCGCGCCCTGGCGGCCCCATCCGCGGCCCTCGTAGATGTTCCCGGCCTGGTCGACGACGAAGTGATAGCCGATGCCGGCCCACCCCTGGGCGAGGTGCTGCGCCTCGATGGCGCGGGGGATGGCGTAGCCGGTGGCGTTGATGTGGTGCGCTCCGTCGTAGTGGACGAAGAACTCAGTAAGGCGGGTGACGGCGAGCTGTGCCGGGCCGTCGCTGCGCGGGTCGTTGTCCCACGGCTTGGCGCCCCACGCGGCACGGCTGATGATCTTGACGGACATGGGGAGGTCTCCAGACATGAAGAAACGCCCGGCGCGGTGCGCGCGGGCGTGCGGGATGCTGTGGCGGGTGGGGCGTCAGATCAGGGCGAGCGCCATGATCGCGGGGTCGAGGCCGACCTCGCCGGTCGACTGGTTGACGGTGGCGGGCAGGGTCGTTTGCCCGCTCGGGATGCACCAGTGCCGTTGAAACGCGGTGGTGCCGAGGAAGAAGTTTCCGGGGTTGCTCGGCGCCTCGTTCTGTATGTGCATGTAGTAGAAATCCGTCGCCGATCCGGCGCTGAGCAGGAACGCGGCCCAGTAGCGGCCCGGGGCGAGGGTGGCCGTTGCCGTCAACGGGAGCGGCACGGCGCCTATGTGGTTGTCTTTCATGCCGGGGGCCGATCCGGTGATCTGGCCGGCGGCGGGGACGTTGCTAAGCGCGGTGCTGCCGGTCCACGCAACGCGGCTGCCGGACTCGTTGTAGATGCCGGCGAAGAACCGGGCGGCGGGCACGGCCGACGATCCGGCCCACCCGCGGGCCATCATGACGACGCGGTTTACCTGCGTGGTCTCCGTGATGTTCATGCCGCACATGTAGATCCGGCCGACGACGGCGGCCTTCAACGTGGTCGGGTTGGCGACCGCGGCCGGGTCGACCGACCACGCCTGAAACCCGAGTGCCTGCGGGGTCCACATGTTCCGGCCGGTGGCCGTGGGCATCTGCGCGATGGGCACGCGGGCCGAGGCGTCGAGGCTGGCGACGCCGTTCGCCGCCCCGCGCGCGGTGGTGGCGATGGCGCCCACCTGGGCGGCGGTGTAGGTCGGGCGCTGGTCGGTCGTGAGGATGCCGTCGGTTCCGAGCGTGGCGACGCCGGACGCGGTGCCCTTCTCCGTCGTGGCGACGGCTCCGACGTCGGCGGCGACCAGGGCGACGTTCCCGGACGCGTCCGGGGACTTGCCGTTGACGGTGGAGACGGCGCCCCCGCCCATGCCGTCGGGGAGCTGGGCGGCCGGGACCTTGCCGGTCGCGTCGAGCTGGGCGACGCCCCCCGGTGCGCCCGGCGCGGTGTCCGGCACGGCGTTGACGGCGGCGGCGTCGAGGACGACGTCGGCGGCCGACACACCGTTGACGGACTGCACGACGCCCGGGGCGCCGGCGGGGCCCTGGTCGCCGCGGTCGCCCTTGTCGCCCTTCGGGCCGACCAGGGATGCGAGCCACTGCTCGCGGGTGCCCACGTAGCCGGCCGCGACGGCGACCTCGTACGCGTCGTCGCCCTCGGGGCCCTGCGCCCCGGTGTCGCCCTTGGCGCCCTGCGGGCCGACCAGGGATGCGAGCCACTGCTCGACGGTGCCGACGAACCCCTGTTTCACCGCGACCTCGTACGCGGAGTCGCCGCGGACGGCGACATACGTCGGGGTCGTCGGGTCGGTCGGCGCGATATCGGCGAGGTCGACCTCGGGCGTCTCGGCCGGTAGCAACACCTGATAGACGCGGTTCATCGCGACGCCGGCGAGCTGTTCGGCGACGCTGTACGACCAGTTGCTCGGGTTCATGCCGGGGGCGTCGGTGGCCGGTAGCTCGACCTCGATCGCCCCGGTCGCGTCGAGGGTCGCGGTCACGGGCCCGCCGAGGATCACGTCGAACTCGCCGAAGGTGACCATGCCGGGGCCGCGGAAGACGACTTGCCCGGCGAGGGGCCGGCCGTCCGGGGTGAGGTATCGACCGGTGACACGGACTGTCGGGATGCCGTCGGGCAGCATCACACCTCCGTCTCGGGGTCGTCGGCGGCCTCGGCCGGTGCCTCGCTGGTCGCCGCGGCGGCGACGGCGGCGGGGGCGTCGGGCACCTCCGACGCGCTGAACGTGTTCCGGGTGTAGCTCGCGAACACGCGCGTCTCGATCACGCCCCCGGACACGCTGTTGCGGTGCTCGATCTGAAACACGACGTCGTCGCCCCAGTCGGCATCGTCGAGCGGCTGCGTGATGGTGCGGTCGACCCACGTCGAGCCGCTGGGGATCGTCCACGTGCCGAGGGTCCGCGCGGTGCCGCCGGGCGGTACGTAGTTCACGCGGACCTGTCCGCCCTGCGTGCTGATCGTCGAGAACCGGATGACGGCGACGGCGTTCTGTGCCGGGCCTCGGCCGACCCATGCGTAATTCCATGACGTCCCGCCCTCGTAGCCCTGTAGCGCGGTCGGGTACAGGGGGAACGGGAGCCAGGGGCGGCCGAGGAACCGGTCGGCCCATGCGTCGTCCATCATGAGCACTTCGCCGGCCCGCGACCATGTGCGGATCATCTGGCCGGCGCCTGATCCGTTGTACTCGTCGCCGACGGTCAGTGCGGGCGTGCCGTCGACAGAACGGGCCATGCCGACGGCCCAATCGCCCTCGGCGTCCTGGCCGGTCATGAAGACGCGGTTCCCGTTCTCGGCCTCGCAGATCAGGCGCCCGCCCTCGCCGATCCGAACGTCGCCGTTCAGGATCTCGTTAAGGGCGGGGCGCATCTGCGCCCGGCCGCGGAGTGTGCGCACCTCGCGTTCGAGGGCGGCGACGCGGTCGAGTAGATCCTGTGGGACGTACGCCATCAGGCGGCTACCTCCAAGTAGAGCCGTGCCGTTTCCGGCCGGCCGCGTTCGGGTGGGTTGATGGACAGACCGACGACGCGATACCGCGCGTCGAGGACGTCGGGGTGCCACAGGTCGCGGATGCGGATGCGGACGGTCGCGCCGAGCAGGGCGGGCGACACGTTGTCGCCGAGCAACACCTCGACCTCGGGGATCTGCACGGGACGGCGGGCGGCGGTCCAGTCGGCCCGCGCGTGCGCGTCGAGGGTGGCCTGTTGCTCGACGGTGGTGTGATCGGACGTGCCGTCGAGGCGTGGCCACCCGGCGGTTATGTCGTCGTTGGCGACCAGGCGCTCGGACATGAGCGGCACACTGTCGACGGCCTGGTTCTGGTTGATGCTGGCGCCCCGGGACTGCCACCCGTTGGCGAGGGCCGACGCGTCCTGCGGCCACGTGTACGTCAGGATGCGGCCGGGGTGGTCGAGCACGATCTCGGCCGTCCCGGTCCGGATGATCGGATGGCCGAGCATCAGCTGTTTCACGCGCCGGCCGTTGGTGTCCCGGAAGCTCGCGACGCGCCACTCGAAACCGCGCTCGACGCCGGCGAGCTGGTCGATCAGGTCGCCGATCGTGGGCAGGTCGTAGCGGGAGAACTCGCGGTCGCGGGTGACGCCGGACGGCTCGCCGTCGTACGTGATGTTGATGTCGCCGCCGGGCGTCGACTGCACGTAGTCGACCAGGCCCCGGACTATGTCGAACTGGTCGACGCCCTGGGCGACCTGGGTGTCGAGCAACAGGCGCCGGTACAGGTAGGACTCCCACCCTCCGCACTGAATCTGTGCGGTGAGGAATCCGCGGGCATCCGAGGCGAGGCGCAGCGTCCACAGGATGCCGCCCCACCACACTTCGCGCCCGCGCTCGACCCATACGCCGGTCCGGCCGGGCACCAGCGCGCGCCGGGCCCGTGCGGCGATCTGCGTGTTCGGGATGGGTACGTTGCCGGTGAGCCTGCCCACCTTGCCTATGTAGTCGTCGAGGCTGACGCCGGTCACGGGCAGGGTGTCGAGGACTTGGTCGGACCGTAGGTCGGTGAACACGAACCGGTACGGCGTCTGTGCGGGGGTCTGCACGGGGCGCCCCCTCTACTGCACGAACGTCGCAGCGATGCGCACGTTGGTGTCCTTCTCGATGCCGGACATGTTGTTGCCGCCGGCCCACGACCGAATGGTGATCTTCCCGTCGCCCCCCACGGCGGCGGCGCCGAAGCCGTAGCCGTTCGAGCAGAGCGCTTCGAGCAGGACGATCGGGCGCCACCCGGCCGGGAGGGTGGCGACCAGGGTGTCGCCGATGTTCGGGTTTGCGGGGAGGGTCGCGCCGGTCCGGGCGAACATGCCGAGGAACTGCACGACGCCGGCGCGGCGGCGGGCGTCGAAACTGCTCAGCGACCAGCCGGACGCGACCGACAGGCCGCCCTTAATCGTCTCGACGGGGGGCTCGGGGGCCCGGTAGGTCTCCCATGCGGCGTCGGTGGCGTTCCAGCGTTCGAGGACGCCGTCGGCGTCGCGGTACTGGCCGTCGTAGGCGCCGGCGAAGTTGAGTCCCCACCCGGTGGGGATGATCCCGCCGACGGCGGTCGTGTAGCGGCGGCGGTCGGCGAGGGCGCTCCCCCAGTCGATACCGCCCACGCCCGCGCTCGCGCCCGCGGGCACGGTGACGTCCCACAGGCGCAGCGAACACGGGGGGAGGGGCGGCGCGGTGGGCGTCGCGGTCGCCTCGCCCTCGACGATCTCGACGCGGGCGAGGGGCTGCTCGCTCTCGTCGAACAGGCCGTCGTACACGCGGAGAATGACACTGTCCATGCGGGTGAACTGGGCGTTCCCGTCGGTGAAGTTCAGTACCTCGGGGGCGTCGACGGCGATCGGGTAGGCACCCTGGGCGGTCGTGCCCTGCACGGTGGCGCGGCCGACGCCGATCTGTAGTTGCATCGCGGCGACGCCGGTCGCGGCGAACGGGTTCCCGCCGGGCACGACGCCGTCGCGGGTGCGTATCTCGTCCTCGGGCGACCACGTGCCGACGGGGGCGAGCCGCGTGTCTTCTCGTGTCTGCCCCAGGGGCAGCAGCCATGCGGGGCGCACGGTCACGGCGGGTGTCTCCTTACCAGTAGGCGGCGCGGTAGCGCACGACGACGGACGCGGCCGGGTCGTTGCTGCCGGGCGCGGCGCGGAACATGAGGGGCGTCGTCCCGGGCGGGAACGTGAACGTCTGCTCGGGGACCGACCGAGTCGACGCGCTGTAGAGGCGCGAGGCGGTGCCGTTGAGGGTCACGGTCCCGGCGAGGGTGTCGACGACCAGGACGTCGCCGGCGGCGAGGGGGAGGTCGTATTCGAGGACGTCGCCGGTCGCGGTGTTCGTCAGGCTCGGCATGGTGACCGGGCCGCGGAACTCGACGACGGGGTGCGTGTCGGCGCTGCCGGGGTTGACGACGGACAGGCGGCCGGTGCTGCCGGGCGTGCCGAAGTTGAGCGGCCACGCGAGGACGCCGGCGCCCGTGCTGATCCGTAGCGACGACGTGCCCACGGGCACGGCGGCCGGGAGTGCTGCGGTGAACAGGACGACGGGTTGCGCCCACGCGGCGCCGGCTGGCGCGGTGGCGGTGAGCGAGGCGGCGCCCGGGGTCGACGTGTCGTCGGCGACGTGCTGGCCGGTCGCGTCCCACCACCTGAGTGTGGTCATGGCGCCCTGCTCGGCGGCGAGCTGCGAGGCGAATGTGACGGTCCGGCCCGGGGTGACGGGCCACCCGTAGTCGCCGTGCGGCGACGCCCACACCAGCTCGGCGCCCTCGGCGAGGGGCCGCACGCTGACGGGGCCGACGTTGTCGCCCGTGATGACGGGGTCGCCGTCGCTCCACCAACGCCACACCTCGCCGACGCCGGCGGCCTGGCCGGCGGGCAACACCTCGGCCTCGGCGGAGTCCCACGCGAGGCCGGCCTCGGACACGGGGAGCGTCGCCGTGGCGGCCTGCTCGGCGAGGGCGTAGCGGCGCGGGTCGGTGGCGACGAACTCGATCGCCCCGCCGACGATCGTTCCGAGGCGGTATCCGGTCGTCGTCGGGATCGCCCGGCGGGTGGCGCGGGCGTAGGTGAGCAGGGGGCCGCGTTCGTCGACCCACGCCACGAGAGGGATCTCGTCGACGCGCGGCGCGGTGGCGGCCTCCAGCCGGCCGACGACCTCGCCGATCTGCGCGCGCGGTGCGCGCACGACCAGGCCGTCGACGCCGACGGTCCGGGACTGTGCGAGCAACAGGCCGGGGTACGCGCCGTGCGCGTCGGCCCGCTGCACGGTGCCGGAATCGAGCGGGGGGAGGTCCCCCCACCCGGTGAGGGTGCGCCACCGGTACGGAGTGCCGGGGCCGAGCAACAGGTCGCCGTACTGGACGTGTCCGGGTTCGGTGACCAGGGCGCCGGCGGCGCCGAGGGTCGCGACGGGCATCGTCACCCCCTTGCCTTGGCCAACCAGGCGAGGGCCTGGGCGTTGTCGTCGGGGGTGCCGTTCTCGGCGGCGTGCCAATGCTCGATCTGCACGGTCGCGCCCGCGGTCGCCTGGGCGTACGGCGAGCCGTAGGCGCCGACGGTGGCGCCCGCGCCGGCGAGCTGGGGCACGGCGGGCGGGGTGACCAGATTGGACATGACGCGGTCGAGGGCGCCCTGTCCGGAGCGGATACCGGCGACGACGCCGGCGGGAATCCAGCGGCCGACGCTTTTTGCCATGACGCGCGACGGGCTGTGAATTCCGAGTGCCTTCGCAATCGGGCCCGGAATGAGATCCTTTGCCCAACTGGTCAGGGTGGAACGCAGCCACGAACCCATGGACCGAATGCCGTTCCACAGGCCGCGTACGACGTCGGTTCCCTTGTCGTACAGGAGTTGCTTTAGGGAGCCGATACCGTCAGAGATCCGCTTCGGCAGGCCGCGGACCCACGCGACCATTTCACCGGCCTTATTTACGGTGGCGGTCTTGATGCCCTGCCAATGGCTGATGATCAGGCCGAGTAGCGTCCACTTGAGGAATGCGTTATACAACATCCCGGGAATTCCCTTGACCCAATTAACCAGGGCATCCCATGCGGACTTTGTGGCCTTCCAAATGGTGTCCCAATGCTTGATGATCAGGCCAACAAGCGTGAAGTTCAGGAACCACTCGACCAGCGTTTCGCCGACACTGACGATCTTGTCCCAGATCCAATCCCACGCCTGTGTGGTGTATTTGACGATCGAATCCCAGTTGGAGACGATCAGGGCGACCAGGCCGACGACGGCGGCGATCACCAGGGCTATCGGCCCCATGGAGATCAGCCACGCGGCGGCCATGCGCGCGGCCTGGATCATGGCCTGTGCGCCCATGGTGATCCATGAGGCGACGACGGTCGCCGCGGTGGCGACTGCGCTCGCGCCCTGGGCGATCCATCCGGCGAGGATCGTCGCGTTCGCCGCGAGGAACGACGCGACCGCGCCGGCCTGGGCGGTGCCCTGGGCGACCCATCCGGCGACGACGGCGGTCGTCGTTGCCCATGCCTGTGCGGCGAGGGCGACCAGCGTCGGCAGGAAGAACGCGAGGATCAGGCCGCCGGCAACCTGGAAAGCCGTCGAGTGCTCGGAGACGAATCCGGCGGCGTCCGCGACGCCCCGGCCGAACTTCACCGCGACGTCTGCGCCGGTCATCAGGGCCGGCACGACGTAGTCGCCGATGACGCCGACCAGCGCTTGCATGGCGCCCCGCTTGAACGCCTCGAACCGGGTCGCGGCGTTGTCGTGCAGGGCCTTGCCCGCGGCGTCGGCGGCGCCCTTGACCTTGCCGAGCGCGCCCGCCGCGGCGCTCGGGTCAATGCTCATCAGGGCGCGCGACAGGTCTTCCGACTGCGTGCCGAGCAACTGCTGAGCGAGGCGGAAACGTTCCGTCGGGTCCTTGACCGCCCGTAGACGGTCCGTGATGGTGTCGAGTGCCGCTTTGGCCTGCGGCCCGCCCTTGGCGAATGCCGCGGCCATCTGGTCGGCATTCAGGCCGAGGGCTTTAAGCCCTTCGGCGCCGCTTCCGTCCTTGACGCGGATGTTCAGTTCTTTAAGGGCGTCGGCGACGATATCGGCGTCGCGCGCGCCCCCCTGCAACCCCTGTTGCAGGATGCCCATTGACGTCTGGGCGTCGAGGCCGAGGTCGCGAAACTGAGTCGGATACTCGGCGTAGGTGTCGAGCAGATCCTCGGCGACATTGATGCCGTTCTGCGTGCCCTTCACCAGGACGTCGAGGGCTTCCTCGGCGGAGTCGGCGACGCCCGTTTTCAGCATCGTCCCGACGGCGCGGGACACCTTTCCGACGTCCTCGCCCATGACGGCGGCGGTGTCGGCGACCTTCTTTCCGAGGGTCTGAATCTGGTTCTGTGTGGCTTCGGGGGGCAGTAGGCCATTCTGGGCAATGCCCTTGATGACCTCGGCGCCCTCCTCGACCGAATCGACGATCGCGCCGGCGTACAGGTCGCCGGCTACCTCGCCGTACTTCTTGGCGACCGGGCCGGTCGTGCCGAGTTGGGCCTGTAGGTTGCCGGTGATCTTGCCCTGTTCGAGGGCCTGGCCGACGCCGGTCATCAGGGCGGCGCCGATACCGGCCCCGACGGCGGCCCACCCGAACGCCCGGAGTGCGCCGGACCCTTGGTCGGCGGCGGCGTCGGCGCCGTCGGCCATTCCGTCGCCGAGGGCGTCGCCGGCCTGCTGGCCGGCGCGGTTGGCGTCGGCGACCATCTGGTCGCCCGTGGCGCGCATCTGTGCCTCGGCGCGCTGCATCCCGGCGGCGGCCGGGCCGTCGTCGACTGTGATCGTGGCGAGCAGTTCGCCGACGGTCAGTGCCACGCCGGATCACCTCCCATCGGGGGTTATCCGGCGTGGTGCCGGGGCGGTGCTTACTCGGCCGGTAGGCCGGTGATAGCTGCGATCTCTGCCGGGTCGGTCACCTTGCGCGGGGTGCGCGACCAGGCGCGGGCGAACCGGGCCTCGCCGGACAGGCCAGAGATCAGGGCGAGGAAACGGCGGGTGGACAGGGCGGCGAGGTCACGCGCGCTGAGGCCGTACTCGCGGGCGAGGTCGCCCTCGACGGCCGTCCAGTGCGTCAGGACCGCTTGCCAGAACTCCGCCCCTTCTTGGCCTTCTTCGTCCTGCGCGCTGCTCGGTTCGGCCCCGGGGCTTTTCCCGCTTCCTGCTGGGCGTACAGCTCCGCGGCGCGCTGCATGGTGCAGCTCCCGGGGTTGCGGATGTTGGCGGCCGAGTAGATGAGCACGACGCCGAGTTGCCGGTCGGTCATGCCGTGGTCGGCCCACGTGTCGAGGACGTCGCCCCCGTACAGGGTGGCGAGCATCTTCCGCACGTCCTCGGCGCTGCTGCTGTTCTGTACGCGCTCCATCTGGAGCGTGAACAGGAGAGGCAGGGACTCGGGCAACCGGTACTCGCGGCCGTACAGGGTGAGGGACTGGCGCGGGCGGGTGGCGGACTCCTCCGCGAAGAACGCGTCAAAGTCGGCCGTACCGGCGGCGCCGTCGAGCTGCTGCTCGTCGTCGAGGTCGAGGTCGCGGTCGGTCATCCGCCGGTCACCACCGCGGCGGTAGTGGCGGCGCCGCATCGGGTGATGGTGGCCGACCACGACGTCTTGTCGTTGTTGCCGCCCCCCTGCTCGCCCGGGGTCACGGTGGCGTCCCACACGACCCACTGGGTCTGTGTCTCGTGCCGCCACCGGACGCGGTTCCGCGAGTCGAAACCGAGGCGGGCCGACCACTCGTGATCGATGTACGCCTGTCCCGGGTCCTGGGCCTTGGTGGTCTTGTCGACGCGGTACTGACCTTCGATCGTGAGGCTCGCGCCCCTCTGCATCACGTCTTGCTCGTACTGGCCGGCGGACTCGAAAACGGTCGTGTCGACGGTCTCCTCGTTCTCGCCGGGGTTGTGCGTGAACGTGTTGATACCGGCGATCGGGAGCCAGGTGTCGGGGGCCGCGTCGGCGTCCTCGACCTCGAACACCCACCCGCGGGCGTCGATGGGGCGGCTGTTGCCTGCCATGGGCGGTACTCCTTACGTGGTGGGGCCGGACACGTCGAGGTCGAGATTTACGACGTGCTCGTGTCGGCCGTTGCTGTCGGGCCCCAGCGGGGCGGGGGTGCCGCGGGCGGCGGCGAGGGTGAGCCACGATCCGTCGGGCAACTCGACGCCCGCGCGGCCGTGTAGGGCGCGGTATAGGGCTTCGGCGCGGGTGCGGGAGACGCGGGGGTCGGGCCCGCCGCGTACGCGCACCTGTAGGCGCCGCTGTTCGGCGTCGTCGCGGGACTCCGGGGCCGGGCCGTCGTACAGGGCGAGGGACACGGCGGCGTCGGGCGCCGGCGGCATCGCCTCGACGAACAGGTCGCCGGTCCGGCCCGTGGGGTCGTAGTCGACCAGGCCGAGGCCGTCGAGGAACCGGGCGAGGCCGTCGAGCAGGTCAGCCACGGAGCGACCTCCGCACCTGCGCCGCGATGATCTCGCCGACGGTGTCGGCCTCCTCGGTCAAGGGGCCTTCGAGGTACTTCGCCGTACGGCCGGCGTCGTGTCTCAGGTTGAGGTCTTCGTGTTGGCGGACGGCGTACGGCTGGTCAAAGGACACGCCCGCTTCGAGGGCCTGCTCGTCGACCGACGCGACGCCGGACCGTTCGAGGGTGCCCTCTTCGATCGGGACGCGGGCACGGGCCCGTTCGAGCACGTGCTCGGCGGCGAGGCGTAGGCCGCGGACGGCGCCGGCGCGGGTGCCGCGCAGTGCGGCGGCGCCGTTCCACGTGAGGCGGGCACGGGCGGTCACTCGCAACTCACCTCCGTACAGGCGGGAACCGGGAGGCCGGGCGCGCTGTGGTCAGCGGTCGTGATCGCCGTCGTCGTGCGGCCGTCGGGGAGCGTGATGCGGGAACCGGGCGGGCAGTCGAGGCCGGGCGCGGTGATAACCGTCGTGCTACTGACGACCTCGCGGCCGTCGGTCGCGCGCCGTACCTGTTTCACCGCGGCGGCGACCAGGGCGGGCACGTCGGGCACGGGCGGGCCCCACTGGGGGCCGTACGCGCCGTCGCCGAGGTAGGGCTCGACGGTGATCCGGTGCCGGAGCAGGTAGGCGGGGACCCTCACCAGATCACCCCCGGGAGTAGGCCGGCGCCCGCGAGGGCGCGGTGTGCGCGGGGGGCGAGGTCGACGTCGCCCGGGGCCCGCGGGTCGTCGCGGCGGTCGCCGAGCGACACGGGGCCGATAGACACGCTGCCCCATCGGCCGGCCGCTCCGGTGCCGTCGTCGCCCGTGGCGAGCTGGTACTCGACCTGTGCGCACGTTGCGTCGGCGAGGGCCTGCACGACGTGCGGCTCGATCGGCATTCCGGTGTCGCTCGTGCGGTAGATCGCGCACAACAGGGCGGCGTCGACGTCCTGGGATGCGCGGGCGAGCAGGCGCTCGGCGTCGGCCGGGGCCGGCTGCCCGGTCCACGCGGCCAACTGCTCGGGGGTCGCGTAGACACGGGGCACCGGGCTACTCCTTCGGCGTCTCGGTCTTCGCCGGGGCCTTCCGCTTCGGCGCGGCGCCCTCGACGTCGTATCCGTGCCGCTCGGCGTAGGCGATCACGGCCGGGTCGTCGGTCTCGGCTCGGCCGTCGACGAACTGGAGGCCACCGACGCCGGGGCCGTTGAACCCCTCGACGGGGGTGCGGATCACTGCCATGGGTCAGCCCACCTTGACGTTACGGAAGACGGTCGCGGCCTTGGTCGCCTTGAGCGCGACGGCGACGGGGCCGAGTTCGACCTCGCCGGTCTTGACGGCGCCCGGGGTGTCGAACTGGGGGAGCCACTGACGAACGACGGTGCCGCCCATGCAGGCGACGCCGTGGAATCCGTCGAGGCCGACCCGGTACGCGTACAGGTCGGTAAGGCCGGTCACGCCGGTCTGCGCCCCGACGTTGCGGGTCTCGATCGGGATGATCGGCGTGTTCGATCCGGCCTTGTCGCCCGGGTCGGCGAACACGATGTCGCCGTACTGCTCGCGCATGATCGGGCGGCCACCCGGGCCGAGCAGGCCGTCGACGGGGTTCCGGGTGTACATGCCGGCGCGGCGCGCGGCGGCGCGGACGCGGGCAAGGGCCCGCTTGTTGCCGAGGATGATCGTCGGCGATCCGTCGAGCAGGCTCAGCCACTCGTCGATGGCGTCGAGGGCCTTGTGTTCGGCGCGGGCGTTGGTGTCGAAGTCGGTCCAGTCGGTGACCTCGCCGGCCCGGAACTCCGACGCCGTACCGGCGAGGGCCTTGTCGAGGCCGTCGAACGACTCGGAGTCGACCGCGGTGTCGCCGTTGATCACGGCGTCCTGGAACTGGGTCCGGGTCGCCTTGATCTTCTGCTGCATGTTCAGCGTGACGACGCCGGACGCGTTCGGGCCGATACGGGAGATCACGCGGTCGACCTGGAACGACCCACCCATCACGGTGAGGTCGACCGTGTAGCGCTGGGTGGTGACGTTCTGCGGGGTGTACTCGGTGTTGAGCGCACGGAACGCGGCCGTCGGCTGGGTGATCAGGCGGCGGTACCCGTACGTGAGGGTGTCGCCGCCGTCGGCGGGGTTGACGACGTCCGCGAACGTCAGAGAGTCGAGGATCGCGGATTCCTTGCGGAACTCGTCGATCACGGCGACGTCGACGTCGTCCTGTGCGTTGTTCTTCGCCTCGGCGAGGGTGACGGGCATGGGTGCTTACTCCTGTTCAGGCGCCCAGACGGGCGGCGATGGCGTCGTGCAGCGATCCGGGCTTGCGCTCGGGCGGGGTGGTGCTGCCGAAGTCGGCGCCCCCGCGGGCGGGACCGACGGCGGCGGCGAGGTGGGGCTGTGCCTGTACGGCAGCCTTGATCGCCTCCGTCACGGCGGCCTGGTCGGTGGGGTCGACCGCGGCGAGCGCGGTCATGGCGGACTGGGAGTCGAGCAGGGCGGCGACGTTGGCGCCGGCGTTCGGCGCGGCCCGCAGTACGGCGGCCTGCACGGCGGCGGTCTTGGCCTGCTGCTGCGCCTGGGTGAGCTGCTGCTGTGCCCACTTGGGCAGGCGGGACAGGTCGCCCTCGGCGGCCTGCTCGGGCGCGGCCGGCGGCTGCTGGGCCTGCTGCTGCGGGGGCTGCTGCTGGGCGTCCTTGATGAGCTTCTGGGCCCACTCGGGGAGCGCGGCGACGTCGCCCTCGGCGGGCTGCTGCGCCGGCGCCGGGGGCGTGTTCGGCGGGGCCTGGTTGCCGGTGCCGGCGGCGCCCTGGGCGCCCCCCTGGGTGCCGCTCTGGGTGCCTCCCTGGGCGCCCGTGCCGCCGTCGCCGGAACCGTTACCGGCGCCGGCCCCGGTGCCGCCGTCGCCGCCCTGTCCGCCGTCCGCGTAGACGATCGGCGACCAGGGCGACAGGGCGTAGGGGTGGGCCCACCCGGCGGCGTAGTCGGCGCGGTGGCGGCGGGCAAGGTGGCGCGTGTTCATACGGTGCACTCCTGTGCGGTCGGGCCCGCCGGGCGGGCGCGTACGGGCATGGCAAAGGGGGCCCGCCGTGGTGGCGGACCCCCCTTCGGGGTCGTGCTGGGCTGGGGCTACTCGTCGCCCTGGTCGTCGTCGACGGCCGGCCGGGCGCGGCCGTACCCGATGAACCAGGCGCGGCGCAGTAGGTCGCCGACCGGGTACGGGCACGACCGCGGCGGGTCGGCGTTGCTGCCGGCCTTCCGCCCGGCGAGCAACGCGGCGACGATCTGTTCGCGCGGTCCCATGCGGCCCCCTATCGCTTCAACGCCTGGTCGCGGTTGTTGAGGCGGGCGCCGTTCGCCCATCGCTGTTCGACGCCTGTCAACTCCTCGATGAACTCTGCCTGAGTCTTGCGGGGGTTGGACTCCCACCACTCTTTCAGTTCGTCGCTTGCGCGGGCGTACGCGATGCGGGCTGGGCCGGTGAACAGGGACGACAGGGAATATCCCTTGCCCTCCGACTTGCGGTTGAACAGGTAGCCGTTACAGGCGTCCTCGGCGCGGGCGATCTGGTCCCACACCCATTCGTCGTACATGCGGCGGGCCTCGGCGCGGGTGATCTTCTTCATGCCGGCGCGCTCCTGCACGGACAGGGCGCCTTGCGCTGTCTCCTCGGCGGCGGCGAGCTTCACGCGCTCCTCGAACGACAGGGCGTCGTCGGCCTGGTCGTCGAGCCTGCCCCACGTGTCGGGGTGGTCTGCCTCGCGGATCGCCCACGCAAGCGCGTTGCGGTCGTCGAGGTAGTCGGCGACGGCGTCGCCGGTGTTGGCCGGGGCCGGGAGCGGTCCGGGGCCGGGCGAGGGCGGCGCGGTACCGGCCGGGCCGTCGCCGTACCCGTCGCGGCGGTCGAGTTCCGCGGCGATCCGCAGTAGCTCGGACTCGTTGGCGTACTGCATCGCCCACGCGAGTTCGTCGTCGCCGACGGCGGACAGGTCGTCGAGCAGGCGGCCGGCGGGGAACATCCGGCCGAGCATGTCGCGGCGGTGCGCCTCGGCGGCGAGCTGGTCGACGTCGTCGAGGCCGTGCTCGATGGCGTGCCGGACGCGGGCGGCGAGTTCGTCGTCGGACAGGCTGACCAGATCGGCGCGGACGCCCGGGAGTCGGGCGGCGACGTCGCGGCGGTCGAACTCGGCGGCGATCCGCAGTGTGTCGGGGCCGTCGACGTGACCGAGCAGGCGCCCCAACTCCGCGTCGCTGAATCCGGTGAGATCCGCGGTGAGGTTCCCCCCGGGCGCGGCGCGGTCGAGTAGGGCGGCGAGGTCGCGGCGGTCGGCCTCGGCCTCGATCCGGGCGCGGGCCCGGTCGTCGAGCAGGTTCGAGCGCATGGCGGCGGCGAGGTCGTCGTCGCTCATGGCGCGCACGCTGGCGTCGTCCCCCGACCAGACGCGGGCGGCCTCGACCTGCTCGGGCGTCGCCTCGGTCCGGCGCTCGGGGAGGTTGCCGGCGCCCTGCTGCTCGCGCACGCGGTTGCGGCGTAGGTCTGGGTGGTCGGCGACGTGGTCGCGCATCTTGCCTTGCCACTCGCGCACCTTGGCGCGCGCGGCGCGCTGCTCCTCCGGCGTGATGGCGGCGGCCTCGCGGCGCTTCCATCGGCGTATGCCGCGCTCGATCTCGCGCTGACGCTGGCCGGCCGCGTACCCGTCCGGGTCGCTGGTGGCCTGCTCGATCCGGGTAAGGCCGGGGGTGTAGGCGCTCACGCTGTGGCGGCAGTTGGGATGCTGCAACCCCCGGCCGCGCGCTTCGTCGAGGCTGCCGGCAACGCGGACGCTCACCATGCGGCCGTCCTCGGTGGCGTGCTCGACCTCGACCCTGCGGGCCCCCGCGGGCCCGCCGATCGACAACACGCGGCCTTCCCACGGGGCACACAGGGGGCACTCGCGCGGGGCGTTGCTGACGACGACTAGGTCGACGTCGTGCTCGGCGAGGGTGCGCATGTGCGCCTCGGTCGCGGCACGCGCGGTCGCCGTCCTCACTGCCATCTCGGCGTAAGAGGTGAGCTGCCAACGACGGCCGGCCTGGTCGACGAACGACCGGATACCGGCGTCGGCGAAACGGCGCATCGCGTCCTGTGTGGCCTGCCGGCGGGTGCCGGTGCCCAGTAGCGGCGTGGCGGCCACGGACGACACAACGGCCCGGTAGGTGTCGACGGTGGCGCGCAGGATCGACCGATGGGTCGCGGTGACGACGTCGACGGCTTCCTGTGCGAGGCGGTCGACGGCCTGGGCCTGGGGCAAGCGGTCGTCGACCAGGCGGCGAGCGTCGTCGGACAGGGCGCCCAGCTCGGCGACCGCGGCGCGGTGCCCGACGTTGTACGCCTCGGCGACCGCTTCGAACACGTCGAGGCGGGTCGCTTTGCCCAGCTCGTCGACGACGGCCTGTGAGGCGCGCGTGACCTGCTGGACGGCGGCGAGCTTGGCCTCGACCCACCCGGGCGCGTCGAGGCCGGCGGCGAGCTGGCGCGCGATGATGCCGAGCAACCGTTCTTCGGCACCGGCGTACAGGTCGCGCGTCGCCGCAGCCAGATCCTCGACCATGCCCGGGTGGATCGACACGGTCTGCCCCCCCAACTACAGGCACCGCTGCCAGACTTGACATGCCCGCCAATCGACGGGCGCCAACAATGAGGAGGCAGAGTGAGTAACGGTCCAAACTCCGGTGACGCCAGGGCTCGGCGGATACTGAAGGTCGTTGGTAGTGCGGCACGAGGGTTCCGTGTCAGGGCCAGTGAGATCAACTTCGGTGGCATCAGGACGGTGTCCGCTGTCGCAGCGGTTGCCTTCTACCTGGTCAGCGGGACACTTGCGCTGGACGAACACTGCTCGGGGTCGACGCACTCCATTGAGGTAGTGGAATCGGTTTGCCGCCGCATAGCTAAATGACAACAGGAAGGAGCGGTAGTTCCGTCTCACGAGGGCTAACCCCCCTCTAGCTACCTTCAGTGCTGCGGCTGCGACTGAACCGATACGTGCTAGCGGGGAGGCATGAGCGGCCGGGGCGGAGGTGTCCGCAGCTTTCTCCGCCCCGGGTTCTACATCGGATATGTATCCCCAGGGTCCGGCGCCGCGGTGCCGGTTTCCCGCAGGATCGCGGCGGCCTCGGCGGCGACGGCCTGGTCGTCCCAATCCGGGTGCAGGATCTTGACCCGGGTCTGTGTGGATACGGCCTGGGCGCGGTTGAGCAGTTCGAGCGTCGTCGCGGTGTCCGTGGGGGACTCGGAGACTCCGTCGGGGAACTCAATGCGGGGGCGTTCCGGAACGATGCCGCTCCGGAACTGCACGGCGTCGACGCCGAGCAGGGCGAACAGGACGTCGGCGAGTCCCTGTTTCCAGTGGCCGGCCTTCTTGCCCCGGGTGATCATCGACCGGTCGTCGTCGCTGTCGACCTCGGTCGCCGTCCTCGCCTGCCCTCCGTCCTGGTCGAGGCCGAACGACCGTGCCGCGTAGCCGGCGGACTGGGCGGCCTGCCTCATCAGGGCCTCGGCGGTGCGCTGGTGCTCGTCGACCCTGATCTCGAACTGACTCAACGTGATGCCGCCGTTTTCGGTGGGTGGCATGTTGAGCTGTGCATAGACCTCGGCGTCTTCGTCGAACGTCGCTCCGCGGCCGGGCCCGTTGCTGCGCAAGTACCCGTCGGGGACGATCAGGCGGGCGCGGGCGAGGCGAATGTCGCGCATCCATGACGTCCACACCTCGTCGAGGCTGTCGAGCTGGTCATAGATCGGCGCAGCGTAGTCGCTGCGCCCCATCGGCGACCCCCGGTGCAGCCTGTTCGGGGTCATGTTGGGGATGTAGCAGGCGGTGAGCTGCCGGATTCCGGTCGTCGTCGACTCGCCATCGGCCTCGATGCTGCCGACCAGGCCGGCCGTGTCGGGGTGGTCGGCGAGCGGGACGCGACGCCCGATGTTGTCGCCGCTGCCCTGGTACAGGGCGTGCGCGATGCGGCCGGGCTCGTGCCGCTCGACGTGCCTCCACACAAGCTGTGTGCTGCTGCCCGGGAGTTCCCGCCAGAAGTTGACGGCGGCGAGCATCCCGAACCGAAACTCGGGGATGGCGTTGTCGGGCTGCACGGCGGTCAACAGGGGCCGGTCGACTAGGTCGCGGTCCCACGCGGCCCGCAGGAAGATCCCGGACAGGGCGGCGCACTGCTCGGCGGCCGACAACAGGGTCTTTTGCACGTGTCCGTCGGCGAGCAGGGTGTCGAGGCGGGCCTGTGTCCGGGCGTCCTCGACGACGACCCGCGGCATGTCCGCGAACAGCATGTCGGCGGACGTCTGCGCGATATCGCCGGCGAACGGGACGTGCAAGCGGGTGTCGTGCCCGGGGCGGTGCGCGCTGCTGCGGCGGCTCCACAGACGGCGGCGCGGCTGCTTCTGCTCGCGGCCGTAGATCCGGGCGAGGCGCTTACGGTCCCCGGAGTACCACGCGTCGTCGACGGCGATCCGGTCAAAGTAGGGGGCCCACTCGGGGGGCGGCCACGCTGCGCCGTTCTCGGGCAGTGCCATACGGGCTCACCTCCTGGTCGTGGTCTCGGGCGGGCGGGCGGTGAGCAGGTGGCGCCACTCGTGCGCGGTCGAGTGGATCGCGTACCGGATCGCGTCGCATGAGTGGTCGTCGACCTTCAACGGGGCGTCCTCGCCCCGCTCGGTGGCCTTGGGGTCCCACGAGTAGCCGGGGAGTTCGCCGAGCAGGCCGTCGCACGACCGATGGACGAACAGGCGGTCGGCGGCGAGCAGGCTCGCCACGCTGCGGATGCCGTCGGCGACGGTGTTGTCGGCGCGGGCGACGCCCGGGTGTCCGTCCTGCCAAAGCTGGGTTGAGAACGACTTCGCCGACGGGTCGACGAACGTCCACTCGGGCTCGACGTCGAGGTCGGCGAGCCATGCGCGGACGGCGGCGCTGTACTGGGCGTCGGTCATGGCGCGGTGGGTGGCGCGCGCGTCGTAACGCCACTCGGCGCACGCGTACAGGCGGTCGTCGACGCCGAGGCCGAGCAGGACGGCCGAGAAAGCGTTCGTCGTGCCGTAGTCGACGCCCAACCAGTGGCGGCGCATCGCGGGCAACTCGTCGACGACGTGCCGGTCTTCGTCCCACTCGCTGTAGATGGCGCCCTCTGCGACGACCCACGCGCCGTCGATCATGCGCCGGCGCCATAGGCCGGTGTACTCGGCGGCGAGCGATGCGACGTACTCGGCGGACAGGGACGGGTTATCGGCGAGGCGGAAGTGCCACGCCCGCATGTCCAGCTCGCCGAGGCGGTCGAGGTACTGGACCTTGAGCCAGTGCCGCGGGCTGTCCGGGTTGGTCGTGGCGTACAGGCGCGCGCCCGGGGTGCTGAGCCTGGCGAGTAGCTGGGTCCAGAACGCTTCGGGGAGTAGCGTCGCCTCGTCGACGTAGGCGAGCTGGGCGGTAAGGCCACGCAAGCGGCCTTCGGCGCGGGCGTCCGCGGCGCCGATCAGGTGGACCGTGCGGCCGAGGATCGTCGCGGTCGTCGCCCCGCGGGTGTGCACGACGTGCCGGGACAGGGCGCCGAATAGGGCGCGGTCCTGTAGGGGCTCCAACACGTTGCGCTCGATCGTCTGGAGCGACCGACCGACCACGAGAATCAGGCCGGACGGCCCCGCGGTGGCGACGGCGATCACGAATGCGAGCAGGCTCGCAACCGTCTTGCCGGACCGGACCGACCCATGCCACAGGTTGATACGGGCGGTCGCCTGTCCGATCGACAGGAGTTGCTTACGGGACAGGGGCAGACGGTCGAGGTCGAGCAACGCGGCTCACCCCCCGGCGTCGCCCCCGTCGTCGTCGTGGGCCTGGTCGTCGTTGGCGGCCTGTGTCAGGGCCTCGCCGAGGGCGCCCAACATGCTGCGCACCTGTCCGGCGTCCTCGCCGCCCTCGGCCGGGGCGAGGCGTAGCGAGGTGCCGACGGCGGTCTGTACCGACGCGATGATCGCCCGTTGGTCTGCGAACCGGGGCCGGTCGAGGTCGGCCGTGTGCCACTCGCCCTCGCGGCCGGCGAACTCGCCGACGGTGCACGGGGCGAACAGTTGGGCGCGTAGCCGTTCGGCGTCGTCCTGTAGGCCGAGGGCGAGGGCGGCGCGGCGGGCGGCGAGGTCGGCCGTCCGGACGCGGGTCGCGGCCTCGACCTGCTCGGCGCGGTCGAACGACAGGGGCGGGTCGAGGTTGGCGGCGATCTTCGACACGGTCGAGGGGGAGCGTTTCAGCGTGCGGGCGATCTCGTTACGGGACTTGCCCGCGGCGTGCAGCTCGCGCACCTTGCGGCGGTCGGCGTCCGTGATGGGGCGTGCCATCGGCGGTCACCTCCTGGCGCTGCTCCTCGGCGGTGCCGGGCATGAGAAACGCCCCGCGGCGGTGGCCGGCGGGGCGTTGGTCGGTGGGGTGTTTCCGGGCACGCCGGAGACGGCCCCCACTCTAGGTCACAGATCGATAACGGTGCAAGCGGGCCCGCGTCGCGCGCGCACGGGCGGGCCCGCGTCCGGTCGGCGGCGTCCGACGGCCGGGGCGGCGCGTCCTACGGGTGGTGGACGGGCACGCCCTCGATGGGCCCGCGGCGGCGCAGTGTGAAGCGGCGGCGCGGTGCGGGTGCCGACGGGTAC
>NZ_JAEEAP010000920.1 GCF_016103465.1 Streptomyces sabulosicollis
CCGCCCCGGCATCCCTCCCCGCCTCCTCCTTACGGGCGCGCAGGTCACCGTGAAGACGGGCGAACACCGTGCACACCAGCGACATGACCACCGGGGGCACAGGAGAAGGGCCACGGCTGTGGGCAGGATCATCACCAGCACGCCAGTGATCCACACATTGTCGTCGCTGAGCCACAGCATGCCGAGTCCGGCGAAATGGGCGAGTGGAGCGGCCGCGTACCGGGCCAGCCAGAAGACGAGCACCGCGGCCGCGGTGACCAGCGTGCCCAGGCCGAGGGTGCGCCATCGTGCGCGGCGGGTCAGCACCCAGGAGCGGTACAGCGCCACGAATGGGGAACGGCGCTCCAGCACCGTCTCAGCGGTGGCCAGCGACAGGCGGGAGTACAGCAGCGGGCCGAGACAGCCCACGGCGATCGGCAGCACCCACCCCACCAGTGTGTACTGCCAGGTCGCGGTTTCGTGCAGGGGCGTGGGCTCGACACCGGGTACCTCGCCGCCGTCGACGAGGCTCCACAGCACCAGGCCCGCCAGCTCGACGACGCCCACAGCCACTCCGGCCAGCGCGTTGACCACGAGGGCGGCGGGCAGGCGCCGACGGGTGCGCCGCCACAACTCGCGGGTGGCCAGCGGTCCGCCGTCGCGCGTGGCATGAGCGTTCCCGACGGCGTACGCGGTGTGCAGGACGGAGACGACGAGGAGTCCCAGCACGAGCAACAGCAGCGACACCACAAAACCGACCCTCACCAACGGGGGCAGGCCACCGTCGGCGTAGGCCACGTAGGAGTCCTCGTTGGCGATGTTGCGGTCCGCGTAGTCCCGGACGCCCTCGAAGGTGTCCCAGGCCGCCGCGAACCCAGCTGCCAGGATCGCGCAGCCGAGCACGGCCGTCAGGGCGGACACCCACAGGGTGAAGCCGTACAGCGCGCCGAAGTAGCGCCTGACGACGCCGAGCGCCCCGCCGATGCTGCCGCCCGGCTGCTCGGCAGGGTTGCCGCCAATGCCGTCTGCCATCCGGTCGGTCGACTGGGTTCCCTCGTGCGCCATGACCTGATCTGACCTCCGTGCGGCTGCGTGTGACGGCAGCCAAGGTGTCATGCCGGCCGCGTGGGTTCCCGGGGACCGGGTTCATTCCCGCAGGTCCGCATCACCGGCGGCCGACTCCGGCCTGAACGACACGGCGAGATCGCCGCGTCCACCAGGAGCAGAGCAGTTCGGCCGCCGGAGGCTCAGCGCATCAGGACTCCCGCCGCATCGGATGTGTTCTCCGACGGCAGGGCGATGAGGCCCGGTTCGGCCGGGTGGGAGAGGAGCTGTCTCTTATGCACATCTGACGCTGCCGACG
>NZ_JAEEAP010000921.1 GCF_016103465.1 Streptomyces sabulosicollis
CGTCCGGGGGACCGGCGGTTGGTGGCGTATGTGGTCCCTGCTGGGGATGGGTTTGATGTGGGGGTGGTGCGGGGGTTTGTGCGGGGGCGGTTGCCGG
The DNA here is from genome assembly GCF_016103465.1 of Streptomyces sabulosicollis. Lineage (GTDB taxonomy): Bacteria > Actinomycetota > Actinomycetes > Streptomycetales > Streptomycetaceae > Streptomyces > Streptomyces sabulosicollis. The sequence goes on from NZ_JAEEAP010000921.1 coordinate 98, forward strand.
AGTTCATGGTGCCGGGTGCGTGGGTGGTGGTGGATGGGTTGCCGGTGACGGCGAACGGGAAGCTGGACCGGCGGGCGTTGCCGGTGCCGGAGGTTCGGGGGGCTGGTGCGGGGCGTGAGCCGCGTACGGCGGTGGAGCGGACGCTGTGCCGTTTGTACGCTGAGGTGCTGGGTGTGGAGCGGGTGGGGGTTGAGGACGGGTTCTTCGATCTGGGTGGGCATTCGTTGTTGGCGACGCGGTTGGTGTCGCGGGTGCGGTCGGAGTTGGGTGTGGAGTTGCCGGTGGGTGCGGTGTTCGAGGCGCCGACGGTGGCCGCGCTGGGCCGCAGACTGGAAAGCGGCGACGGTGGGAAGGGCCTCGATGTCCTGCTGCCGCTGCGGCCATGCGGCAGCCGTGCACCACTCTTCTGCGTCCATCCGGCCGGCGGTATCAGCTGGCCCTATTCCGGACTGCTGCGCCATGTCGGCGCCGACCACCCCGTCTATGGCCTCCAGGCCCGGGGGCTGTCCGGTACGGGGGCGCCCCACACCACGGTCGAGGAGATCGCGGCGGACTATCTGCGCCAGATCCGTACCGTGCGGCCCCACGGCCCGTACCACCTCCTCGGCTGGTCCTTCGGCGGCATCGTCGCCCACGCGATCGCGGTCCGGCTCCAGGAGGAGGGTGAGGAGGTGGCCCTGCTGGCCGTGCTCGACACCTACCCCCTCGCGGCCGTGCCTGAGGGGGAACGACCGCCAGAGGCGGAAGACCGCGACATCCGGGCCATGTTCCTCGACGTTCTCGCGGACGGGGCACACTCCCTGGACGAGGAGATCCTTACGGCGCTGTGCCACAGCCACGCCCAGCACGAGCGAGCCGCCAAGGAACACCGGCCCCGGAGGTTCCGCGGGGAGATAAACCTCTTCATCGCGACGGAGGAACCCACCGATCCCCGGATCGCCGCATGGCGTACGCCCGATTCGTGGGCGCCGTACGTCGAGGGCGATATCCGGACCCATGAGGTGCCCAGTACTCACGACCACCTGATGACGCGGCGGGCGCTGGACCACATCGGCCCCGTTGTCGCCCGGGGGCTGGAGCGGCCGTAGCGCGCCGGGGCGTGGCGCCCCGGCGCTGAGCGGCTCTCACTCCTCCAGGTCGGCCCACTCGGCTTCGAGGTCGCTCTCGAGGTTGTCGATGTCGTGTTGGGTGAGGGTGAGGAGGGGGAGGTCGGAGGGGGTTCGGCCGCCGGTGTGTTGTTG
>NZ_JAEEAP010000922.1 GCF_016103465.1 Streptomyces sabulosicollis
CCTCCACCCCGCCCCCTCCGCATCGGCAACGCCTCCGGCTTCTACGGCGACCGCTTCGACGCCGTGCGCGAGATGCTCACCGGCGGGCCCCTGGACGTGCTCACCGGTGACTACCTCGCCGAGCTGACCATGCTCATCCTGGGCCGGGACCGCGCCAAGGACCCCGCGCGGGGCTACGCCACGACCTTCCTGCGCCAGCTCGAGGACACCCTGGGGCTCGCCGTGGAGCGCGGCGTGCGGCTCGTCACCAACGCGGGCGGGCTCAACCCGGCCGGGCTGGCGGACGCGATCCGCGAACTGGCCGAGCGGCTCGGGATCGGCTGCCGGGTGGCCCATGTCGAGGGTGACGACCTGCTCGGCGCCCGCGACTGGGGGCCGGGCGTGGTCACCGCCAACGCCTATCTCGGCGGCGCCGGGATCACGGCCTGTCTGCGCGGTGGCGCGGATGTGGTGGTCACCGGGCGGGTGACGGACGCCGCGCTGGTGACGGGCCCGGCCGCGGCGCACTTCGGGTGGGCCGCCGACGACTGGGACGCGCTCGCCGGGGCCGTGGTCGCCGGGCACATCCTGGAGTGCGGTACCCAGGCGACCGGCGGCAACTACGCGTTCTTCGCCGAGCACGACGTCCGCCGCCCCGGCTTCCCCCTCGCCGAGATCCACCCCGACGGCTCCAGCGTGATCACCAAGCATCCGCACACCGGCGGCGCCGTCACGGTCGGGACCGTCACCGCCCAGCTCCTCTACGAGACGGCGGGCGCCCGCTACCCGGGCCCGGACGTCACCGCCCGGCTGGACTCGGTGCGGCTGGCCCAGGACGGCCCGGACCGGGTGCGCATCCACGGCGTACGGGGCGAGGCGCCGCCCCGCACCCTCAAGACCGGGCTGACCCGGCTCGGCGGCCACCGCAACGAGGTGGTGTTCGTGCTCACCGGCCTGGACATCGAGGCCAAGGCGGCACTCGTACGGGACCAGATGGAGGGGGCGATGAGCAAGCGCCGCCCCGCCGAGGTCCGCTGGACCCTCTCCCGTACCGACCACCCCGACGCGGCCGTGCAGGAGGAGGCGAGCGCGCTGCTGCGGCTGGTGGTGCGCGACCGGGACCCGGCGGCGGTGGGCAGGGTGATCAGCGGCGCGGCCGTGGAGCTGGCCCTCGCCAGCTACCCCGGCTTCCATGTGACCGCGCCGCCCGGAAAGGGCTCCCCTTACGGCGTCTTCGAGGCCGTGGACACCCCGGCCGACACCGTGCCGCACACCGCCGTGCTGCCCGACGGCTCCCGGCTGTCCGTTCCCCCGGCGCCCACCACGCCCGCCGCCGGAGGCCCGGTGGACGAGCCCC
>NZ_JAEEAP010000923.1 GCF_016103465.1 Streptomyces sabulosicollis
GGTCGGGGACGAGGGAGGGAAGGGGTTCGACGGGGATCGCGGCCGAGACGACGGTCCCCTCGCCCGGTGCGGACTCGACGGTGAGCGTGCCGCCCAGCTGCCGTACGCGCGCCCGCATGGCCGGGAGTCCGTGTCCGCGCGACCGGTCCGCGCCGGGGGCCGGGACCGCGCCGGTGTCGAAACCGCGGCCGTCATCGGCGATGTCCAGACAGATCTGATCGCCCAGAGGGGTCAGGGTGAGCGCGGCCCGGCTCGCCCCGGCGTGCTCCCGCACATTGGCCAGCGCGCCCTGGGCGATCCTCAGCAGCGCCGCCTCCACCCGCTCCGGCAGCGGGCCGAGGGGCCCGTCGAGCCGGAAGTCCACCGTCTGCCCCGCACCGCTCTCCCGTTCGGCGAGCGTGCCGAGCGCCTGGGCCAGGGAGCCCTCGGCGAGGTCGGCCGGGGCCAGGTCCTGGACGAACCGGCGGGCCTCCGCGAGGCTGCGGGACGCGATCTCCGCCGCGTTCCGCATATGTCCCCGGGCCGCCTCCGGGTCCGTCTCCCAGGTGCGGTCGGCGGCCTGCAGCAGCATCCGCTGGCTGGACAGGCCCTGGGCGAGGGTGTCGTGGATCTCCGACGACAGCCGCTGGCGTTCGGCCAGGATCCCCGCCCGCCGCTCGGTCGCGGCCAGGTCGCGGCGGGTGCGGACCAGGTCGTCGATCAGCACCCGCTGCCGGGCCGACTGGCGCCGCAGATGGATGAGGACGGCGGCGGCCACGGCGGCGATGGCGGGCGGCGCGATCAGGGCGTTCGGGTCGAAGCCTTCGTGCATGAACCGCAGCTTGGAGGCGACGACCAGCGCGGTGAGCACGGCGGCCAAGGGCACCGCGAACCGGGTGGGCAGGGTGTGCAGACCGGTGAAGAACAGCGGCATGGCACACCACGCGGCGCTCGGCGCGAGGACCAGCAGCGCGACCCATGCGGCCAGTACGGCGGTGAGCCAGACCAGGTAGCGGGCGGAGGGCCGGCCGCCGGGGCTCGGCGCGGGCGCCGGCCACCGGCCGGGGAGATAGAGCGCGCCGAAGGCCACGAAGAGGGCGATGACCCAGCCGCTCGGCGCGCTGCCGGTGTCCCGGATCAGATAGCGCACCAGCGAGGACCCCAGCAGCAGGAAGAACGCGATGTGCAGGACCGCCGTCAGCCACCGCTCGTCCGGATCGTCCGGCCCGTCGGACCCGGACCGCCCGGACCACGCCGACCACGGCGCCGACCACGCCCCCGGCCACGGCGCCCACCCGGACCGCCCGACCGTCCTGACACTGGCTCTTATAGACCTCTCCGAGCCC
>NZ_JAEEAP010000924.1 GCF_016103465.1 Streptomyces sabulosicollis
CATGTGCGCGCGGCCGATGAAGCCTATGCGCTGGGCGGTGACACCCCGGCGGCCAGCTATCTCGACCAGGCCAAGGTCCTGGCCGCGGCCGCCGAATCCGGCGCCGACGCCATCCACCCCGGCTACGGATTCCTCTCCGAGAACGCCGAGTTCGCCCAGGCCGTCCTGGACGCGGGCCTGACCTGGATCGGCCCCCCGCCGCACGCCATCCGCGACCTGGGCGACAAGGTCGCCGCCCGCCACATCGCCCAGCGCGCCGGCGCCCCCCTGGTCGCCGGCACCCCCGACCCCGTCTCCGGGGCGGACGAGGTCGTGGCCTTCGCCGAACAGCACGGCCTGCCCATCGCCATCAAGGCCGCCTTCGGCGGCGGCGGCCGCGGCCTGAAGGTCGCCCGCACGATGGAAGAGGTCCCCGAGCTCTACGACTCCGCCGTCCGCGAGGCCGTGGCCGCCTTCGGCCGCGGTGAATGCTTCGTCGAGCGCTACCTGGACAAGCCCCGGCACGTGGAGACCCAGTGCCTGGCCGACACCCACGGCAATGTCGTGGTCGTCTCCACCCGCGACTGCTCCCTCCAGCGCCGCCACCAAAAGCTCGTCGAGGAAGCCCCCGCCCCGTTCCTGACCCAGGAGCAGAACGCGGAGCTGTACCGGGCGTCGAAGGCCATCCTGAAGGAGGCGGGCTACGTCGGGGCGGGGACGGTGGAGTTCCTGGTCGGCAACGACGGCACGATCTCCTTCCTGGAGGTCAACACCCGTCTGCAGGTGGAGCACCCGGTCACCGAGGAGGTCACCGGCATCGACCTGGTGCGGGAGATGTTCCGTATCGCGGACGGCGAGGCCATCGGTTACGACGACCCTCCGATGCGCGGGCACTCCTTCGAGTTCCGGATCAACGGTGAGGACCCGGGGCGGAACTTCCTGCCCGCCCCGGGCACGGTGACCTCCTTCGTGCCGCCGAGCGGGCCGGGGGTGCGGCTGGACGCGGGGGTGGAGTCCGGGAGTGTGATCGGCCCGGCGTGGGACTCGCTGCTGGCCAAGCTGATCGTCACCGGCGCCACCCGCACCCAGGCCCTGCAGCGCGCCGCCCGTGCGCTGGCGGAGTTCCAGGTCGAGGGGATGGCCACGGCGATCCCGTTCCACCAGGCGGTGGTGAAGGACCCGGCGTTCACCAGCGAGCCGTTCACCATCCACACCCGCTGGATCGAGACCGAGTTCCACAACACCATCGCCCCGTTCACCCCGACCGGCACGGACGAGACCGAGGAGCCCACCGGCCGCGAAACCGTCGTCGTCGAGGTCGGCGGCAAACGCCTGGAG
>NZ_JAEEAP010000925.1 GCF_016103465.1 Streptomyces sabulosicollis
GGGTTGTTCCAGCACCACATGGGCGTTGGTCCCGGAGAAGCCGAAGGAGGACACGGCGGCCAGCCGGGGGCCGGTCCGCACCGGCCAGGGGGTGAGCTCGCGGGGGACGAAGAAGCGGGTCCCCTCGGCGGCGATGGCGGGATTCCACCGGGTGAAGTGCAGGTTGGGCGGGATGAGTCCGCGGCCCAGGCACAGCACGGCCTTGATCAGCCCGGTGACGCCGGCAGCGGGCTCCAGATGGCCCAGGCTGGCCTTGACCGAAGCCAGGGCGCAGCGGTCGCGGCCGGTGCCGTAGACCTGGGCGAGGCTGGTGAATTCGACCGGGTCGCCGATGGGGGTGCCGGTGCCGTGCGCCTCGACCATGCCGACGTCGGCGGGGTCCACCCCGGCGCGGCCGAGCGCCTCCTCGTACAGGGCGCGCTGGGCGGCGGCCGAGGGGGCGGCGAGGCCGTCGGAGTGGCCGTCCTGGTTGACGGCCGAGCCGCGCAGCACGGCCAGGACCCGGTCCCCGTCGCGCAGGGCGTCGGTGAGGCGCTTGAGGACGACGATGCCGCAGCCCTCGCCACGGACGAAGCCGTCGGCGGCGGCGTCGAAGGCGTGGCAGTGGCCGGTGTGGGAGAGCATGCCCATCTGGTCGAACGAGCGGGTGGTCCGCGGCTCGAACATCAGCGTCACCCCGCCGGCCAGGGCCAGTTCGCATTCCCCGGCGCGGAGCGCCTGGGCCGCCATGTGGACGGCGACCAGGGAGGAGGAGCACGCGGTGTCCAGGGCCACCGACGGGCCGTGGAGGCCCAGGAGGTAGGAGATCCGGCCGGTGGCGACGCAGTGCCCGTTGGTCAGGACGGAGCCCTCGACCTCCCGTTCCCGCGGGCGCCGGTCGAGCCCGTTCATGTAGTCGTTGTAGCTGATCCCGGCGAAGACGCCGGTGGCGGTGGAGCCGAGCCGGTCGGGTGGGATTCCGGCGTGCTCCAGGGCCTCCCAGGACACTTCCAGCAGCAGCCGGTGCTGGGGGTCGAGGACGTCGGCCTCGCGTCCGGAGACGCCGAAGAAGTCGGCGTCGAAACCGGACACATCGCGCAGATATCCGCCACGGACGGGCGGTGCGGACTCGGGCCGGCCGGTCGTGGCGGGGTCGGCCGCCCAGAGCGCGGCGCGCTCGGCGGGCGGTTCGCCGACGGCGTCGCGTCCGTCGGCCAGCAGCCGCCACAGGGCGGCGGGCGAGTCGGTGTCACCGGGGAGCCGGCAGCCCATGCCGACGATGGCGATGCGGCCGGGGGAACGGCCGGGGGCGGGAGTGTGCTGACG
>NZ_JAEEAP010000926.1 GCF_016103465.1 Streptomyces sabulosicollis
GGCAGGCGGTGTTGTTCGGGCCGGGTGTGGAGTGGCTGGCCGAGCATGGCCAGGTGACACGGTTTGTGGAACTGGGGCCCGATGGCGTGCTGACGGCGATGGCCCACAACTGCCTGGCCCACCACAGCGACACCGACAGCGAGGACAGCCCTGGCGCCGAGCCGGACGTCATTGCCTCCCTGCGCCGCGACCAGCCCGAGGTCAAGGCCGTACTCACCTGCCTGGCCCGGCAGTTCGTCACTGGCGCGGCTATCGACTGGACCCCCGTACTCGGCGGCAGCAGTGTCCCGGGGGCTCACCTGGACCTGCCCACCTATGCCTTCCAACGGCAGCGCTACTGGCTCGAGGCCCCGCAGCACAAATCCAATGCCACCGACCTCGGCCTGGAAACGGTCGAACATGCACTGCTCGGCGCCGCTCTGGAGTCGCCCGCCGGCGGCGGGGTCTTCCTCACAGGGCGCCTGTCGCTGGAGACGCATCCATGGCTGGCTGATCACCGAGTGCTGGGATCGGTGCTGGTCCCGGGAGCGGCACTGGTCGAGTTGGCTCTGAGTGCCGCGGCTCATGTGGGCTGTAACGCGGTGGAGGAATTCACCCTTCAAGATCCGCTGATCCTTGCGGAGCGGGGTGGCGTCCAGCTTCAGGTTGTGGTCGGCGAGGCAGACGAGGACGGGCGTCGCAGCGTTCAGTTGCGCTCTCGTCCGGATGTCGTCGACGGAGTGTGGAGTTCTCATGCGACTGGGTTGCTGGTGGCGGGGGAGTCGGCTGCTGGTGTTGGTGGGGTGGTGTTGGAGCAGTGGCCTCCGGTGGGTGCTGAGGTGGTGATGTCGGATCCGGAGGGGTTTTATGCCGGGTTTGTTGAGCGTGGGTTTGGTTATGGTCCGGCTTTCCGGGGTCTGGAGATGGTCTGGCGGCGTGGTGAGGAGGTGTTCGCTCAGGTTCGTCTTCCGCAGGAGTGTGTGGGTGAGGTGGAGCGGTTCGGGGTCCATCCGGCGTTGCTGGACGCGGTCCTGCATGCGGTGGCTTTGGCGGGCTTTGAGGAGCAGCTGGATGCGGGGTCGGGGTCGGGTGCGGTGCGTGTTCCGTTTGCGTGGTCGGGGGTGCGGTTGCATGCCTCGGGTGCGTCGGTGGTGCGGGTGCGGTTGACTCGGGCGGGGTCGGATGCGGTGGCGTTGGAGGTGGCGGATGCGGTGGGTCAGCCGGTGGTCTCCATTGGATCGCTGGCCCTGCGGCCCATCTCGGCCGAGCAACTGCAGGCCGCCCAGACCGGCCGTCACGACTCGCTGTTCCAGTTGGACTGGCA
>NZ_JAEEAP010000927.1 GCF_016103465.1 Streptomyces sabulosicollis
CGTCCCCCCGCCCGGCCCGACCGAGACGAGAACGCCCTGACCGCCGACGGACACTCCCCCTCCTGGAGGACGCAGATGCCCGAGCCACGCCAGACGTCGGCGCGGCCTCCCTCCCTGGGAGCCCGCGCCCTCTCGGCCGCGGCCCTGCCGATCGCCCCGCTGTACGGGGCCTCGCTGGCGTATCTGGCGTTCCATCCGCGGCGGCGGGAACAGCGGGAGCACCCACGGGACCACGGGCTTCCCTGCACCGAGCTGAAGGTGCCCTTCGCGGCGCGGAAGCACCTCGACACCTGGCTGTGCCCCGGGTCCCCCGAGAAGGTGGTCGTGCTCGGGCACAGCATGGCGACGGCCAAGGACCACAGCCTCCGCCATGCGAAGTTCCTGCACGACGCCGGGTACACCGTCTGTCTGTTCGACCACCGCAACCACGGGGCCAGCAGCGACGACCGGGCGCTGTTCGGGCTCGGCGACCGGTTCGCGAGCGATGTCACCGCCGTGGTGTCCCATCTGCGCGACCGGCGGGGGTACGGGACGGCGCGGATAGCCTTCTACGGCTTCTCGTTCTCGTGCTTCTCGTCCATGTGGGCGCTGACGCACGACGGGTTCGACCTTGACGCGCTGGTGTGCGACAGCGGGCCGGGGCACGACGTCCCGCCGCTGCTGCGCAAGTTCCTGGAGGCGGAGGCGCTGCCGCTGCCCGCCGTGCTGAAGGGCGAACCGGCCCGTTCGGTGGTGGCGCGGACGCTGTGCGCGGTGGGACCGGCCATGCTCCGGGCCCAGTGGCCGCCGCCCGCGACGGGCAAGTTCGCCAAGATCCCCCTGTTGTTCATGTCGGGCGAGCACGATGCGATCGTGCCGCCCTCCTCGGTGGACGCGCTGGCCGAGCGCTATGCCCAAGCCGAGACGCACGTCCTGCCGGGAGCCGAGCATCTGCTCGGACTGGAGACCGATCCTGAAGGCTACGCGAGCGTGGTGCTGGATTTCCTCGAGCGGGCCCTGGGGTAGCCACCTTGACCGTCCTCGACGGGACGGAACTTTTCGGAAGAGGGAAGAGAGAGCATGCAAAAGGTGCTCATCGCCAACCGTGGCGAGATCGCTGTCCGTGTTGCCCGTGCCTGCCGGGATGCCGGGATCGCGAGCGTTGCCGTCTACGCCGATCCGGACCGGGACGCATGTCATGTGCGCGCGGCCGATGAAGCCTATGCGCTGGGCGGTGACACCCCGGCGGCCAGCTATCTCGACCAGGCCAAGGTCCTGGCCGCGGCCGCCGAATCCGGCGCCGACGCCATCCACCCCGGCTACG
>NZ_JAEEAP010000928.1 GCF_016103465.1 Streptomyces sabulosicollis
GCCCCTCCCCGAAACTGGGGCTCCGCCCCAGTTTCGGGGAGGGGCGGGGAGGGGAACAGCCCGCCGCAGGCGCCAGCACCCGCCGGACACCCCCACTAGCGGCGGAAGCCGATGTCCTGGTAGCGCGGGGTGGCGAAGCCGAAGGCGCCCGCGTTGACCAGACCCTTACGCATCGCGATCAACTGCGGCCGCTGATAGAGCGGAATCGATCCGGCCGCCGCCCAGATCCGCGCGTCCGCCCGGCTGACCAGGGAGCGGGAGGCGCCGCCGTCCAGCTCGGAGAGCGCCTGGTCGAAGAGCTGGTCGATCTGGTCGGTGCCCACCCGGGTGTAGTTCTGCTCGACGACCAGGGAGCCGTCGGCCGCGGGCTGCGGCTTGGCGTAGATGGGGCGGGCGTCGGTGGCCGGGTAGGCGGAGGCGGGCCAGGAGTAGAGGGCCAGGTCGTAGTCGCCGGTGGCGATGTGGTCCCGGAAGTAGCTCTCGCCGGGGACCTTGGTGATCTCGGTCCGGACGCCGATCTTCTCCAGCATCCGCGCGATGCGCTCGCCGACCGTGCTCAGCCGGGCGCCGCCGGTCCGGTCGTCGGGGAGGACGAAGCGCAGCACCAGCGGCCGTCCCTTCTTCCGTACGACGGACGCCTCCCGGAGCCGTCCGGACCGCCCGGCGTCACCGGCCGCGGGGGGCGCGCCCGAGGCACTCCGGGACGCGGTGGGGGACGCGGTTCCGGATGCGCTGTCGGTGGCGGTTCCGGAGTCGCCGTCCGTGGAGGGTTCCGTGACGGGGTCCGTGGCGCTCTCGCTCTCGGTGGCAGGGGCCGCGGTGGTGGCGGTGGCCGCGGCAGTGGCCGCGGTGGTGGCGGTGGCCGTGGCCGTGGCGGTCGGGGCGCTGTGCCGTCCGCCCCGGTCGTCCGTCTTGCCGTCCAGCGCCTTCTGCCGCCCGGTGCCGCCCGCCCGCCAGCCCGCGTCGGCGAGCAGCGACTGCGCGGCGTGGGTGTCCGGGTCGCCGAGGGCGCCGCTGTGGTCCTTGTAGCCCGGCTGGCCCGCCATCAGCAGGTGGTTGCCGAGCGGTTCGGGCGGCAGCCCCATCGGCTTGAGCACCAGCTTCGCCAGGGCCTTCCGGTCGATCGCGCGGGCCACCGCGCGGCGCACCCGCTCATCGGCGAGCGGGCCCTTGGTGCCGTTCAGGGCGAGCTGGGTGTAGGCCGGGTCCAGGGCCTTGCGCAGGGTGAACCTGCTCAGCGCCCGGGTCTCCGACCGGTTCTTGTCGGTGTCCCCGGTGGACCCGGTGGCCCCGCCCTCGGC
>NZ_JAEEAP010000929.1 GCF_016103465.1 Streptomyces sabulosicollis
GTCCGGGGCGGGGAGCAGCCGGAGCACCGCCTGCCGCTCGGCCTCACTGGCCGCCTCGTCGTACGGATCGGGCGTGGCCGGCACCTGGAGCCGGTGCACCGGCCCCGCACCGAGGCGGGCATAGCCGCGCCCCGGCGGCACCTCGGGCGTCGGCGTGGTGTGCGGCGGCGCCCCGAGGACGGCGGTGACCTGCTCGGACGAGACCGGGCCCAGCACCACCCGGGCCCGGGTGTGGCTCCGTACGGCCTCGCTCAGCGCCTCCGCGGCGTCCAGCTGATCGGCCACCACGACCCGTACGTTCGTCGCCCGTCCGTGCCGCAGCGGCACGGCCAGCAGCTCCTGCGGATCGGTGCGGCCGTCGGCCGCCGCGAGATGGCTCATCACCGACGGCCGGTCCAGCAGGATCCACAGCGGGCGCTGGATGTCCTCCGGCGGCGTGTGCCCCAGCTGGCGGGCCCGGTTGGCGGCGATCAGCCGGCGCTCGGTCTCATGGCCCGCCCACTCCAGCGTGGCCAGCGTCCCGGCCAGCCCGCACTCCACGGCCAGCACCCCCGTGCGTCCACCCAGACACGCGTACTCGCCGGTGCCGCCGCCGTCCACCACCAGCACCTCGCCCTGGGGCAGCGCCTGCAGCGCGATGGAGCGCAGCAGGGTCGTGGTGCCGCTCCCGGGCTGGCCGAGCGCGAGCAGATGCGGCTCGGTCGACCGCGGGCCGGTGCGCCAGACCACCGGCGGTACGTCATGGGTCTCCGGTCCGTCCCCCGCCGCCTTCCTCAGCCCGATGTCCCCCGTGCCCTCTGCGCTCTCCTCACCCTCCTCACCTTCCGCACACGGCTCCGGCCCCGCCAGCACCGGCAGCGTCCGCTGCACCGACGACGGGTCGGTGAAGCCCAGCACCGTCTCACCGGGCGCGGTGACGAAGCGCTGGGCGTGGATCGCGGTGGACAGGGCGGGCAGCACGGTCAGGGTGAGGTTGTTGGCCTCCTCGTCCCAGGCGAACAGGTATTCACGGCCACGTCCCGACTTCGCGTACAGCAGCTGCTCGATCCGGACGCGGGCCGCGGGCTCGCCGTCGGTGAAGTACGCGGGGTAGCGGAGGCGCAGCCGGGTGAGCCGTCCGCTCTCGTCGAAGGTGAAGTCGTCGAACGCCTCCGACCAGTCGGCGCCGTGGCTGTAGAGCGGGCTGGGGTCCTCGGGGGCGGAGAAGTACGGCACCAGCGCCTCGTAGAGCTGTCTCTTATAACACATCTGACGCTGCCGACGACTAGTCGAGTGTAGATTTCGGTC
>NZ_JAEEAP010000092.1 GCF_016103465.1 Streptomyces sabulosicollis
CCCGGTGGCCACCCCTGCCCAGGGCACCCATGTCCCGCCCGGAATGGCCCAGGTGCCGCCCCAGGCGCCCGGGATGACCCCGCCCCACGGCACCACCGTGCCACCCGTCGCGGGGCCCGTACCGGGCCCTGGCGCGCCCCCGCCCGTGCCGGGGCACCCCGGGATGACCCCGCCGCACGGCACACAGCTGCCTCCGGGGCCCGGAGAGCCCCACCAGGTCCACCAGGGCGGCGCCCCCACGGCGCGGCCCGCCCAGGGCGCCCAGTGGGGCGGCTACGACCCCTGGACCGTGGTGCCGCCGCCCGCCGAGCGCGAGCGGAAGACCGTCTCCCGCCGCGGCGCCTGGATCGCGGTGCTGCTGATCGCCCTGGTCGCGGGGTGCCTCGGCGGCGCTATCGGCGCCTACACGGAGCGGGACCGCGCCTCCGGGGGCGTCGATGTGAAGCTGCCGCAGGCTCCGGTCGAGAAGGAGGCCAGGTCCCCGGGCAGCGTGGCCGGGATCGCCGCCAGCACGCTGCCGGGCGTGGTGACCATCCATGTGCGCGGCAGCGCGGAGGAGGGCACCGGCACCGGCTTCGTCCTCGACAAGCAGGGCCACATCCTCACCAACAACCACGTCGTCCAGCCCGCCGGCCCGGACGGCGACATATCCGTGACCTTCAACAGCGGCCAGGACGCGGCGGCCAAGGTGATCGGCCGCGACGCCGGGTACGACCTTGCGGTGATCAAGGTCGATCGCGTCTCCGGGCTCACCCCGCTGCCGCTGGGCAACTCCGACTCCGTGCGCGTCGGCGACCCCGTCGTGGCCATCGGCGCCCCCTTCGACCTGGCGGGCACGGTCACCTCCGGGATCATCAGCGCAAAGGAGCGCCCCATCACCGCGGGCGGCGAGAAGGAGGACGGCAGCGACGTCAGCTATGTCGACGCGCTGCAGACCGACGCCCCGATCAACCCGGGCAACTCCGGCGGCCCCCTGGTCGACCGCAAGGCGCGGGTCATCGGGATCAACAGCGCGATCCGGGCGGCCGACGACGGCTCGGGTCTCGGCGGCGGCCAGGGCGGCAGCATCGGCCTGGGCTTCGCCATCCCGATCAACCAGGGCAAGCGGGTCGCCGAGGAGCTGATCAACACCGGGAAGGCCACCCATCCGGTCATCGGCGTCACCCTCGACATGAGCTACACGGGCGACGGCGCCCGGGTGAACACCAAGGGCGCCGGCGGCGGCGCGCCGGTCACCGCGGGCGGCCCCGGCGACAAGGCGGGGATCGAGCCCGGTGACGTGATCACGGAGGTGGACGGCGTCCGGGTGCACAGCGGCCAGGAGCTGATCGTGAAGATCCGCAGCCACCGCCCCGGAGACCGGCTCGACCTCACCGTCAAGCGCGACGGCAAGGAGCGCACCGCGGAGCTGACCCTGGGCTCGGCGAGCAGCGGCTGACGCCCGTTGTTGGCCCGGCCGTCTCCCGCGCCGCCCCCACCGCCAGGTACGGTATTGAGTGGCCCAGGCCGGGGCCCAGACGTCTTGAGGAGCTGCAAGGTGTTGGACATAGGACCTCTCGAGCTTGTCGCGCTCGTTGTCCTTGCGGTGCTCGTCTTCGGCCCGGACAAGCTCCCGAAGGTGATTCGGGACGTGTCGCAGTTCATCCGGAAGATCCGGGAGTTCTCCGACAGTGCCAAGGAGGACATCCGCTCCGAGCTGGGGCCGGAGTTCAAGGACTTCGAGTTCGAGGACCTCAACCCCAAGACCTTCGTGCGCAAGCACGTGCTGGACTCCGACGAGCTCGGCCTGAAGGAGATCCGTAACGGCTTCGACCTCCGCAAGGAGATGGCGGAGGTCGCCGACGCGGTGCACGGCCGGGAGAGTGATCCGCAAAAGGGTTCTTCAGGGGCTTCCGGCGCCACCCCGCCATCCCTGTCCAAGGGCGACTCCAACACACCTGACCTGCTGCGCAAGCGCGAGGAGCCGGGGCGCGATGAGCGTCCGCCTTTCGACTCCGACGCCACTTGATCCCCCCGTATGCCCGGCCTGGTTGACCCGTATGGCTATCCTCCCTTTGTCCGGGGTGAGGGTCGCCCGAGGGGGGCGGGCCGCCCACGACGCAGGGGCAACGAGGAGGCCGCGCGCACATGGAGACCACGGGTCGGCTAGGGGAACGAGGGGTGGCGACTGCCGCGCAGGGGATGCCCGCCGACGCCCGGCGGAGCGTCGACGGCTATCTGATGGCCGCCTTCCCCTGGTACGGGCTTGACGAGGCGTTCACCGGTCCCCGCTGGCTGATGCAGGTGGGTGCGGCCGCGGACGGCATCGTCGAGTACGGCTCGACCGGCCATGGCGAGGAGCCGTCCCTGCGGGTCGAGACCGATATGGACCAGCAGCGCTTCACGGTGGTCGTCACCGTCGCCAGCCGCCCGGGGCGGGACAGCGCCGACGGCACCGGCAAGCTGGAGGCCACCTCGGTCTCCTCGGCCGCCTGGCTGGCCGGTTCCGGTCTGTTGTCGTGCACCTGGCCGACCCGGATGGAGCGGGCGCTGCGCCAGGACTGGCTGGACCAGCAGACCGCGATCGCCTGGGAGCTGGCGGACGACCTGGACGGCGAGAGCTGGTCGCAGCTGTCGCTCCCGGTGGACGGGGTACCGACCGACTTCCACTACCGCGAGTCGGAGTACGGCTGGGTGCTGGCCGGTACGGCGAACGAGGACGTGCACATCGGGGCGTACGGGCGCGGGATGAGCGCCTACGGCCTGGGCTTCGCCGTCGTGAAGGACATCGCCCGCTACGACGACTAGGGCCCCGTACGCGGCGGGGCCGTACCCCGGAGCGGCCGGGCCGCACGCGGCCGGGCCGGATACGGCTGAGGGGCGGTTTCCCCGGGAAACCGCCCCTCAGCCGTATCCGGCCCAGCCGCGGGTCGCGAACGCCCAGCCGCGGGTCGCGAACGCTCAGCCGCGGGTCGCGAGCGAGCGCGCTCGCTCAGAACTTGTTGCGCGGGGTGACGCCCAGCGACATGCCCGCCAGGCCGCGCTGGCGGCCGCCGATCTTGCCCGCGATCGCCTTGAGCGCGCTGCCCGCCGGGGAGTCGGGGTCGGTCAGCACGACCGGCTTGCCCTCGTCGCCGCCCTCGCGCAGCCGTACGTCGATCGGGATGGCGCCCAGCACGGGCACCGTCGTGCCGGTGGTCCGGCTGAGTCCGTCGGCGACCAGCTGGCCGCCGCCGGTGCCGAAGACGTCGACCATCTCGTCGCAGTGCGGGCAGGGCAGCCCGGACATGTTCTCCACCACGCCGACGATCTTCTGATGGGTCTGGACGGCGATGGCCCCGGCCCGCTCGGCGACCTCGGCGGCGGCCTGCTGCGGCGTGGTCACCACCAGGATCTCGGCGTTGGGCACCAGCTGGGCGACGGAGATCGCGATGTCGCCGGTGCCCGGGGGGAGGTCGAGCAGCAGCACATCGAGGTCGCCCCAGTAGACATCGGCCAGGAACTGCTGGAGCGCGCGGTGCAGCATCGGCCCGCGCCAGACCACCGGGGCGTTCCCGGGGGTGAACATCCCGATCGAGATCACCTTCACGCCGTTCGCCGACGGCGGCATGATCATGTTCTCGACCTGGGTGGGCCGTCCGTCGGCGCCCAGCATGCGGGGCACCGAGTGGCCGTAGATGTCGGCGTCCACCACGCCGACCTTGAGCCCGTCCGCGGCCAACGCCGCGGCCAGGTTGACCGTGACCGACGACTTGCCGACCCCGCCCTTGCCGGAGGCCACCGCGTACACCCGGGTCAGCGAGCCGGGCTTGGCGAACGGCACCTCGCGCTCGGCCTGGCCGCCGCGCAGCGAGGCGGCCAGCTCACGCCGCTGCTCGTCGCTCATCACCTCGAGGTCGACTGTGACTCCGGTCACACCCTCGACCCCGGCGACCGCCGTCCGCACATTGCCGGTGATCGTGTCCCGCATCGGACAGCCGGAGACCGTGAGGTAGACCACCACGGCGACCGAGCCATCCGCCGCGATCTCGACGGATTTGACCATGCCGAGGTCGGTGATCGGCTTGTGGATCTCCGGGTCGTTGACCGTCGCGAGCGCGGCGCGTACCGCGTCTTCGCTCGGCGCTGGGAGGGTGTCGGTAGCCATACGGAGATGGTACGGCGCCGCGGGCGCGGCGCGGGCGGCCGTCAGCGGTCGCGTTCCTCACTCGGCCGGGGTTCGCCGTGGCCGCCCGGCCGCGGGGCGCTCCGCCCGCCGTCCGGCCCCTGCCGCAGGTCCGCCAGCTGGTCGCGGAGCCAGTCGCGGGTGGCGACCTCGCCCAGGCCCGTCCGCAGCGCCGCGATCTCCCGGGTGAGGAACTCGGTGTCGGCGATGGACCGTTCGTTCTGCTTGCGGTCCCGTTCGAGGTTGACCCGGTCCCGGTCGGCCTGCCGGTACTGGGCCAGCAGGATCAGCGGGGCGGAGTACGACGCCTGGAGCGAGAGCATCAGTGTCAGGAAGATGAACGGGAAGGGGTCGAACCGCAGCCGCGGCGGCGCCAGGCTGTTCCAGAGCAGCCATAAGGCCACGAAGACCGTCATCCAGGCGATGAACCGCCCGGTGCCCAGGAACCGCGCGATCCGCTCCGACGCCTTGCCGAACGCCTCGGGGTCCCAGCGCGGCAGCGGGCTGCGCCGCCGCGCCTTGGGCCGGTCCAGACGGCCGCCGTCACCGTCCATCGGCGGCCTCCGGAAGGGCCACGGCGTGCAGCTCGCGCTCCCGCCAGTCGGGCGGCAGCAGGTGGTCCAGGACGTCGTCGACCGTCACCGCGCCGAGCAGGGAGCCGGTCTCGTCCACGACGGGTGCCGCGAGCAGGTTGTACGTGGCCAGATGGCCGGCGACGACGGGCAGCGGGGTGTCCGGCGGCAGGGTCGGCAGATCGGTGTCGACGGCCGCGCCGACGAGGGTGAACGGCGGATCGCGCAGCAGCCTTTGGAAGTGGATGATGCCCAGATAGCGCCCGGTGGGCGTCTGGTCGGGCGGGCGGCAGACGTAGACCTGGGCGGCGAGCGCGGGGGTCAGGTCCTGGTCGCGCACCCGGGCGAGCGCGTCCGCGACGGTGGCGTCCGGGCGCAGCACGATCGGCTCGGTCGTCATCAGACCGCCCGCCGACCCCTCCTCGTACGACATCAGCCGCCGCATGTCCGCCGCGTCCCGGGGGCGCATCAGGTCCAGCAGCCGCTCCTTGTCGGGTTCGGGGAGCTCGGAGAGCAGATCCGCCGCGTCGTCGGGGTCCATGGCCTCCAGGACGTCGGCCGCGCGCTCTTCCTTGAGCTTGCCGAGGATCTCCACCTGGTCGTCGTCGGGCAGCTCCTCCAGGACGTCCGCGAGCCGCTCGTCGTCCAGGGCGGCCGCCACCTCGCCCCGGCGCTTGGCGGACAGGTGGTGCAGCACATTGGCCAGGTCGGCGGGGCGCAGCTGCTCGAAGGTGGCCAGCAGGTTCTCCGCACCCTGCCCCTGCTCCTCCAGCGAGAAGCCGGTGACCGCCGACCACTCCACGGTCAGCGTTTCGCCGCGGCGGCGCAGCGCGCCGGTCCTGCCGCGGCGTACGAAGACCTTGTCGACCTCCCAGTCCCGCCGCGCGGGCAGCTGGGTCATCGCGACGTCCAGGACCGTCACCGGCTCGCCGGTCTCGACCAGGCGGACCGTGCGGTCGAGCAGTTCGCCGAGGACCAGGGTCTCGGTGGGGCGCTGTTCGAAGCGGCGCATGTTGAGCACGCCGGTGGTGATGACCTGGCCGGACTCCACTCCGGTCACCCGCGTCATGGGCAGGAAGATCCGGCGGCGGCCGACCACCTCGACCACCAGGCCGAGCACCCGTGGCGGGCGGCCGGCCAGCCGCAGCATCGCCACGATGTCGCGCACCCGCCCCACCTGGTCGCCGTTCGGGTCGAAGACGGCGACGCCCGCGAGATGCGAGACGAAGACCCGGGGGGCACCTGCCGGCATGCCCTGCCTCCCCTCGTATGTGGGGCTTGCTTGTCAGGTTTCGGGGTTATTCAAGGCAATGATCCGCTCTTCACCGGGTTCAGGCTAACGTGCCCGCACCTGCCCTGCCGCCGGGCGAGGGGGTCGCGGCACCCTGCGGACACCGCGGGACGGCACCGGTACGCTGCCCTACTGCACCGGCATCAGGAGGCAGAGCGGACGTGCGCACCCGGAACAGGGCTGTCGTTGCGGCGATGTGCGCGGGGTTGGCCGCCACGCTCGCCGCGTGTGGCGGCGGCGGGGAGAAGGACCCCGACGCGGGGACGAACGGCGTGGGAAGGCTCCCCGCCACGAAGATCGAGAGCAAGGCCCGGCAGGCGGCCGGCAGCGCCAAGTCGGTACGGCTCTCCGGCAACCTCGTCACCAGCGGAGCCACCTACAAGCTGAACATGCGGCTCAACGCCGACGGCGGCGCGGGCCAGGTCTCCACCAAGGGCTCCAGCTTCGAGCTGCTGCGCGTCGGCAAGGAGCTCTACCTCAAGGCCGACGCGGGCTTCTGGTCGCACAACGGCGAGAGCGGGGGCGGTGGCGCGGACGACGCGGCCGGGAAGCTGGACAACAAGTATGTGAAGGTCCCCTCCGGCGACCCCTCCTACCAGCGGCTCAGCGGTTTCACCGATATGAAGCTGCTGCTCGACGGGTTGCTCGGGCTGCCCGGCAAGATCACCACGGGCGACCACGGGCGGCTGGACGGCGTGCGGACGATCACCATCAGCGCCGGTAAGGCCGGTGAGGGTGGCTCGCTCGACGTCTCCCTGGAGGGACGGCCGTATCCGCTGCGGCTCCAGCGGGCGGGCGGCGCGGGCGTGATCCGGCTCGCGGACTGGAACAAGCACTTCGAGCTCACCGCCCCGGAGAAGGGCCATGTGCTCGACTACGGGCAGCAGATCCCGCGCACGCCGTAACGGTCCCGACGGCGCCCCGCACGGCCCGGGGTGCCGTCCTTACGTCCTTACGGTCGCCAGTCGGCACGCCCTTACGGTCGCCAGTCGGCTGGGACGCGCCCTTACGGTCGCCAGCCGACTAGGACGCGCCCTTACGATCGCCAGTCGGCTAGGACGCGCCCTTACGGGTGTCACGGACCCGCTTCCCGCGGCGGGCCAGCAGCTTCGGGAGCGCCGCCGGGATCGGGCGGCGGGTGATCGCCGGGGACGGCAGCGGGGCAGCCGCCAGGGAGTCCGTCGGGTGCTCGGCGAGCGAACCGGGCGCGGGCTCCAGCCGCAGCACCCGGCACTCGCGGGCCCAGCGCTCCGCGATGTGGTCGGCGTCGGACGCGTTCAGCCGCTTGCCCTTGAGCTCGTCGACCGCCGCGGTCCACGCCTCGCCGCCCGGGGCCAGCTCGACCACCCGCGCGGGCCAGCTCACCAGGCGGCCGCCCTTGTCCTTGCTGCGCACGGTCACGGCCGCGGTTCCGCCGTCGGCCAGTCCGAGGTCCTTGAGGGGCTGCTCGTCGGGTCCGTCCCCGACGAGACAGACCGCGCCCTCGTGCCAGATGTGCCACAGGGCGCGCGGGGCACCCTCGGTGCCCTGGACCCAGATGAGGGCGGACTTCTTGGCCGCCTCCTCGATGAGGGCACGGTCCATCGGCGTCTGCGTCATGCCCACAGCCTAGGCCAGTCATACCCCCGTCCCAGCCCGTGAAATGACAGTTCCGTCGCATGGCCACGCGCCTTACCCTGGCGCCGTGCCCACCGCCCGTGCCGCCCGCGCCGCAGTCCACACCGCCACCCCCACCGCATCCGGTGACGGCGGCCGCTTCCACAGCGGTCCCATGGACATCGCGCTCCTTACGGTCGCCATCGCCGGTGTCTCGCTCTCCGCGCCGCTGGCCGCCGCGACGGTGGCGCCCGCGCTCGCCATCGCCTTCTGGCGCAACGCCATGGCGGTGGGCGCGCTCACCCCGCTCGCCCTGTGGCGCCACCGGGGCGAGCTGCGCGGGATGGGCCGCCGGGCGACGCTGCTGTCGGCCGGGGCGGGGGCGCTGCTCGCGGTGCACTTCGGGGCCTGGCTGCCGAGCCTGCACATGACCTCCGTGGCCTCCTCGACCGCCCTGGTGACCACGACCCCCATCTGGACGGCGCTGCTGCTGCGGCTGCGCGGCCACCGCCCGCCCACGCTCGCCTGGCTGGGCATGGGGCTGGCGCTGCTCGGTGTGGTGATCCTCACCGGGGTCGATCTGTCCGCCTCCCCGCGGGCCCTGCTGGGCGACGCCCTCGCGCTGCTGGGCGGGGTCGCGGCGGCCGGGTACGTGCTGCTCGGGGCGGAGGTGCGCCGTTCGGTGAGCACCACCGCGTACGCCTGCGTCTGCTACGCCACCACCAGCGTGCTCCTGCTGCTGACCTGTCTGGTGGCGGGCGCGCAGCTCGGTGGCTACAGCGGCACCACCTGGCTGCGGCTGGCCGCGCTGACGGTCACCGCGCAGCTGCTGGGGCACACCCTGATCAACCGGGTCGTCAGGGGCCTCGGCCCGTCCGTCACCTCGACCGCGATCCTGCTGGAGACGCCGGGGGCGGCCCTGATCGCGGCCCTGTGGCTGGGCCAGATGCCGCCCGTGGCCGCCTACCCGGCGCTCGCGGTGATCCTCGGCGGGCTCGCGCTGGTCATCATGGCGGACGGCAAGGGCCCCAAAGGGCGTTGAAAGGGCCCCTCGGGCGGACGCTGGAGGGCCCTCCAGCGGCCCCTCCAGCGGCCCCGGACCTTGAGGGGCCGGACCCGGGCCTTTGATGAGGGGCCCGCCCGCCGTCCGGCCCTACAGCCAGCCGTTGCGCTTGAAGCCGCGGTGGATCGCGAAGCAGATGCCCACCGTGACCACGAGCACGGTCGGGTAGCCGAACTTCCAGCGCAGCTCCGGCATGTAGTCGAAGTTCATGCCGTAGATCCCCGCGATCATCGTCGGCACGGCGAAGATCGCCGCCCAGGACGTGATCTTCCGCATGTCCTCGTTCTGCGCCACCGTGGCCTGCGCCAGATTGGCCTGGAGGATCGAGTTCAGCAGGTCGTCGAAGGCCAGCACCTGCTCGTTGACCCGCGCCAGATGGTCCGCGACGTCCCGGAAGTACTTCTGGATGTCCGGGTCCACCAGCCGCATCGGACGCTCGCTCAGCAGCTGCATCGGCCGCAGCAGCGGCGAGACGGCCCGCTTGAACTCCAGGACCTCGCGCTTGAGCTGGTAGATGCGGCCCGCGTCGCCGCCCCGCCGGGAGGTCGCGGCCGAGAAGACGTCGATCTCGACCTCGTCGATGTCGTCCTGGACCGCGTCGGCGACCGCGAGGTAGCCGTCGACCACCTGGTCGGCGATGGCGTGCAGCACCGCCGAGGGGCCCTTGGCGAGCAGCTCCGGGTCCTGCTGGAGCCGGTGGCGCAGGGCGCGCAGCGAGCCCTGGCCGCCGTGCCGCACGGTCACGATGAAGTTCCGGCCGGTGAAGCACATGACCTCGCCGGTCTCCACGACCTCGCTGGTCGAGGTGAGTTCGGCGTGCTCCACGTAGTGGATGGTCTTGAAGACGGTGAAGAGGGTGTCGTCGTACCGCTCCAGCTTGGGCCGCTGGTGCGCCTGCACCGCGTCCTCGACCGCCAGCGGGTGCAGCCCGAACTCCTGGGCGATCCCCGCGAACTCGCGCTCGGTCGGCTCGTGCAGCCCGATCCAGGCGAACCCGCCCTCCTCGCGGACCCGCTCCATGGCCTTCGCCGGGCTCACGTGTTCGCTGACCCGCTCGCCGTCGCGGTAGACCCCGCAGTCGACCACGGCGCTGGTGACCGACGGGTCACGCGTCGCGTCGTAGTCGCTGGCGGCGCGGGAACGGCGCAGGGCGGGGCGGACGGCTGCGCGCAGGTCACGGATCATCGACATGACGGGCTCCTTCACAGGCCGGCCGTCAGCGGCGGGCGCGCGGCGCAGCGCTGCGCCCGGAAGGTGGACGTACGACATCCCGTGCCCGTACGTCCGCAAAGCGGGCGGCGCTCCGTGCCATGGCGCTGACGGAAGGTTCTTCGGAACTGAACAAAGCGGTACGAAGGCGCTCTACCGTCAGATGCCCTGGATGCGAGGGGGCTTCGCGTGTTTCACCGCCGATCGGCGGGGTACGGAAGGCTCAGATCATGAAGTCGCATACCAAGGGGAAACGACGGGAGAACTGTCGGTACTGCACGGTCGACTAGGATCCACCGCAGCCCCACCTCCTCCGGCCGGTCCCCCGTGAGGGACGATCTGTAACTCCCTGGGCAGGGATTAAGGCTATCAGTCGGCAGAACCGTTACGTCGCCGCTTTGCCTGTTCGATACGCGATCTATGCTCACCGCATGTCAGACGTTCTTCAGCTGGTCGAGGCCCGGTTGATCACCGCGCTGGGCGAGCCGGACGCCCGCGCCGCCGTCACCTTCGTCGGTACGGACCGCATCGAGGTGCTGCGATTCCGCGATGACAGCGACGTGATCCGCTATGCCACCCTCGGCATGTCGGACCATCCGATGACCAGCCCGACCGCCGCCGTCGCCGACCCGCTGCGCGGGCCGCGCGCCGAGCTGGTGCTGACCGTGCGGGCCGGCGGTTCCGGCCCCGACCTCTCCGTCCTCGACGAGGTGCTCCGCCCGCTCGCCGTGCTGGCCGCCTCCCCCCAGGTCGAGGGGGTCGTGGTGACCCCCGGCGCGTCGCTGGACCTCGGCGGGCCGCTGTGGCCCGGGGCGCCCTTCACCTCCGTCCTCGTCGCCGAACCGGGCGGCCTGGTCGAGGACTTGGAGCTGCTCGAGCCCATGGAGCCGGTGCGCTTCCTGCCGATGCTGCCGATGACCGCGAACGAGGCGGCGTGGAAGCGGGTGCACGGCGCGGGCGCCCTCCAGGACCGCTGGCTGCGGCACGGCACGGATCTGCGCGACCCGGTGCGGCCCGGGGTGCCGTTGTCGGGCTGATCACCGAGGGGAGGGCCCGGCGTGCCCTCGGGAGCGGGGGCGGACGGGAACCGCGCCGGGGCCGGACGGGAACTGTTGCGGGAAGTCACCTCCGGACGGGTGATCGTCCTTGACGCGGCGACGGCCGGGGAGGACCGTGGGGCCCTATGAGGGGCGAACCCAGTTGCCCGAAGTGCGGTGGCCGGGTGCGAGCGCCCGGTCTCTTCGCCGACTCCTGGCAGTGCGGAGTGCACGGCACGGTGCACCCCCTCCAGCCGGTCGTCCCGCCGAGCGTCGAAGCACTCGTGGTGGTCACCAACCGCGCCCGGGTGCCCGTATGGATGCCATGGCCGCTGCCCGTGGGCTGGTTGTTCACCGGTGTGGCCTGCGCCGGGGACGACCGCAGCGGCGGCCGCGCCACCGCCGTGGCCTGCTCCGGCCCCGGACCGCTGGGCGGCCCGGGAGAGCTGCTGCTGATCGCCGAGGAGCTGGGCGTCGGCCTCGGCGCGCGTTTCGCGGGCCTCCCGGGGCCCGATCCCGGACCGGGGATGCGGGTGGACAAGCCACCGCACGTCAAGGTGCTGGCCGCCGGGCGGCCCACCCCGCTGTGGCATGTCGAGGGCACCCCGGACGACCGTGCGGTCTTCGCGGGCGAGGCGTGCGGGCTGTGGCTGTGGGCGGTCGTCTGGCCCGAGCAGACCGGGCTGCTGATGTACGACGAGATGGTGCTCACCGATCTGCGGGACGCGGGGGCCGAGGTCGACCTGGTGCCCTGCGGGGCGCTCTCCCCGAGACTGCTCTCGCCCTGAGCCCTTCGCTCTGGCCTTGAGCCCTTCGCTCTGGCCTTGAGCCCTTCGCTCTGGCCTTGAGCCCTTCGCTCTCGCCCCGACGCCCTTCGCCGTCGGCGCACGCCCGTCGTCGGTGGGTCATGCACAGGTCAGAGGCCGCTGAAACGGGCACGCACGGGCGTGGTTATGCTGGGGCGTCCCCTCGGTCCATCCCGAACGCAGCTTGGAGTCCGTGCCGTGCGCATCGATCTGCACACCCACTCCACCGCGTCGGACGGTACGGACACCCCCGCCGAGCTGGTACGGAACGCCGCCGCCCAGGGACTGGACGTCGTCGCGCTCACCGACCACGACACCGTCGGCGGCTATGAGGAGGCGACGAAGGCGCTGCCCTCCGGGCTGACGCTGGTCACCGGCGCCGAGCTGTCCTGCCGTCTGAACGGGGTGAGCCTGCACATGCTGGCGTACCTCTTCGACCCGGCCGAGCCCGAGCTGGCGCGCGAGCGCGAGCTGGTGCGCGACGACCGGGTGCCCCGGGCCCAGGCGATGGTCGCGAAGCTGCGCGAGCTGGACGTGCCGATCACCTGGGAGCGGGTGGCGGAGATCGCCGGGGACGGCGCCGTCGGACGGCCGCACATCGCCACCGCGCTGGTCGAGCTGGGCGTCGTGGAGAGCGTCTCGGACGCCTTCACGCAGGACTGGCTGGCCGACGGCGGCCGGGCGCACGTGGAGAAGCACGAGCTGGACCCGTTCGAGGCGATCCGGCTGGTCAAGGGCGCCGGCGGGGTCGCGGTCTTCGCGCATCCGCTGGCCGTCAAGCGCGGCCAGTGCGTACCGGAGAGCGCGATCGGCGAGCTGGCGGCGGCGGGCCTCGACGGTATCGAGGTCGACCACATGGACCACGCCGAGGACACCCGTGCCCGGCTGCGCGGTCTCGCCGCCGAGCTCGGCCTGCTCACCACTGGCTCCAGCGACTACCACGGCAGCCGTAAGACCTGTCGGCTCGGCGAGTACACGACCGATCCCGAGGTCTACGGGGAGATCGTGCGCCGGGCGACCGGGGCCTTCCCGGTGCCGGGCGCGGGCGGCTGAGCGCGCCCGCTTCCCCCGCCTTCCCCTCCGTTTTCCGTACCGCACCAGCACCGCACCGCTGCTCGTCCCCGCAAGGCCATTCACCGTGTTCGACGTCGCCGTCTTCGGCTCCCTCTTCCTCACCCTTTTCGTGATCATGGACCCGCCGGGTATCACGCCCATCTTCCTGGCGCTGACCTCGGGCCGTCCGGCCAAGGTGCAGCGCAGGATGGCGGGTCAGGCGGCGGCCGTCGCCTTCAGCGTCATCGCCGTCTTCGGCATCGGGGGTCAGCAGATCCTCGACTATCTGCATGTCTCGGTCCCCGCGCTGATGATCGCGGGCGGGCTGCTGCTCCTGCTGATCGCGCTCGATCTGCTCACCGGTAAGAACGACGAGCCGACCCAGACCAAGGACGTCAATGTCGCGCTCGTCCCGCTCGGCATGCCGCTGCTGGCCGGGCCGGGCGCGATCGTCTCGGTCATCCTCGCCGTCCAGCACGCCCGTGGGATCGGCGATCAGGTGGCGGTGTGGACCGCGATCGCGGCCATGCACGCCGTGCTGTGGGTCACCATGCGCTATTCGCTGCTGATCATTCGCGTGATCAAGGAAGGGGGAGTGGTGCTGGTCACCCGGCTGTCCGGCATGATGCTCTCCGCCATCGCGGTGCAGCAGATCATCAACGGGGTCATCCAGGTGGCCCACACCGCCTGACACGCGCGAGCGCCCCCGTACCGTCACGTACGGGGGCGCTCGACGCTCTGTGCTGCTGGGAGGGCCTTACGGCACTACCGGGCGGCGGTGTCGGCTGGACGGATGTAGATGCGCTGGCCGATCGCGGCGGCCTGCTGCACGATCCGGTTGACGGAGGCGGCGTCCACGACGGTGCTCTCGATGGCGCTGCCATCGATGTCGTCCAGGCGCATGATCTCGAAGCGCAAGGCTTCTCCCTTCGTCTGATCCTCCTGAAGGAGAACTGATGTGTACGGAGTCGCGCAGCGTCGCTGCCGCGCCCTCCTGTACGTGTTCAACCAGAGGGTCCCCCGAAAACATTCCCTACGCTAATAAAATTTTTTCGCAGTCTAAGTATCCGCTGGTAGCCGGGGTGGGGTCCGGTTGTGCCCCTCACGGAGCCGCCCGGAGAATGAACCGCGTATGAGTGAGACCATGCCTCCGGGCCAACCAGACCTCGCCTCGATCGTCGCGGGCATCGAGCGCACGAACGAGCTGCTGCAGCGCGTACTCGCCGAGGTCGCGACCACGCCGTCGACCCACGCGATCTTCGTGGACGCGGGGTATGTCTACGCGGCGGCCGGGCGTCTGGTCGCCGGTACGGAGGACCGCCGGGCGTTCGAGCTGGACGCCGAGGGGCTCATCGAGGCGTTCATCGACAAGGCGCGCACGATCTTCCCGGACAGCAGGCTGCTGCGCGTCTACTGGTTCGACGGCGCCCGGCGCCGGATCCACACCCCGGAGCAGCAGGGCATCGCGGAACTGCCCGACGTCAAGGTCCGGCTCGGCAACCTCAACGCCAACAACCAGCAGAAGGGCGTCGACTCGCTCATCCGCTCCGACCTGGAGTCACTCGCCCGCCACCGCGCCATCGGCGACGCCGTGCTGATCGGCGGCGACGAGGACCTGGTCTCCGCCGTCGAGGCGGCCCAGGGCTACGGGGCGCGCGTCCACCTGTGGGGCATCGAGGCGCTCGACGGGCGCAACCAGGCCGAGCCGCTGCTGTGGGAGGTCGACAGCCAGCGCACCTTCGACCTCGACTTCTGCAAGCCGTACGTCACCCGGCGGGCCACCGGCTACGAGCCGAACGGCGACGCGCCCCTGTGCGGGCCCGCCCCGACCCGGGACGAGGTGCGCTTCGTCGGGGCGCAGATCGCCGCCCAGTGGCTGTCCTCACGCGGCCGTGAGACGCTCGCGGAGCTGCTGCCGGGCCATCCGTATCTGCCCGGCTCCGTGGACCAGGAGCTGCTGATCGACGCGGAGGGGCTGCTGCGGCTCTCGCTGCGCGCCCACGCCGATCTGCGGCGGGCCCTGCGGGACGGCTTCTGGGAGCATCTGCAGGCGCAGTACTGAGCCCGCGGTCGGGTGGGCCTCGGCTCAGCCCATGCCGCGCCAGAACGAGATCAGGGCGTCGGCGGTGGGATGGGCCCGCTCGGCGTTGGGGGAGTGCCCGGCGCCCTCGATCACGGTCCGGCGGGCGGCCAGCCGTCCGGCCATCTCGTCCATCAGCGGCACCGGCCAGGCGTAGTCCGCCTCGCCCGACAGCACATGGACGCGCAGCCGCAGCGCCGCCAGCTCATCGACCCGGTCCGGCTCCTCGGACAGCTGCCGCCCGGTGGCGATCAGCTGCTCCGGTACGGTCCCGAGCCAGCGCTGGTGCAGGAACTCCGCCACCCCGGGCGGTGTCGACTCGTCGGCCGCCTCGGGCGGGTCCAGCTCGCGCATCGCCTGCCATACGGACTCCATGTCCATCACGGTCAGCGCGTCGATCAGCAGCTTGATCCGGGCGCGCTGCGGGGCCGAGATGGCCGCCGGGCCGGAACTCATGATCGTCAGCGAGGCGAAGGCTCCCGGGTCGCGCAGTGCGGCGGCCCGCGCGATCAGCCCGCCGAGCGAGTGCCCGAGCACATGGACGGGGTCCTCGGTCGCCGCGCTCAGGGCGGTGACCTGCGCGAGCAGGTCCTGGGCCAGCTCGTCCTGGGCGTACGCGGCCTCCTTACGGGGGCCAGGGCTCTCGTGCTGCCCCCGGCCGTCGACGGCGACGGTCCGGAAGCCGGCCGCCGCGAGCGGCTCCAGCAGCGCGATGAAGTCCTCCTTGCTCCCGGTGAACCCCGGGACCAGCAGGACGGTCCCGCGCGCCGCCGAAGCGGGCCGCGCGTCATGGACGGCGAACTCGCCGCGCGCGGTCCGGAGGCGGTACGCACGGGCGCTCGCGGGCAGTGTGAGAAAGGGCGGCCGGCTCATGGGACGAGGCTATACAGCCCGCGGGAAACGGCACATGAACGCCCAGGGGCCCGTACCGCGGTGTCGCGGAACGGGCCCCTGGGCGGGTGCTGTGCCGTACTGCCGCGTCAGCCCTCGGCCGTGGCCTCGGCGGTCTCGGCCGCCTTGGCGCGCGTGCGGCGTCGGGGCTTGGCGGGCGCGGCCTCGGCCTCGGCCTCGGCCTCGGCCGCGGACGCCGTGGCGGCCGTGGCGCGCGTGCGGCGCCGGGTCTTGGCGGCTCCGTCGGCGTCGGCGGCCTCGCCGGTGCCTTCGGCGGTCGCGACAGCGGCTTCCGCGGCCTTCGTCGCCTTGGCACGGGTGCGGCGCGGCTTGGCGGGAGCCTCGGCGGCCTTCGCCTCCGGCCGCGCGTCGGCGATGTCGGCCTTGGCGGCGGCGCGGGTGCGGCGCCGGGGCTGGGCCTCCTCCGCCGTGCCTTCGGCCGTCTCAACGGCGGCTTCCGCCGTCTCGGCGGCCTTACGGGTGCGGCGGCGCGGCTTGGCGGGGGCCTCGGCGGCCTCGGCGGCGTTCACCGCGTCCGTCGTTCCTTCGGCCGTCTCCACGGCCGACTGGGCTGCCTCGGTGGCCTTACGGGTGCGGCGCCGGGGCTTGGCCGCCTCGGTGGTGCCTTCGACGGCCTCCAAAGCGGACGCGGCGGCCTCCGCGGCCTTCGTCCCCGACGGTGCGTCGGCGGCGTCGGCCTTGGCGGCGCGGGTACGGCGGCGCGGCTTGGCCGCGGCCTCCTCGGCCTCAGGCCGCGCGTCGGCGGTCTCGGCGGCGTTCACCGTGTCCGTCGCGCTCTCGGCCGCTTCCACGGCGCTCTGGGCGGCGTCGGCGGCCTTGGCGCGCGTACGGCGCCGGGGCTTCGCGGCGTCGGCGGCCTCGGTCGTGCCCTCGGCCGTCTCGACGGCCTCCGCGGCCTTGGCACGGGTGCGGCGGCTCGGCTTCGCGGGGGCCTCCACGGACTCCGGGACCTCCGCCGTCGTCACAGCCGTCACCGCGGCTTCCGCCGCCTCGGCGGCGTGGGCGGTGTCCGTGGCCTCGGCGGTGACGCTCTCGGCCGCCTCGACGGCCCTCGCGCCCCGCGTGCGGCGGCGGCGCGGCTTGGCGGCGGCCTCGGCGGGCTCCGCCTCCGGCTGGGCCGCCTCCAGCTGGGCCGCCTCCGCCGTGTCGACGGCGGCCGTGGCCGCCTCGGAGCGGGACGTCGCCATGCCGCCGCGCATACGGCGGCGTCGGCGGGGCCGACGGGGCTCGGTGGCACCCTCGGCGGTGTCGGCGGCGGACTCGGCCGCCTTCGCGCCTTCAGGGGCGCCCGCGCCGTCCAGGGCCACACCGCCACGGGTGCGGCGCCGGACCCGGCGGTTGCGCGGGGGGCGCTCCTCCGTGGCCGGGGCGGCGGCGCGGCCGCGCCCGCGGCCGGCCCGGCCGCCGGTCTCGCCCAGGTCCTCGATCTCCTCGGCGGCGAGCCCGGCCCGGGTGCGCTCGGCACGCGGGAGCACACCGGTGATGCCCTGGGGGATGCTCAGCAGCTCGTAGAGGTGGTCGGAGGTGGAGTACGTCTCCTCCGGCTCGTTGAACGGCAGGTCCAGCGCCTTGTTGATCAGCTGCCAGCGCGGGATGTCGTCCCAGTCGACGAGCGTGATCGCGGTGCCCGAGGCGCCCGCACGACCCGTACGGCCGATGCGGTGCAGATAGGTCTTCTCGTCCTCGGGCGACTGGTAATTGATCACATGCGTGACGCCCTCGACGTCGATGCCGCGCGCGGCGACGTCGGTGCAGACCAGCACGTCGACCTTGCCGTTGCGGAAGGCGCGCAGCGCCTGCTCGCGCGCCCCCTGGCCGAGGTCGCCGTGGACCGCGCCGGAGGCGAAGCCACGGCGCGAGAGCTGGTCGGCGATGTCGGCGGCGGTCCGCTTCGTACGGCAGAAGATCATCGCCAGGCCGCGGCCCTCGGCCTGCAGCACACGCGCCACGACCTCCGGCTTGTCCAGGGAGTGGGCGCGGAAGACATGCTGCGTGATGTTGGCCACGGTCGCGCCCTCGTCGTCCGGCGCGGTGGCACGGATGTGCGTGGGCTGCGACATGTAGCGCCGGGCCAGCGAGATGACCTGGCCCGGCATGGTGGCCGAGAAGAGCATCGTCTGGCGTTTGGCGGGCAGCAGCTGGATGATCTTCTCGACGTCGGGCAGGAAGCCCAGGTCGAGCATCTCATCGGCCTCGTCCAGGACGAGCGCCTTGACGGCGGAGAGCCGCAGCTTCTTCTGGCCCGCCAGGTCCAGCAGCCGGCCCGGGGTGCCGACGACCACGTCGACGCCCTTCTTCAGGGCCTCGACCTGCGGTTCGTAGGCGCGGCCGCCGTAGATCGACAGGACCCGGACGGCGCGGACCTTACCGGCGGTCAGCAGATCGTTGGTCACCTGCTGGCACAGCTCGCGGGTGGGGACGACCACGAGCGCCTGCGGGGCGTCGGTCAGCTGCTCGGGCTTGGCCCGGCCCGCCTCGACGTCCGCGGGGACGATGACGCGCTCCAGCAGCGGGAGGCCGAAACCCAGCGTCTTGCCGGTGCCGGTCTTGGCCTGTCCGATGACGTCGGTGCCGGAGAGGGCGACCGGAAGCGTCATCTCCTGGATGGGGAACGGGGACGTGATGCCGACGGCTTCCAGTGCCTCGGCAGTCTCGGGGAGGATCCCGAGTTCTCGGAAGGTGGTCAGGATGTTTGCCTCTTCTGTGAGCGCGGCGGGAGGCGGCGAAGGGGGTCGCACGGCGCCCGGGTGCACCGGCCTTGGGGATGGCCGGTTCGGCGCGGGACCACAGCCCTCGCTCGAGCGCTCACGCCGCGAGCGGGTCCCTCCTGCCGTGCGCATAGGTGATGCGCGCCGCGCGGAGGGCGGTCGGGTTTGGAGCCGATCGGGCCACCGACCGGGCATCCGCATTCGTGGAACAACCCGCCGATACTCGACGGGCGCATTTATCACTGTACCCCGTAAGCGCGCATCTGTGACCGGGCCGTCCGGTGCGGGACCGCCGCGGGCATGGCTGACCAGGGCCTTCCCCGGGGCACGGAGCGGGCTATTGTGCGCTCCATGGAGACGCCTGACACGCCTGAGACGCCCGCCGCGACCACCGGGGACCGCGCCGGGGACCACGCAGCTCCGGGGAAGGGCAGCGGGGAGAAGGCCCCGGAGCCCACCGGGATCGCCGCCCAGGACTGGGACACGGCGGCCGCCGACCCGCAGTACCGGGCCGCCGTCGTGGATCTGCTCGGTGCCCTCGCCTACGGCGAGCTGGCCGCCTTCGAGCGGCTGGCGGAGGACGCGAAGCTGGCGCCCACGCTGGAGGACAAGGCGGAGCTGGCGAAGATGGCGTCCGCCGAGTTCCACCACTTCGAGCGGCTCCGGGGACGGCTCTCGGCGATCGGCGAGGAGCCCACGGCGGCGATGGAGCCGTTCGCGGCGGCCCTGGACGGGTTCCACCGCCAGACCGCGCCGTCCGACTGGCTGGAGGGCCTGGTCAAGGCGTATGTCGGCGATTCGATCGCCAGTGACTTCTACCGCGAGGTCGCGGCCCGGCTGGACTCCGACACCCGCGATCTGGTGCTCCAGGTGCTGGACGACACCGGTCACGCCTCGTTCGCGGTCGAGAAGGTGCGGGCCGCGATCGAGGCCGATCCGCGGGTCGGCGGGCGGCTGGCGCTGTGGGCGCGGCGGCTGATGGGCGAGGCGCTGTCGCAGGCCCAGCGGGTGGTCGCGGACCGCGACGCGCTCTCCACGATGCTGGTGGGCGGGCTGGCCGACGGCTTCGACCTGGCGGAGGTGGGCCGGATGTTCTCCCGGATCACCGAGGCCCACACCAAGCGGATGGCCGCCCTGGGGCTCGCCGCCTAGGTTCGGACCACGACGGAACGAGAGGCTCCGGGGGGCTGACGGCGCTCCGGAGCCCGGTCGGACGGGGTCTGCGGGCTTACAGCCCGGTCGGACGGGGTCTGCGGCTTTCGGGCCTACGCCGGGACGGAACGCCGGCGGCGCGTCCTGGCGGGGCGGATGAGCAGCGACAGCAGCGCCGCCGCGAAGCCGAGCGCGACGATCAGCACCGCCGCCGTGTGCCCCGAGCCCAGCACCGTGTGGGTCAGCAGAGCGCCCAGAAGCGCGGCGGCGGGGCCGGTGGACAGGACGAGGGGCCGTGCGGGCAGCCTTCGGGGCAGCCGGTGGAGCGCCCCGTACGCGATGACGAGACCGATCAGTACCGAGGCGAGCGCTTCCCAGAACAGCATTGGCGCGTCCTTCCCGTGAGCGGACCGGGACCGATACGTGATCACGTGTCGGTCGTGCCCGTCCTACCCGTGGCCGAGCGGAGGCAACCCTGTCCACGGGGGCGGTCTGTGGCGCACGGCGAGCCGGGGGCGTGCGGGCGAGCGCAAACAGCGGCGGGGTGCGGTGGGAAAGCCCACCGCACCCCGCCGCTGCCGGGTGAATTCCTCAGGCCGCGCCGAAACCGACCTTGCGGGCGGTCGGCTCGCCGAGCTCGACGTAGGCGAGCCGGTCGGACGGGACCAGGACCTTGCGGCCGTGGTTGTCCTCCAGGGCCAGCACCTGAGCCTTGCCGCCGAGCGCCTCGGCCACCAGGCGCTCGACCTCCTCGGCAGACTGCCCGCTCTCCAAGGTGATCTCGCGGGGCGCGTGCTGCACGCCGATCTTGACCTCCACGGCCTTGTCCCTCCGACGGTCAGTTGGGGCTAGCGCGGCCATCCGCGCTGTACCCAGCACACACTAGCCGGGCCGGAACACCCGCCGGGGCCCGCGGGCGCACGCCCGCAGCGAACACGCCCGCCGCCCCGAACACGCCCCTTCGCGGCCGGGAACGCTCCCCGGCCGCTCATCCGCCGGCTGGCGACGCTCATCCGCCGCGCTCGGCGGATCCGCTCGGCGGCCCCGCTCAGTGACCGCCCTCGGCCCCGTGCAGCGGGAAGCCCGCGATACCCCGCCAGGCCAGCGAGGTGAGCAACTGCACAGCGGTGTCCCGCGGGACGGCGCTCTCGCTGGAGAGCCAGTAGCGCGCGACCACCTGGGACACCCCGCCGAGGCCCACGGCCAGCAGCATCGACTCGTCCCGGGACAGCCCGGTGTCCTCGGCGATGACCTCGCTGATCGCCTCGGCGCACTGCAGCGAGACGCGGTCCACGCGCTCGCGCACCGCGGGCTCGTTGGTCAGATCGGACTCGAAGACGAGCCGGAAGGCACCGCCTTCCTCCTCGACGTAGGCGAAGTACGCCTCCATGGTCGCCGCGACGCGCTGCTTGTTCTCGGTGGTCGAGGCGAGCGCGGTGCGCACCGCCTGCAGCAGGGCGTCGCAGTGCTGGTCGAGCAGCGCCAGATACAGCTCCAGCTTGCCCGGGAAGTGCTGGTACAGCACCGGCTTGCTGACCCCCGCGCGCTCGGCGATGTCATCCATCGCGGCCGCGTGGTAGCCCTGTGCGACGAAGACCTCCTGAGCGGCCCCCAGCAGCTGATTACGTCGGGCTCGGCGCGGCAGGCGCGTACCCCGTGGGCGCGCCTCGGTCTGCTCGATGGCTGTCACGCCGCCTCCCAATGAATGATCCCTGTGCACGATGTCCATCGCGCCCGCCATCGTACTTTTGGGTAACAGTGCGGCGCGCTGTTCGTGCGGAGAATTTCACGTACCGGACTTTATGAAAAGCCCACAAATGACGCTGGTCACCGGTAGTCCTCCTCGTTCTCCTCGACGATCCGAGCCTGTTCCGCCCGGTCGGCCTCGTTGGCTTCCATGGACTCGTCGACCCGGGGCCGTTCGTCGCGGCGGGAAATCACCTCGCGGTGCTGTTCCACGGCGTCCGCCTCGGGAGCCTCGACGTCGCGCACGGCGGTCTCGTCGGTGTTCTCCGCGGAGTCCTCGAAGGTGTCGGGGTCGGTTGGGTCGATGGACATGTACTCCCCTTCCCTGTTCCGTGTGGCGGCTTCGTACCGGTGGTTCGCCAGTGGTGGGTTCCCACTTACGGAGGCTTTCCACTGACGGCTGCCCAGCGAGCCATCAGCGGCAAGCCAGTGGCAAGGTGATCGCCCCTGTGTCTTACGAGCCTAGGAGAGGTCACTTTCGGACGCTACGCGGTCTGTGAGCGTGAACACACGGTCGCGGGTGTGATCGTCTCGTAACATTGCCGCATGTCTTCGACCGAGCCGCCGGAAGCCCGCATCGTCGCGGCGGTGCCGCCCGCGAGGTCCGTGCGGGTCGGAGCGGGTGAGAAGCTGCGGACCGCCGCCCTTCCGGGGCTCACGATGACCGTGCGCTGCCGTCCGCCGTCCGCCTCCGGGCTGCCGCCCGCGCTGTTCGTCCACGGCCTTGGCGGCTCCTCGCAGAACTGGTCGGCGCTCATGGAGCTGCTCGCCGACCGGGTGGAGGGCGAGGCGCTCGACCTCCCCGGCTTCGGTGACTCCCCGCCCCCGGACGACGGCAACTACTCCATAACCGCCCACGCCCGTGCCGTGATCCGCTACCTGGACGCGCAGGACCGCGGGCCGGTCCATCTGGTCGGCAACTCGATGGGCGGCGCGATCGCCACCCGCGTCGCCGCGGTACGGCCCGACCTGGTGCGCACCCTCACGCTCGTCTCGCCCGCGCTGCCCGAGCTGCGCCCCCAGCGCACCGCGGTGCCGACCGGCCTGCTCGCGGTGCCCGGGGTGACCCGGCTGTTCACCCGCTTGACCAGGGACTGGGACGCGGAGCGGCGCACCCGCGAGGTCATGCTGCTCACCTTCGGCGATCCGTCCCTGGTCACCCGGGAGGACTTCGCCTACGCGGTGGAGGAGTTCGAGCGCCGGCTCGCCCTCCCGTACTTCTGGGACGCGCTCACCCGCTCGGCACGCGGTGTCGTCGACTCCTACACCCTGGGCGGCCAGCACTCCCTGTGGCGTCAGGCCGAGCGGGTGCTCGCACCGACGCTGCTCGTCTACGGCGGCCGCGACCAGTTGGTGTCCGTAAGGATGGCGCAGCGGGCGAACGCCACCTTCCGCGACTCGCGTCTGCTGACGCTGTTGGACGCCGGGCACGTCGCGATGATGGAGTATCCCGAAGCGGTGGCGCGCGGGATGCGCGAGCTGCTCGATGACGTTGATCAACGAGATGGCCGGGTCAGCCGGGAGGCGCGGGGGGCCGTACCGGTGTCCGGCGTGGACGGGAGCGGTGCGGCGCGTGGGTAAACACAGCGCACGTGGCAGCCAGGAGGGCCGGGAGCACCGGCCCGGCGCGGCGGGCTCCGGCCAAGGGCGGGGCTCGGGCCCGGAGTTCGTCGAGTACAGCGCGTCCGGCGCCGACCGCACGGCCGACGACGGCAGACCGGGGACCGGGCGCCGTCGCGCCGCACCGGGGTCCGGCGCCCCGGATCCCGGGGTCACCCCGCCGCAGGGCGTGCCGAGGCTGCCTTACGGAGCCAGCGGGCCCGCGGCGCGCACCAGGGGCGGACATCCCGAGCAGCGCGAGGCGGGCGGCGGCTGGGGCGCGGTCGGCGGCCGCGGCGCCGGTCCTGGCGGGCTCAGAGGCCCTGGTGGACCCGGCGGTCCCGGCGGTCCGCGGCCCCCTTACGGCATGCGCACCATGAGCCCGCCGCAGCGCCCGACCACGGGCGGCACGGGCGGCGCGGCCGGTCTGATGCCCGGCCCGCGCAAGGAGTACATCGAGGCGTTCGACACCCCCGACGCCCTGGACTGCGACGGCGACGACGTCTTCGCCGCAGGCGCGCCCGGCGCGGTGCCCCCGCAGCGCCGTACCCAGCGGGCGGCCACCCCCTCGGAGGGGATCGGCGGCGGCTCCGGCGGCGACGGCGGCAGTGGCCCGGGCGGCGGCGGGCAGGAGCCCCCGGGCAAGGGGGCGCGCGGTGTCGCCAAGGGCGGCAAGGGGCGCACGTTCACCGGTGTCGCCGCGGCGGCCGTGACCACCGTGCTGGCCGTGGTGGTGGCCGGACAGGTCGCGAGCGGACCGCACGGCGGCGGTAAGACGCAGGCCCAGGGCGGCTCGGAGCGCGGCGGCGACACCGCGTCCCGCGGCTCCCACGCCGACGACGGTCGCGGTGCGGCCTCCCCGGCGGGCTCGCCGGCCCCCGTCACCTACGACGAGAAGATGGCGGCCCTCTATCCGCTCGACGCCAAGCTGCGCGGATCCGGGGCCTTCCGGACCGTCGGCGGGCACGACAAGGCGCCCGGCCGGGGCCAGGTGCTGCGCTACCGGGTCGATGTGGAGAAGGGACTGCCGCTCGACGGCGAGCTGTTCGCCGAGGCCGTGCACAAGACGCTGAACGACGACCGCAGTTGGGGACACGGCGGCGTTCGCACCTTCGAGCGGGTCTCGTCCGGGCATGCGGACTTCGTGATCACCCTCGCGAGCCCCGGGACCACGGCGGCGTGGTGCGCCAAGTCGGGCCTGGACACCACCGAGGACAACGTCTCCTGCGACTCGGCGTCCACCGAGCGCGTCATGATCAACGCCTACCGGTGGGCGCAGGGCGCCGAGACCTTCGGCGACGACAAGTTGCACTCCTACCGCCAGATGCTCATCAACCACGAGGTGGGCCACCGTCTCGGCCACAACCACGAGATCTGCCCCAAGCAGGGCGCGCTCGCGCCGGTGATGATGCAGCAGACCAAGTTCCTGTCGACGGACGGCGCCACCTGCCGCCCCAACGCCTGGCCGTTCCCCAAGGGCTGACGGGCCCGTGCCGGCCCATATAGCGCCTCGCAACGCCTGAATTGCCGATAGGTCACGTGCGTTCACCCCTTCCGGTGGTGCGACGGACAACCGTCCGTCGCACCATGGCCCTGCGCGCATAACGTGCTCCCGCTGCCTGACGGCGGCAGACGCCGGTGACGGCGGCAGACGAACGGCCCGTTTGGGAGATCGGGGGTGCGCTCATGCGCGTGGGACTGCTTACGGAGGGTGGCTATCCGTATGCGACCGGTGATGCGCGGGTGTGGTGCGACCGGCTGGTGCGCGGGCTCGCCCAGCATGAGTTCGAGGTGTACGCGCTCAGCCGCGGTCCCGGTCAGGAGGGCGCGGGCCGGGTCGAGCTGCCGCGGCACGTCGGCCGGGTGCGCACCGCCCCGCTGTGGGGG